>NZ_QUGQ01000012.1:80285-106774 GCF_003479155.1 Blautia sp. AF19-1
TGACGGTTTAGGACGGGAGAGAATGGGTGATGAGTGGGATGGTAGTGCAGGAAAAATGGAATGCGTCCGTCTATTAAGAAACAAAACTTATAAAACATATAAGATATATTAATTTCATTTATAAAGATAAATATGCTATTCTGTAAGTAACGAAAGATTGTCCCGTTTTTGGGGGACTATGATTCAGACAAATGGAGGATAAAAATGAGTACAGTCAGACGCGTTTATGTGGAGAAAAAGCCGGAATTTGCGATTAAGGCGAAAGATCTGAAGCATGAAATCAAGCACTATCTGAACATCCAGACCGTAACCAACGTACGGGAGCTGATCCGGTACGATGTAGAAAATATCAGTGATGAGACATATGAGAAAGCATGTAAAGTAGTCTTTGCAGAGCCGCCGGTTGATATCTGCTATCAGGAAGATTTCCCGCGTGCAGAAGGTGCGAGAGTATTTTCCGTAGAATTCCTTCCGGGACAGTTTGATCAGAGAGCCGATTCTGCCGTACAGTGCGTGCAGTTCTTAAAAGAAGACGAGCAGCCGATCATCCGCTCCGCCGTTACGTATGTTATCGAAGGAGAGATGACTGATGAGCAGTTTGACGCAGTCAAAGCACACTGCATCAATCCGGTAGACTCCAGAGAGACAGGACTTGAAAAACCGGAAACCCTCGTGACAAAATTTGAAGAGCCGGCAGACGTCAAAATCTTCGACGGATTCATCGACATGCCGGAGGCAGAATTAAAAGCCCTGTATGATTCCCTCGGCCTTGCCATGACCTTCAAAGACTTCCTGCATATCCAGAACTACTTCCGCGGCGAAGAAAAACGAAATCCATCCATGACCGAGATCCGCGTACTCGATACCTACTGGTCCGATCACTGCCGCCATACCACCTTCTCCACCGAGCTTACCAACGTGACCTTCGGCGAAGGCGACTACTACGAGCCGATGAAAAAAAGCTACGACCGCTACTTAAGCGACCGTGAGGTACTCTACAAAGGCCGTGACGACAAATTCATCTGCCTTATGGACCTTGCCCTTCTGGCAATGAAAAAACTGAAATCCGAAGGAAAACTCGCAGATCAGGAAGAGTCTGATGAAATCAACGCATGCTCCATCGTCGTACCGGTAGATGTAGACGGAAAAGACGAAGAGTGGCTGATCAACTTCAAAAACGAGACCCACAACCACCCGACCGAGATCGAGCCGTTCGGTGGTGCAGCAACCTGCCTTGGCGGTGCAATCCGTGACCCGCTTTCCGGCAGAACCTATGTATATCAGGCAATGCGTGTGACCGGAGCCGCAGATCCGACCCGTCCGCAGAGCGAGACACTCGAAGGAAAACTTCCGCAGAAAAAACTCGTAAGAGAAGCAGCACACGGCTACAGCTCCTATGGAAACCAGATCGGTCTTGCAACCGGCTATGTCAAAGAAGTTTACCATCCGGACTACGTGGCAAAACGTATGGAGATCGGAGCCGTCCTTGGAGCAGCACCGCGCCGTGCCGTTGTCCGTGAAAATTCCGATCCGGGCGATATCATCATCCTGCTCGGCGGCCGTACTGGAAGAGACGGCTGCGGCGGTGCAACCGGTTCCTCCAAAGTACATACGACAGAATCCATCGAGACCTGCGGTGCAGAGGTACAGAAAGGAAACGCACCGACTGAGCGTAAACTGCAGAGACTGTTCCGCCGCGAGGAAGTCAGCCTTCTGATTAAAAAATGCAACGACTTCGGTGCAGGCGGAGTTTCCGTTGCCATCGGCGAGCTGGCACCGGGCCTTAAGATCAATCTGGACAAAGTACCGAAAAAATATGCCGGCCTCGACGGAACCGAGATCGCCATCTCCGAGTCCCAGGAGCGTATGGCCGTTGTCATCGACCCGAAAGACCGTGAGCAGTTCCTGAAATATGCCGCAGAAGAGAACCTGGAGGCAACCGAAGTTGCAGTCGTAACCGAGGACCCGCGTCTGGTACTCTCCTGGAGAGGAAAAGAGATCGTCAATATTTCCCGTGCATTCCTGGATACCAACGGAGCACATCAGGAGAATGATGTCTTCGTAGAGATTCCAAAAGCAGAGGACACCCCGTTAAAAAGAAGCGGTGACATTGCCGACGTGAAAGAAAAATGGCTGTCCACCCTGTCAGACCTCAACGCATGCTCCCAGAAAGGTCTTGTCGAGATGTTTGACTCCTCCATCGGAGCAGCCAGCGTGCTGATGCCGTACGGTGGAAAATATCAGCTGACTGAAACTCAGGCCATGGTTGCAAAAGTGCCGGTTCCGGATGGAAAAACCAACACCGTTACCATGATGAGCTACGGCTTTGATCCATACGTATCGAGCTGGAGCCCGTATCACGGAGCAGTCTATGCCGTAACCGAGTCCCTGTCCCGCATCGTGGCAGTCGGCGGCGATTACAGCAAAGTCCGCTTCACCTTCCAGGAATATTTCCGCAGAATGACTGAGGATCCGCACCGCTGGAGCCAGCCGTTCGCAGCACTTCTTGGTGCATACGACGCACAGATGGGCTACGGCCTGCCGTCTATCGGAGGAAAAGACAGTATGTCCGGTACCTTCAACCATATCGATGTACCGCCGACACTCGTATCCTTCGCGGTTGACGTTGCAAAATTAAAAGATGTAGTATCTCCGGAGCTGAAAAACACAGGAGACAAACTCGTGTGGATCCACCTTCCAGTCGACGCACATCTGCTTCCAGAGTACGAAGGCGTCATGGAAACCTACAGAAAACTGCATGAGGATATGCAGAACGGCCGTGTGAAAGCCGCTTATGTCGTAGACCGTCAGGGTATCGCAGCAGCCGTATCCAAGATGGCATTCGGTAATGCTCTCGGCGTAACCATCGAGCACAATGTAGACGAGAGAGATCTCTTTACTCCATATATTGCAGATCTGATCTGCGAAGTTCCGGCTGAAAAAGTCGGAGAGCTGGCAAGCACCTACACCGTCATCGGTGAAGTGACAGACAAACCGGTTCTTTCCTATAAAGACACCGAAATCACCATCCGCGAGGCCGTTTCCGCATGGAACAAACCGCTGGAAAAAGTATTCAAGACCGTATCCGGTGCAGAGCTTCCGGAGGTAGATGCCCTGAATGTGGCAGCAGCAGACGAAAACGGAATTGTTGCAGACAGCTGCTATCAGGCAAAGAGCATCCACGTATGCTCCCACAAGCTGGCACAGCCGACCGTATTCATTCCGGTCTTCCCGGGAACGAACTGTGAGTATGACAGCACCAGAGCTTTCGAGCGTGCCGGTGCAAAAGTTATCACTCAGGTATTCAGCAATCTTTCCGCAGAAGACATCCGCGGTTCTGTCGATGCCTTTGAAAAAGTCATCAACCAGGCGCAGATCATCATGTTCCCTGGCGGATTCTCCGCAGGTGATGAGCCGGATGGATCAGCAAAATTCTTTGCAACCGCATTCCAGAATGCGAAGATCAAAGAAGCTGTTACCAAACTGCTGAATGAGAGAGACGGACTTGCCCTTGGTATCTGCAACGGATTCCAGGCACTGATCAAACTGGGACTCGTTCCGTACGGTGAGATTCTCGGACAGACGGAGGATTCCCCGACTCTGACCTTCAACACTATCGGACGCCATATTTCCAAGATGGTTTACACGAAGGTTGTGACCAACAAATCCCCATGGCTGGCAGGCGCCGAGCTTGGCGGTGTTTACACCAACCCGGCATCCCACGGAGAGGGACGTTTCGTAGCATCGAAAGAGTGGATCGACAAGCTGATGGCAAACGGCCAGATTGCAACCCGCTACTGCGATGTCAACGGAAACCTGACCAACGACGAGTACTGGAATGTCAACGGTTCCTACTGCGGAATCGAGGGTATCACCAGCCCGGACGGCCGTGTCTTTGGTAAGATGGCACACGCAGAGCGCCGCGACAACGGCGTAGCAGTCAACATCTACGGAGAGCAGGATCTGAAGATCTTTGAGTCCGGTGTTGCTTACTTTAAATAAAATAAAACCAAAATAGAAGATTCCCGCAGAGAGGAAGAAAGCTCCTTTCTGCGGGAATTTTTTGTCAGAAACAGTAATTTCTGATTTCGAAAGAAAAAATTTGATTATGCGCCGCGGTGCAGTTATAACGCAATATTTTGCTTTATTAACAAAAGTAATAAGGTCAAATAGTAGAAATATTCTGAAAAAACGAAAGATTTCGATAGTCTCAACACATTACATATATGACGGGCCCGGAAGAGAAGGACAGCGAAATAACAGGAGGGAGAAAGAAGTGTATGAGACAAGAGAAGGAACGATTTTTTCAGATCATATTCGAGGAAAACAGTCATGTGCTGTTCCGTTATATCTGCGGTCAGTTGAACAATGACCGGGAGACGGCGAAGGATGTGCTGAACGATGTATGGGAGGTATTGGTGGTAAAATTTGAAACCGTTGCCGATCTCGAAGGAGAAGAGATGACGAAATGGCTGTTCTGTGTGGCAAAAAACAAGATCAAGAATCAGCGCAGAAAACATTATTATCAGAATGAAGTTTCCTATACACAGTATCAGAAAGAGAACAGAAATGAAGGGGAGGCGGCCGCGACAGCCGAGATTGAGGAACGAATGGTGATGCAGAACTGCATCCAGAACCTGAATCCGATGGATCAGCGCATTTTCTGGGGGAGAGCATATGGATTCAGCTACAAAGAGCTCAGCGGATTCTGCAAGAAAAGCGAGCAGGCGCTGCAGTGCCAGTACAGCCGCGCAATCAAGAAACTGCAGGGAATGATGAGTCAGGAAATCAGTCTGACGAGAGCGTAGAAAATGGAAATGGTATGCAGCGGAAACCTCAACTCTTACAATCCAAAAACAATAGAAATATCTAAAAAATTCTCTGCAGGAGAATATCCTGTGTCTAAAAATAAAGTGTTACCGTTTACATATCAAAAATCCGTTTTCCTCGTTGTCGTGGCGCGGAAATTGTGTTAAAATATTTTTAGAAAATTCACACGATGTGCGAGAAGGCAGAAAGGATGAAAACAACATGAAGGATGAGTACGTAGCCTATGTAGGCACTTATACCCATGGAAGCAGCATTGGTATTCATTTATATGATGTAAATGTAGAAGAAGGCACTCTGACAGAGCGAAAAGTCATACCGGTCAACAACTCTTCCCACATTGCCCGTTCCTTAAACGGCAAATACCTGTATTCGATTGCAGATGAAGGCGTTGCAGTGTTTGCAGTGGAGGATGACGGAGACCTGACCCCGATCAACAAAGTAGACATCGACGGCATGCGCGGCTGCTATCTGTCGGTGGACAAAACCGGAAGATACCTGTTCGTGGCAGGCTATCATGACGGAAAAGTAACCGTTGTACATACCCATAAGGACGGCCGCCTCGGAAGTCTGATGGACGGCGTGTTCCACAAGGGCCTTGGCAGTGTGGCAGAGCGTAACTTCCGCCCGCATGTCAGCTGTGTCGTTCCTACACCGGACAACAAATATGTCTGCGCAGTCGACAACGGCATTGACCAGATCAAAATGTACAAGCTGAACACACAGCGTGACCGCCTGAAACTGGTGGATATCCTGCGCTGTGAGCGTGAATCCGGTCCGAGAGAGATCGTTTTCAGTGAATCCGGAAAATACGCGTATGTCATTTACGAGCTGATGAACAAAGTCGATGTATTCAGCTACCGTGATACGGGAAACGGACCGGAATTTGAAAAACTGCAGTCGATCAGCACCACATCCGCGAACGTGGACCAGGCGCACGACGCTGCATCCGGCATGTGCCTTTCCCCGGATCACCACTACCTGTTTACTTCTACAGCCGGAGACAATACCGTAGCAATGTTCCATATCGACCCGGAGACCGGCTGCATGGAGAAGAAGTTTGCACTTCCGATCAGCGGCGAATATCCAAAGGATATTGCAATGTTCCCGGACGGAAAACATATCGCAGTGGCAAACCATGAGTCCAACACGATCACAACATTTACCGTTGATTATGAGAAAAACGTGCTGGTTCAGAAAGGCCGCCCGATGAAAGTGGAGACGCCGAACTGTATTCTGATTACGAAAAAAGGCGTTCACTAAAAAATAACGCAAAAATGCCTGCAGGAAGAACTGTATCCCGCAGGCATTTTTTGTGTTGAAGCCAGAAAGAAGCAGTCCGGCCTTTATTTCTCGTCCAGAGCCCAGACTTTCTTTACATTGTCCAGTTTGGCGCTCATGCCGACGAGCAGTGCGTCCGCCAGGACAAGAGCGGTCATGCATTCCACGACAACAACGGCGCGTGCAACGATGATCGGGTCGTGGCGGCCTTTGATTTCGATGGCAATATTTTCGCCGTCTTTGTTGATGGTCTGCTGGGAAGCAGCAACGGACGGGGTCGGTTTGAAACCAGCCCGGACAACGATATCGCTTCCGTCGCTGATACCGCCTAAAATACCGCCGGCGTGGTTGGTCAGCTTGACAATGGAGCCGTCCGCATTTACATGGAAGGCATCGTTATTGGTAAGCCCGGTAGCTGTGCAGACCGAGAAACCGTCTCCGATTTCCACGCCTTTTACGGCGCCGATGGAGACGAGTGCTTTTGCAAGGTTGGCATCGAGCTTTTCAAACACCGGATCGCCGACACCGGCCGGCATATGGTGAACGACACATTCGACCACACCGCCGACGGAATTTTTTTCCGCCATGGCTTTTGTTAAAAGCTCGGAAGCCTTTTCGGCAGCCTCTGCATCCGGCATATTCAGGGCGTTATTCGCGATTTCAGCGGTATCAAAAGACTGGATTTCCACGTCACCGATGGAGCGGGTGTAGGCGGAAACGGTGATGCCAAGCTCAGAGAGCATTTTTAAGGCAATGGCACCTGCAGCCACGCGTGCGATCGTCTCGCGTCCTGAGGAGCGTCCGCCGCCGCGGTAGTCGCGGAAACCGTATTTTGCATCAAACGTATAGTCGGCGTGGCCCGGTCTGTAATAGGAAGCAATGTCGCTGTAATCTTTGGAATGCTGATCCTCATTCCATACCACCATGGAAATCGGGGTACCGGTCGTTTTTCCTTCGAAAGTGCCGGATAAAATCTGAACGGTATCGGATTCTTTCCGTTTTGTGGTAAAGCGGTTCTGTCCCGGCTTCCTGCGGTCGAGGTAAAACTGAATATCCTCCTCGGAAAGCGAAAGGCCGGCCGGCACTCCGTCCACAACAACGCCCACGCCTTTTCCATGAGACTCTCCCCAGGTGGTCAGTCTGAAGATGGTACCAAATGATGATCCTGCCATATATAAAGTCCTCCTGAATTTTTTCGTATATTTATAAAATAACTGGAAAAGATTTCTAATAAATTATACCGGAAAGTAAAACATTCGTAAAGCTCTTTTTCGGAGACGAAATTCACCGTTATACCGTTTGACAAACGAAAAGGCAGCACGTATAATGAGAATGTATTTTCGGGCAGTGAAAGCCGGTAAAATAAAACAAACAAAAAGGAAGAGTGTGCATGAATTTTTTAGACAAAATGGAGCGAAAATATGGGAGATACGCGTTAAGCCATCTGACGATGTACATTATCGTAACGTACATTGCGGGATATATCATTGCGCTTGCGGCTCCCATCATGAGACAGTATCTGACGCTGGAACCATATTATATTCTGCACGGACAGATCTGGCGTCTGGTGAGCTGGATTCTGATTCCGCCGAGCAGCCTTGATATCTTTACGATCATCATGCTGTTTTTCTATTACTCAATCGGAACAAGCCTTGAGAGAGCCTGGGGAGATTTCAAGTATAATGTTTACATCTTTTCCGGCATTCTGATGACCATTATCGGTTCCTTCCTGCTGTATGGAATCTTATATGCAGTCAACGGATATCCGTCGCTGATGGGAACGGCATTCAGCACTTACTACATCAGCCTCTCGATTTTCCTTGGCTTTGCGATCAGCTTCCCGGATATGCAGGTACTGCTGTATTTCATTATTCCGATCAAAATCAAATGGCTGGCATACCTTGACGTAGCGCTTCTCGCCTACAGCATGATTACCAGCATCATGAGCGGAAACTGGGCAGGATGTGTTGTTATTCTTTGTTCCCTTGCAAACGTCCTTGTGTTCTTCCTGATGACAAGAAAAGGAAAACGCGGCTCTTTCCAGCAGAACAGACGCCGGAAGGAATTTAAAAAGGCCGTTTCAAGAGGCGAAGCCGAATACCGCAATCCGAACGGGATCACAAAACACAAATGTGCGATCTGTGGCCGGACCGAAAAAGATGATCCGAATCTGGAGTTCCGTTTCTGTTCCCGATGCAACGGAAACTATGAATACTGCCAGGATCACCTGTTTACGCATGAACATGTAAAATAAAGAAGGAGAGAAAGTATGAGAAGAACGAAAATTGTCTGCACCATGGGACCAAATACCAACTCCCGTGACCTGATGAAAAAACTGATTGAAACCGGAATGGATGTTGCTCGTTTTAATTTTTCTCATGGAGACCACGATGAGCAGAAAATGCGTATGGATATGCTGAAAGAGCTTCGAAAAGAGCTGAAAACTCCTGTGGCAATCCTTCTGGACACCAAAGGACCGGAAATTCGTACCGGCGTTTTAAAAGATGGAAAAAAAGTGAATCTGGTAACCGGACAGACTTTTACCCTGACAACCGTTCAGGAGACCGGAGATGAAAATCACTGTTCTGTCAGCTACACCGGCCTTACGGAAGATATCAAAGAGGGAGATACGATTTTGATCGATGATGGTCTGATCGGTCTGCGCGTAGAAAAAGTAAATGCACCGGAAATTGTCTGTACCGTAGTAAACGGCGGCGAGCTCGGAGAAAAAAAGGGCGTGAATGTACCAAACGTTTCGATCAATCTTCCGAACCTCACGGAGAAAGACAAAGGAGATCTTCTTTTTGGTATTGAACAGGATATTGATTTTGTTGCAGCTTCCTTTATCCGGAATGCAGAGGCAATTAACGAAATCCGTGAGTTCCTTGTGGCAAACGGAGGAGAGCATATTGATATCATTGCCAAGATCGAAAATGCGGAGGGTGTGCAGAACATCGACAGCATCATCGATGCGGCAGATGGTGTGATGGTTGCAAGGGGAGATCTTGGTGTAGAGATTCCGGCGTGCCAAGTACCGCATGTACAGAAAATCATCATTGAAAAATGCAATCATAAATACAAACCGGTTATCACAGCAACCCAGATGCTGGATTCCATGATCCGGAACCCGCGTCCGACCCGTGCAGAGGTAGCCGATGTTGCGAATGCAATTTATGATGGAACGGATGCGATCATGCTCTCCGGCGAAACAGCAGCCGGAAAATATCCGATCGAGGCAGTTACCATGATGGGAGAGATTGCCGAGCAGACGGAGCGTTATCTGAAATTCGAAGACTACCGCGATGGAAAAGCGCTGGAAGGAAAGCTAAATGTTTCCGCAGCAGTCGGAAGTGCAGCCGTTTCTATGGTAGAACACATCAAAGCAGCCTGCATTGTGACTCCGACGATGTCCGGTCAGACTGCAAGACTGATTTCCAACCTTCGTCCGAGCGTACCGATTTACGGCGTTACCCCATATGAATGGGCAAGAAGAAAAATGCAGCTCTACTGGGGCGTTCGTCCGGTGACCGGATACGAGGAAGATTCTACGGAGAACATCATTTCCCATGCTATGTATATGGTGCGCCGTGAGGAGCTTGTAGAACGTGGCGATATGGTTATTTTTACGGCCGGAGACCCTGCTACTAACGAGGTGACGGGTGAAGGATATATGACAAACATGCTTCACATTATTCAGGCAAAATAAGCAGAAGAAGGAGACAAAAGAGAATGACGAAGAAGCCTTTTGTAACAAAAGAAAAACTGGAAGAAATCGCAGCAGCAGTACCAACTCCGTTTCACATTTACGATGAAAAAGGAATTCGTGAGAATGCGAAAGCGGTAAAGGAAGCTTTTTCCTGGAATCCGGGATTTCGTGAGTATTTTGCTGTAAAAGCGAACCCAAACCCGACACTGATCAAAATGCTGGGTGAATATGACTGCGGATGCGACTGCTCTTCTTACACGGAGCTGATGCTTTCCGATGCGATGGGATTTGAGAAAGATAAAATCATGTTTTCATCCAACGTAACACCGGCTGCAGAGTATCAACTGGCTGCAGAGCTTGGTGCGATCATTAACCTTGATGATATTACGCATATTGATTTTCTTGAGAAAACATTAGGCTACATTCCGAAGAAAATCTGTTGCCGTTATAACCCGGGCGGACTGTTTAAAATCAGCACCGATATTATGGACAATCCGGGAGATGCCAAATACGGTATGACAACCGAGCAGATTTTTGAGGCATTCCGCATTCTGAAGGCAAAAGGGGCAGAAGAGTTCGGCATCCATTCCTTCCTTGCAAGTAATACCGTAACCAATGATTACTACCCAGTTCTGGCAAAAACACTGTTTGAGCTGGCTGTAAAGCTGCAGAAAGAGACGGGCGTGAAGATTAAATTCATCAATCTTTCCGGCGGCGTCGGAATTCCGTACAAACCGGATCAGGAAGGCAATGACATCCGCGTGATTGGCGAGGGTGTACATAAAGTGTACGATGAAGTTCTCGTTCCGGCCGGCATGGGCGATGTTGCAATTTACACGGAAATGGGCCGTTTCATGATGGGACCGTACGGCGGACTCGTTACCCGCGCCATCCATCAGAAACACATCTACAAAGAGTACATCGGCTGTGATGCCTGCGCGGTCAACCTGATGAGACCGGCTATGTACGGCGCTTACCATCACATCACGGTGATGGGAAAAGAAGATCAGCCGTGCGACCACAAATATGACGTAACAGGCTCTCTGTGCGAGAACAACGATAAATTCGCGATCGACCGCATGCTTCCGGAAGTGGAAGTCGGAGACCTCCTCTTCATCCACGACACCGGCGCACATGGATTTTCCATGGGATACAACTACAACGGAAAATTAAAATCTGCAGAGGTTCTGTTAAAAGAGGACGGCAGCTTTGAAGTCATCCGCCGCGCAGAAACCCCGAAGGACTACTTCGCTACACTGGATGGAACACCGGAGTATGAGAAGATGTTTGGAAATAAATAAGAAATAACAACAGTAAAACCCCTTTCAAAAAGAACCATGCGGCAGATGGCCGGTTCTTCGAAAGGGGTTTTCTTTCTTTCAAAAGCTGTTTTTTTGAAGGGAAGACAATAAAAAAGATCTGCATCAACGTTCGTTTTTGCAGATCTTTTTTAGCTATGCCGCTGGCCGGACTCGAACCGGCACGGTTATTCACCGCTTGATTTTGAGTCAAGTGCGTCTACCAATTCCGCCACAGCGGCAGTGTTCGTAATCAGAACAAGATATATTTTACCATAAAAACAAGAAGGACGCAAGAGAAAAAAATGGAATAATTATCATAAAAACTTACTAAATTTCTGATTATCTTTTCATAAGTTGGTAAATGCCGATATATCCCGTATTTTAGGGCTTTATCGGTATTTTCTTTTTGGAAGATACCTTGCATAAGCTGGCATTTACCAGCATGAAAATGCAACCAAAAGTAGTAAATGAGTAGTAAATATAAGCTCCGATATTAACAAGCCAGTCTTTCCAGTTCTGCTTTTGCAGATTGAAATGTACCGTGTGCATAATAGCCAAGTGTC
The DNA here is from genome assembly GCF_003479155.1 of Blautia sp. AF19-1. Lineage (NCBI taxonomy): Bacteria > Bacillati > Bacillota > Clostridia > Lachnospirales > Lachnospiraceae > Blautia > Blautia sp. AF19-1. Next base: position 91,964 of record NZ_QUGQ01000012.1, read on the forward strand.
ATGGTTATGTTAGCGTGTCCCATAAGATATTGCAGGGTGTTTGGGTTCATTCCTCTGTTTGCCATATTCGTACAGTAAGTATGTCGGAATGAATGTGGTGTGATGTTCGGTAACTTGTCCGTGTGATACTTGTTATACTTCTTAATTAGTCCTCGCACCATGCCCTCATAGTTTCCTGCAACTTTAGGTAAGCCCTCACGGTTCAAGAATAGGAAATTGCTATAACCACCTACAATCAACGGTTGTGCCTTTCCTCTGTTCTTTAGTATTCTTTGGATTGCTTGATAAGCCCGTTCTGTCAATGGAAGTTCTCGTTTTCCGTTTTTGGTCTTTGGCGTTTCAATATAGTAGCCGATTTCGCTGTCTTTCAATAACTGGTGGTCTATATTGAGTATTCTGTTCTGCATATCAATATGCGTCGTTAGTCCGCAAAATTCAGAAATACGAAGTCCCGTTTCCAGCAGAAGCACAACCTCATCATAATACTTGCTGTAAATCTTATCCTTTTCCATAAAGGCAAGCAGGCGTTCTTCCTGCTCTGGTGTAAGGATAACTTTCTGCTCCGTATCATCTTCCAGAACATCACTTAGCTTAAATTCAAACGGGTTCTTTCTGATACAGTCGTCTTGTATCGCCATGTAAAATGACGCTTTCAAGGAACGCTTGTAGTTATCAATCGTTTTATAGGCGTATCCTTTTTCGCTCATTCTGATAGCCCATTCTTTAGCGTCCGACTGCTTAACAGTATCAATCGCCCTCATACCCAATGGGTCATTTTTCAGAGCGTTCATAAGATACTGTCGTCCTTTTTCAGTAGCCCTCTTGATGTTCTTTCTTTGGCTGTTCTTCTTGTCGTAGAGCTGGCAGACTGTCATTTTACCGCCTGCTGTATCGATACCGTCGTTAAGGTCTTTTTTAATCTGTGTTTCTTTTTCCCTCAACGATATATCATCACGCTTTCCAGCAGGTGTCTTGTCTGTCGGTACAAGTTTCCAAGAATAGATAAATTGTGGCTTTCCGTATATATCGGTATATTTATAAACGTATCTTCCGTCTTTTCGCTGGCTCTCTCCATTACGCAAATTGCGATTTTTACTGTCTTTTCGTTTTACATTAGACATAGTGTAAAGCTCCTTTCCGTCATGGAACGAGCCGTGATACGCTATATTTATTATACCATATCTACGGCTCAATGACATTAGATTTCGTCCAATGTATCTATGATTTTTTCAAATTGTTTTCGCTTAATCTGAATACGGTTGCCGTTCACGATAACCCAGCCAGCGTCAAGATTTTCTTCGGCTAATTTACGCAATTTCTTTTCGCCAATGCGGAAGTATTTGGACGCTTCTTCAACCGTCAGCGTATATTTTTCCCAAATAGGCACATCAGTATTGTTCATAATCTATGCACCCCCCTTTACTGTGTGTCGTTTTTTACAAGCAGGCAGACGGCTTTGGAAAGCTCCATTAGTATCTCAACTATTCCCATTCTTGTGGGCAGAACCGCACCATGCGGACGTATCATTATTCTGTGAGGATAGGTCGTGGCAAAACAACTTTTCCAACAGTCGCTCTCGGATCACTGCGTGGGTCGCTCGCTTTCTTTTGAAAAGGTCGTGGCGTACAGTCCCCGTGGCTCGCCATCTCACAAACGTATCTGTCTGCTTTATTCAGTTGTCAAAGAGCTGTGGTGAAAGCGTGTTGCTTTCATATAAAAGCAGGTGGCAGAGCAGGAAAGAGGGGGATATTAAATCATGCTCCGCTAAAAACTGCTTATTCTTCTGGTTCTAAGTCCATATCTTCAATATCAAAACCTAAAATCATTTTGATAAGTGCTTCTCTGATACGTCCTTTTAATTCCATATCTACAACGATATAAACATTGCCGTATTCATCATAAAGTGAACGCAAACAGCACTTTGATATGTAAGGGTCATAAAATGCCAGTAATTTTTCAATCGCTTTTTCGTTTCAATCCATAGCTGATGAAATCAAGTAATAAGACGGTTTCTTAAATAACTGTTTCATTTTCTAATGTTCCTCCTTGAGTATTTTTTTCATAGTTTCCAAAGCGTGATGTCGGTTTCTAAATACACCGCTTTGCGTGATTTTCTGCAAGTTGGCAATTTCACTTTCTGTCATTTCCAAGAAGTAATACATCAACAGAGTATTGCGTTTTCTTTCTGGAAGTTTCTTCAAGGCTTCTGCCAATTCATCATCAAGGACACGAATATCAATGCCACATACTGAAAAGATTGTATAATCTGTTTCGTAGTCGTCCCAAACAGCCATTTTATCAACAAGGACATCTGGCAATTCGCTGAAAGATATTTCTTTATTCTTACGACGGTTTAATTCCTTGTAATAATCTTTCACGACACTACGGACAACTTTCTTTAAACAACTTTCAAAACGACATTGAACTGTTTTCTGGAAGTCAGACGGTTTCATCAATCTCACCTCCTTTCCTTTATGATTTGAAAAGTGTTTATCCCTCTTTCCGCACCATATAAGGACAGCTAGGTGTGATTTAATGACCTCTTTTGAAAAATTTTTTAAATTTTTTCGGGTATGAAAAAAGCCCGCACAAAACATATAGTCTGTACGAGCCTTTAAAGCTAAAACATAGTAATATTGTATCATTAAGAATCACAAATCACAAGTGATTTGTGATTAATCACTTGTGATTTGTGATAAGTGATTTGTGATTAATATATAAAAGCCCTCTTTAAAGGGCTTTTATGTTTATTTTGAAAAAGAGATAAAATCAATATATCCCTTTTCCCCAATTTTTACAACGGCATTGTAGGGCTTTTTCTCTTTGTTTTTGATTCCTTTTACCAGGGTTTCTTTTCCCTCCAGTAATTCTTTTACATTCGTTTTGGTTAGTTTTTTCTTTCTAAAATGTTCAGCTAAAGTAAACTTACATTCAGGATAATTTGAACAACCATAAAACGATTTTTTTAATACAATATTGTTGCCACACTTAGGACATTTTCCTACAAGGGGTCCCGAGCGCTTAGTGGGAATTTGTACCCCTTATCGATACAAATTCCCCGTAGGCGCTAGGGACCTCTTTAGCTTCTTGGAAGCTGTCAGTAGTATATCTAATAATTTATCTCCATTCCCTTTAGTAACGTGTAACTTTCCAAATTTAAAAAAGCGACTCATAGAATTATTTCCTCCCGTTAAATAATAGATAACTATTAAAAATAGACAATACTTGCTCATAAGTAATGGTACTTAAATTGTTTACTTTGGCGTGTTCCATTGCTTGATGAAACTGATTTTTAGTAAACAGTTGACGATATTCTCGATTGACCCATTTTGAAACAAAGTACGTATATAGCTTCCAATATTTATCTGGAACATCTGTGGTATGGCGGGTAAGTTTTATTAAGACACTGTTTACTTTTGGTTTAGGATGAAAGCATTCCGCTGGCAGCTTAAGCAATTGCTGAATCGAGACTTGAGTGTGCAAGAGCAACCCTAGTGTTCGGTGAATATCCAAGGTACGCTTGTAGAATCCTTCTTCAACAATCAGATAGATGTCAGACGCACGGCTTTCAAAAACCACTTTTTTAATAATTTGTGTGCTTAAATGGTAAGGAATATTCCCAACAATTTTATACCTCTGTTTGTTAGGGAATTGAAACTGTAGAATATCTTGGTGAATTAAAGTGACACGAGTATTCAGTTTTAATTTTTCTGACGATAAGTTGAATAGATGACTGTCTAATTCAATAGACGTTACCTGTTTACTTATTTTAGCCAGTTTCGTCGTTAAATGCCCTTTACCTGTTCCAATTTCGTAAACGGTATCGGTTTCTTTTAAATTCAATTGTTTTATTATTTGGTTGAGTACTTTTTCACTCGTTAAAAAGTTTTGAGAATATTTTATATTTTTGTTCATGTAATCACTCCTGAAGTGATTACATCTGTAAATAAATACAGAAGTTAAACGATTTGTTTGTAATTTTAGTTATCTGTTTAAAAAGTCATAAGATTAGTCACTGGTAGGAATTAATCTAACGTATTTATTTATCTGCGTAATCACTGTTTTTAGTCTGTTTCAAAACAGTAGATGTTTTATCTACATTACGCATTTGGAATACCAACATGACGAATCCCTCCTTCTTAATTACAAATTTTTAGCATCTAATTTAACTTCAATTCCTATTATACAAAATTTTAAGATAACAGTCAAGAACATATCTGCACAAGTTGTAGATATACCATAAATGCTGATAATCAACATGATTACGCTTACCATCAAATAAGTAAGTGTTTCTTGCTTATTAAAATTATCCATAGTACAACGTGAATTCCAGAGAAAAAGAGAAATCGCACCAAGAATAATACTTAAAACAAAAATGACATTTCTTTTTTTACTGTCACGGAACATTTTCTTTTCATTTTGTTTGTCAAAATAAAGAAAATCACGTATCGTCATTTTACTTATTCTTCTTAATAGATTAAGCAAAACCAAAACATAAATAGTTAAAAAATAAATTATCAATAGTCCAATAGAAACGAAATTCAAAGAAATAAAGAGAGTTTTTGGAATACCCAGTAAGTTTACAATTACTAACGACACAAACTGGCTGAATAAAAAGCCAATAGGAATAGCTAATACAAATGCTAAAATTCCCAACAGTATATTTTCAATTACAACTAAGTGGGCAATTTCTTTTTTCTTAATGCCAAGAAGCATATATGTTCCTAATTCTTTACTTCTTTTTTCAAACATAAATTTCGTTGTATAGTTGATCAAAAAGCATATCACAAAAATAATAAGAATATTTACAGCGAACAATGAATTCTTAAATGCATCCATACTGGAACATAACTTTACAATTTCATCAGAATTTGCCACCAAATTAAAAGCAAATATAAGAGAAAAGGATGCAGTAACGGTTATCAGATAAATCAAATAATCTTTAATATTTCTTTTTGTATTTCTATACGCTAACTTACCTAACATTTCCCACTTCACCTCCGAGCAAGGTTAATATATCCAGTATTTCATTGAAGAAATCTTTTCTGCTTTTTTCCCCTCTGAAAATTTCATTGAATATTTTACCGTCTTTCAAGAACAAAATACGTTCACAGAAAGACGCACTAAACGGGTCATGTGTTACCATTAAAATAGTAGCCTGCATTTTCTTGTTGATTTCAGACATTGTTTCCAGTAATAATCTGGAAGCTTTTGAGTCCAAAGCTCCCGTCGGTTCATCAGCTAAAATCAGTTTCGGTTCATTGATTAAGGCTCTAGCACAAGCACAACGCTGTTTTTGTCCGCCAGAAACTTCATAAGGAAATTTCGATAAAATATCACGAATACCCAATTTATCGGCGATAGCATGAACTCTTTTCTCAATATCAGTAGGGTTCTGTTTGTTGATAACCAATGATAAAGAAATGTTTTCTCCAATCGTTAAAGTATCTAAAAGGTTGAAATCTTGAAAAATGAACCCTAAATTTTCACGTCTGAAATCAGCAAAATCTTTATCCTTGATTTTGGTAATATCTTGATTATTGACTGTAATGTGTCCGCTGGTTACAGTATCAATCGTAGAGATACAGTTTAATAGGGTAGTCTTTCCAGAACCACTAGCTCCCATGATTGCGACAAATTCGCCCTTATCTACATACATAGAAATACCGTCTACTGCCTTTGTGATATTTCCAGAGTTACCCCCGTAGTATTTTTTTACTTGCTCTAAATTTAAAATGTGTTCCATTAAAAATCGCTCCTTTCTTCCTGCCACATTTATTTGTTTTGGAATACAATTAAATTATAGCAAGGGCAGTATTCAATTACACTTACAGTTTTGAAAGTAAACAGAGAGTAAAAGAGCCGTGATAATGCAGATCACAATTTTGTGAAGCATTTCCACGACCCTTTTATTATAATTTTGCCTTTGTCTTTTTCGTAATGATATAAATATATTCTTCTGGTGTAGGGCGTTTATTCCCAAAATACTTTTTGAAATTTGCCTGCACCTCTGGGTCGGTGCTATTCATAGCTTCATCAATCGTAGCTTCAATATCCGCCCGAACATCAGCCAATGATACACCGCCAGCTTTTGCACCAGCTTTCAATGCCTTTTTTATATCTCTTTTGTTCAGTCCTATCATATTCATACCTCAATTCTACTTTTTAAAGCTAATAAGTTTTCCATTGTATTTTACAATGATGAATATGATATAAAACACTCCTACAACAATCAAAATAAGACCTATGTAATAGCCTAATTCAGAATGAGAGATTAAATTGATAATCGGCATAACAAGAATACCAATACTAACCAGTAAAGTGCCTATTCCTATTTTTTTTGTAAACACCTTTTTATCTTTAGGGTCAAGTTGTGTATAATGATAACCATGTAATAAAGTAATATTCTCTTTTATACCTATTTGATAAGATGTAAAAAGTAAAAACAATCCTATAACTATTTCAACAATCAATTCCTCTAATTCCATAATCGTTCTCTCCTTTAATCAAAATAAAATAATTCTTCAAATTTTTTATCTAAAGCTATACAAAGCACTAATGCCAATTTTGCTGTTGGATTAAATTGTCCAGTTTCAATAGAACTAACTGTATTCCGAGAAACCCCGACTAGTTCAGCTAATTCTGTTTGTGATAATTTTTTTTCTTTTCGTACAGTTTTTAATCTGTTTCGCAAAATTAAATGTTCGTCCATTCTATAAACCTACCATTAAAAATTTATAAAAGTAATACCCCATAAATAGAAAAAAGAATAAAGCAATAACAAATTTGGATTTATTTTTTGAAATATGTGCTTCATAACCCATAGAGCCAAATGCCACAGACCCAATAATTGTCATTATGTCATAGTAAGGTTCTTTACAAACTGCTTTAATGAAAAGAATTAAAATGCAGATAAATAAAACAAACATTAAGCCAAAAGATTTCCCTTGAAGTTTAATATGTTTTTCGTATTCATCAAGATATAGATTCTCTTTTTTGTTTTGTGATAGTATTTTTTCTTTATCCATTATATAACGCTCCCTTCAAATAATACCAAGTACACTTGTCATTTATATTATAGCATTCGGTCATTACAAGTCAATATTTTTGCACAGTTTTCTTGTCGTTTTGTAAAAGCGTGCAAATCTGATAGGAAATGCACGCTATATCATTTATCCTACAATCTTCCAGTTACTATCCTTATGTAGCACAAGCTCATACTGCGATACCTGCGTCGCTTTTGTCTGATTATCAATGAATTTTACCGCAACCTTGACTTTCACATTGTCGCCGTCCTTTATAAAGATAGGGTTTACCAGTTCAGAATAAAGGTAGTCCCTGCCGATAGGTTCAATCACATTTCCCAATACATAGTAAGCAAGCTCTTTTTCCGTCGCTGTTGGGTACAGCTTAAAGAATGTTTCCAGAAAAGCGGTAGCGTCATTTACCGTATCAGCGTCCACGCTTGCGTCTGCTTCTGGTGTCTTAGGCTCATAGTCTGATTTTTCAACTGCTGGTGCAAGGGTAGGGTTTTGAACGATTACCATATCCCCGTCTGCGTCCACATAGACTTTTACAGTATAGGTTGCTTTCACATTGCTTGTCTGTTCTCCCTCTTTTATCTGCTGATCTACTTCGTAGGTAGCAGAAAAAGTGTCCGCTCCCGATTGCTCGATATGCCATACAATCACATCTGTAACCGTGGAGCTGGTCGGTATATCGGTTCTAATGGTGTCTACATTTAAGTCCTGCAATTCCTTTGTCAGATAACCGCTGATTGCCTGCGTCCTTGCTTCGATAGCTTCTTTGCTGTTATCCCATGTGTAATAGGACTTCGCAAAGTTTTTCACGAAATTTTCTATCCCGTTGGTGTCCTGCAAGCAAAGTTCAATGATTTCTTTTTCATGGGTGGTGTGCTGGTCGATAGCCGTAAAATTCTTATACACCCCAAAGCTCACGCTTGCGACAAGCACCACCCACAACGCAATCACGGTTTTCTTATGTGTGCCTACCTTGACAGTACGCACCTTTTTTTCTTTTGGTTCTTTGATAGTTTCTGTCTGTTTCTTATTCTTCTTAAACATATTTTTCAAGTCCTTTCTATTGTTTTACTCGTCCTGCACCGATTAAGTGCTGTTGCCAGTAACTACTACTTAGGTCTGCATATCCTATCGGGTCGCCTGCGTGGTACATCTGTGTCGGCGAAACAAGAATACCGACGTGTGTTACATACGAACCAGCGTTATAGGTGGAATGGAAAAACACCAAATCGCCTGCTTTTGCCTGCGAGAGTGGCAGATGTTGGGTTGCGTCATACTGTGCTTGTGCTGTTCTCGGTAAGGAGATACCAGCTTTTCCATAGCACCATTGCGTCAATCCCGAACAATCAAAGGAAGTATTCGGGTTACTGCCACCATACACATACTTCCAGCCTTGATATTTCAACGCTTCATTCATTACCTTTTGTGCCAGTTCTCCCGATACCTGCGGAACTGCTAAATACTGATTGACTACTTCCACATAGAACATATTTCCATAGCCATACCGCCAGCCCCCATTCTTAGCAACGGCTATCGGGTTGGTGTAGGTTACTTTCTTTCCACCCGATTTCTCACGGGCGAAGCTCTCTGCAAGATTAAAAGTGTGTTTTTTTCCTTTTCCTGCCACATATCCCACATAGCCACCGCCATAGTTATAAGACTGTATCGCTACATTCAAGTCGTCGATACCTTGATTTTTGCAGGAAGAAAGCAGGGACGCAAAATACTTACACCCCTGCTTGATTGAGCTTTCCGTATCTAAGGAATTAGGCGGTAAACCAAGACTTTCCGAACTCTGCATAACATCTTCTGCCGTACCGCCACTTTCTACTTGAATGATAGCAAGTAACACATTGACATACTCGGAGATACCGTTTTCTCTGGCGTATTTTTCTACCATAGGCTGATGTTTCAAGACTTCTGCGGATAGGTTCATACCCGTAATGCCAGAAGAAAAATTGCTGTTCTCGTCGTCGCTGTCCGCACTAATGAGGACGCCAAAGAAAAGCACCAGAGAAAAGAGGATAGGAAACAGACTGCCAATGATAGCGATATGTTTCAGTTTCATTTTTTCTTCTGTCCTTTCTTCGTTACAAGGTTACGGGTTTTCTCTATGGTCTGCTGGTTCTTCTGGACGCTCTGGGTCTGCTGAACCTTTATCCTGCGGTCTTTGGTGTCATTCTGGCGTGTTTCCTGCGATACCACTTTTTCTACATTCTGCCTATGTACTGTCTGTGTAGGCTGGGGTGCTTTCTTATCAGAAGCACCAGAAGATAACGGACGCTCTTTGATAACATTTGTCTTGACTGGCTCACTTGCTTTCGGAGTTGGAGCTGTGGCTGGGCGTTTGACTTCCTGCATTTTTTCAACACTCGGCTTTGGAATGGTTGAAGCTGTGACTGGTCGCTCATGGGGACGGGTAGCTCCCGTTGTCGCTGATCCGTCAGCCTTTCGCTGTACCTGCCTTGCTTCTTGTGCCTTTTGAAGCTCCATACGTTTGTCAGCGATATTTTTCTTACGCTGTTCCTGCTTTTCCAAGCGTCCCGTCTGTCTGGACTGCTGTTCCTGCACCATGCCACGCTTGAAGTCGGACACGCTGGACTTTGCCTTTTCCTTTGCGGAATACACCGCATAAGCGGTCTGTGTCGGCATATCCTTGATATTCTCTTTGACAGCGTTTGCCTTGTCTTTCACTTTATTTTTCGTATCTAAAACAGCACCGACTTTTGAACCTGCACGCTGTCCCATGCTGGAAGTGGTATTGCCCCGATTTTCTTTAGAAGCCGTATTTTTTCTTTCGGCTCTCTTGCCAGCAACGGCACTTCCAGCCACCGCACCAGCTACACCGCCCGAAATACCGCCAGCACTTACCGCCCTTGCAATACGGTGTTCCATACGCCTAGCCCGATGTCGCATAAACAGATACGGTCTGCGGAATATGCGTCGTCCCATGCTTTGACTGTCGCCAGCATTAAGTGAGAACATACTCATTAAGTCGCCCAGCTTCATGTAGATACCAGCGAAACATACTATCTGCAAGAACGCCACCATAAAGAATGGGTAGTCTGTGGAAATGTTGTAAAACATACTGGAAATACTAAATGCCACCGTTACAATGAGCGTTATTCCTGCCCGTGTCATTATGGTATTAAATACTCTCACGATTGCCTGCTTTGCCATGCTTTCATAGCTCGGTATCATGGAAAGTAAAAAACTGATAGGTAAAAACATTGCAAAGATAATAAAAAGTATCTGGCTGAACAACATCATGCCCGTAAGCAAGAATACAAATATCGTGATACCCAAGTTAAAGAACAAGAGGAAGAACACCATACCCAAACGGTTCACGACCTGCGGTATTGTCAGATTGTTATTGTCGTTGTCCTCGATTTCTGTTTTCACGACTTCCTCTCTGGTTTTCCCGTCCTCGTCCTCTGGACTTGCCGATACGAGAGCTTCTACACGGTCTGTCCCGATTTCTTCTGCGTTGCTGTTCCCGAATTGAAGCAAGAGCCACGGCTGTTCCACTTGAATAGAAAATAGGCTGTCCCGTATCAAGTCCACGCTGTCCTTACCCTCGCTGTCGGAGTTAGGGAGCATGATTTTTGTTCCCAAATCCAAAGAAGCGGTACTGATGTCTGATGAAAATTCATTTATCTTCTTGATATAGTCGGGAGCATAAGCAATAAATGAAGCGGACAGCACGAACACCACCACAAAGTTGATAACAGCGTGAAGTGCTTTGCTGGTTTCCCGTTTTATCAGTCCCGTATAAGCAACGTACATTCCCACCACTAAGATAATGAGAAGCAGGAAACCAACATAGAAGCCCGTAGAAGAAAAGCCGTTCTCGGTAACGCCTGCAAGGGTCTGTATGCTCTTTCCGATACTGTCTGCCATATCATTGATGAAGTCCAGCTTATAGGCTTCCTGCACCACATAGCCCGTTGCATTACTCAAATACAAACTGATAGTCCAGACAAAGTTGGTAATGCAGTACAGCCCGTATTGTACCGATTTTCCGATACCGTCGAGCCAGTTCCACGGAAGCCACGACCAGCTATTATCGACGAAAAAATCAAGCTGGTAGTTGGAAAGGGGATATTTTGAATAAAGATTTTCTGCGTTTATGGTATCGTCTACAAGCCCCGTCGCATGAGCCACCGTCCCCAAAAGTGAAAGCAGGATAAGGGAGAGTGCCACCACGAACAGAGCCATTTTGAGAAAGTGGAAAATCTTCTTTTTTGTGAACACACCTTTTATCCTTTCTTTCATCACTCCACCTCATTTCTCTGTACGGGCGGTCTGGTATCAAAGGCGTGTAGCAGTTCTTCAAAGACTGGGTGTATCTGCACCACACCGACACGCCCGTATAAGTCCTGCAATAAGCATTGTCCGTTCTCCAAATCACGCAAGCGTTTCTGGTTGTTCTCATCGTCCTTGTCGATACCGAAAAACTCTAAGGTCTGCTTTATCTCGTTTATATCCGTGCTTCTAAATGCAAACTTTAAGCCGATATTGTTTTTCAGACTTTCCTTTGACACGTCATAGGCAGACTGGGTAACGAAATAAACGCCTGCCTGCATAGCTCGCCCAGCACGAACCAGCTTATTTGATAAGGTTTCTCCTTGTGCCACATTTAAGAACGCCCACGCTTCGTCTAAATCGACAATCTTAAAAATGCTTCTGTCCGAATGGATAAAATCAAGGGCAAAGGTACTAATCACAATCAGCATAGACACAGACAACAATTCAATGGTCGTGTATTCTTCAAAAGTGGTATCTTTATCTGGCAGTACAAGGTCGGCTACTTGAATGATATTGAGCTGATTATCCAGACTGATAGCATTTTCTACCGTACCGTCTGAAAACAGCAGGTGTGCAAAGTCGTAGTCCGTGAAGCTGTCGATATGGTCTGCGATATTTCTTGATATGGGCGTATCTTCACGGCGTAGCTCGTCTATCACATGGAGCAAGCCCCGACTGTCGCTCTGGGTAACGGAGCGTACTGCCTTACGAAGTACGGGGAATTTTTCGCCGTCCCTTGAAGAAATACCCGTAAGGAATGTTAAGATGTCGATTGCCAGACTTTCAGCGTCTTTTACATTCTTCATAATCACAAACGGGTCAAGAAGCCCTGCATTGTCCTTATCGCTGGTAAGATTTACGATATTGATTTCATGTGCAATCTCTGGGAGCGTTTCTTTCCAGTTACCACGCTCACTTTTAGGGTCTAACAGAAGTGCTTGACCGCCAAACAGCACCGCATAATATACCAGAAGATTGTTACAGAACGATTTCCCACCGCCAAGCGAACCGACAAAAGCAGACGCTAAAGCGTTGGTAACTGTACCTTTTACACCTTGACTGGCAAGGGACGGTTGCAGGTACACATTTCTTCCCGTATCAACAGAATAGCCCATATAGATACCCGTAGTTTCTCCTAACTGCTGTGTCGCACCAAAGCCAAGCCCAGCTAAAAAATCTGATTTTACATACTGCACATAGTCATTGATATATCGCTTGCTGGCTGGTAAAAATTCAGAATGAAGCCCCAGCATATCCCCAGCAGGACGCACCAGCTTTACATTGAGGTCGTCGTAAAAGTCCTTGACTTCATCACAACGGCGTTTCAGCTCGTCAAGATCGGGTGCAGACACCCGTATGACGTAGCTTAACTTATACATACTTTCTTTTGTCTGGTCTAAATCAGTTTCCAGCTCGTCCACGCTGTCTAAAGCGTCCACCACATTTGAGCTGGTTTCACTTCCTGCTTGATAGGCGTGATTATCAAGGTCTTTCAGTTCCTTTTTCTTGTTGCGGACGGTCGTTAATGCTTTCCGATTTTCCACGATTTCTACATTCATGCTCGTATCAACGGGGAATGTGAATTGCTGTTGCTGGAAATAGAAGATTTCAGACGACGGAAAATCAAGCTCTCCTACAATCGCATTGACGGTAAAATAGGACACATAGCTTTCCTTGTCCTCATGTTCCAATCGTAAATACCGCTGGCTTTCCTCAATCACACACCTTGTCGGACGGATAAGGTCGTAGTATTTTATCAGCGTCTCTTTGTTCAATTTTTTCTTTGGTAGCTGGTACTCATAATCTTCATAAGCGATACCGTCCCTGCCGTAAAGATGTTCCATGAGATACCCAAAATCATGGATTTCCAAGCGACGCACCTTAAAGCGACGGGAGATTTTATTTTCCAGTAACTTTTCCATTTTTATGTAACGGTTGATTTCATCATTCGGCATGGAAACAAAATCATTCATCAGCGTGTGGTTCACTTCATGGAGAAATTCTGTGAACGTCAGCCACACCGATTTTTTGATGTTCTTCAGATTGAGCTGTTCTTCCGTAACCATGAGCTTAAAGCCAAGAAAAAAGCGGTAGTCCACTTGATTGTCCCCAATCATAGATACTAACGCTTCGGTCTGTTCGTCTATCTTCTGGCAGGCAACTTCCTTTAATTTTCCAGTTACCAGCTTCTTTGACTGTTCCTGCATACTGCGGATTGAGCTTTCTGTGGCAATCTGCAACGCATGAATTTTACCCTCACGGGACTGTGCGATAAGCTGTCGGAAACTGTCATGCACGATAAATTTCTGCTCTGCGGATAGAAAAGAATAGTTGTATGGTATCAGCTCATAGTAGGCGAACACCTCATTGTCCTTGTTCCAGACAAGGTTATTGTCAATATATTTTATCGGGAACATAGTTCACACTCCTTACTGCCGTGATTGTTTCATTCAATATCTGCTTATGCAGTTTTACGGCTTTTCCTGCATAAGTGATTTTTGGTCGCAGGGCATAGGTTATCTGTGATTTCAAAAAGCTGTACGGCTTCTTTCCGTCAAAGGTTTTCTGCGACATGAACCAAGTGAGAGCAACGGGAATACCAAAGTATTTGAGAAATGCTCCCTCAATCATGGAAAGTGGGGGAATATCCCCAAACAGAATGATGATAAATTCCGTAATCACAAACCATGTAATCTGTGTAAAAGTAACGGGAAAGGGTAAGTTAAAGTCATTGATTGCATACAAGACTTTTTCCACGTTCCAGATACCCGTGTAGCTTTTAATCTTTTTCAAGTTCTTTCAGCTCCTTTCAAAATAGAAAAGGACAGCCATTTTCAGACTGTCCCTTAAAGAGAAATACGCTGTCAGTAGCAACAATGCTTGTCGCTGATCTTCCAGCGTTAATATGGTATCTCGCACATACCTCGGCTTGTTTCAATAAAGCAACCGCCCATATCCAAATCTCGCCCGTAGGCTTCATAGTCAATGTAATTCTGTAAGCTGGGTGGAATGTCCCCAAGTGCCTGCAATTCGTCTATGTAGTAGTAGGCAACATCTGTCATGGTTTCACAGTCGGGATAATAGTAAATATCGTCCTTATGTTCCACGACTTCTTCCAGCGTCCCATAGTGGCTGATAAATTCGTCCAGACACTCTACAATATAGTCGGGAAGTTCCTCTATCATTTCATACATCTCATTGAGTTCTTCAATGGAAACATACTCGCCAATCGCAATGGGAAAGTTGTCGGTATCATGGATAGCGTATTCCTCATACTGTTCATTCAAGCCGATTTTTTCTTTCACATCTTCCTCGTCAATGGGGAACGTGAACCAAGCACCGACTAAATAGCCCTCATTGTATTTGCCAAGATTAGCAATATAAACCGCCATATCATCAATCATAAGCACCACGTATAATCCAATTATCTTAGATGGTAATTGGATTTTTCCTTTCTCCCAGT
>NZ_QUGQ01000013.1:0-104945 GCF_003479155.1 Blautia sp. AF19-1
AAAGACTGATCAGCTCTTAGCGGAATGCGTGGTCAGATGAGCCGGAATTTGCATGCCATAATCATACTCAACAAAATAACATAGTCAAAAAAGTTTAGTACTTAACTTTTTTAACTGACTATGATTCAGAGGAGGAATCTTATGGCTACGCAAACCAGCCTTGTAGCTCAGCAGGTCAGAATCCGACAATGGGCAGAACAGATCCGGAATTGTCAGAACCGTCCCAAAGGGATGGATGTTGAAACCTGGTGTACCCAAAATAATCTTACAAAAGCCAACTATTATTACCGTCTCCGGCGTGTCAGGCAGATATGCCTGGATCAGATGCAGGACACAGAAACCACTGCTTTTGTGGAACTGCCCGCACCTGCACCAGATCCAAAGAAAACAGATACTCCAAAAGAATCCGGTACATGCATTTCGGCAGGAACTCTGCCAATGATCCGTATTAAAAATACCAGGGGACTGTCAGCTGAGATATTTTCCGGTACTTCACCGGAAATGCTCTGCCATCTCATAAAGGCTTTTACCCATGCTGAATGATGCAGATGCTTCCGGATTTAAAAAGGTGTATCTGGCGATGGGATTTACGGATCTCCGTCGTGGGATCGATGGGCTGGCAACGATCGTACGCTTTCAGTTTAAGCTTGATCCTTACGACAAAAATACACTGTTTCTTTTCTGTGGAAGAAGATGTGACCGGATCAAAGCACTGCTCTGGGAAGGCGATGGTTTTCTCCTTATGTACAAGAGACTCGATAATGGTGCATTCCGGTGGCCCCGTTCGGCAGATGAGGCAATGGCGATCACAGACGACCAGTACCGTATGCTGATGCAGGGGCTGGAGATCGTTGCACGCCATCCGATCTCTGAGCTGAAAGAGACACCCCGCATTATGTAGCCTGTGCAAAATGCCGAAAATAAAAAAGTACCAAAACTGTAAAAATGATGTGTATCAACCGGATGAAAAAGGTTATCCACAAACAGTCTTTTCTCATTCCATTTGTTATCGTGTGAATAGAAAAACTGTTGTGGATAATACATCTGAAAAGCTGTAAAACAACGGCTTTCCAGATGTATTATCCACCGTCATTATGACGAAAGCCCATATCTGAAGGATTGGCGGAAATACAAAAATTCTGTTATAATCGGAATCAGTATAAAGACAGGAGTTCTGGTTATGACGATCAAGTACACAAAAGAACAACTGAATAAGTTTGATAAGGATCTGCTGATAGAGCTTTTTCTTGGGATGCAGGGACAGATGGAAGAATTGTCCAGGCAAACGCAGGCCTTAAATGACAGGATGCAGCTGATGATGGAACAGATGGTCCTTTTCCAGAAGAACCGTTTTGGCAGATCCAGCGAAAAAATGGCGGATTCTGAACAGATACGTTTCATGGAAGTAGACGGGACTATCGTATTCTTTAATGAAGCAGAGGCAGTCTGCGACCTGGATGCACCGGAACCTGAGGACCTGGAATTGAAAGCACCCAAAAAGAAAAAACAGCCAGGGAAAAAAGCGGCTGACATAGCAGGGCTGACAGTAAAACGTATTGATCACTATCTGAAAGAGGAAGAACTGACGGCTGAGTTTGGTGAAAACGGATGGAAACAGCTTCCGGATGCCATTTCCCGATGTTATCAGTTCATTCCGGCCAGTGTCGTGATAGAGGAACATCATATCGGCGTTTATTCCAGTAAACTGGATGAACACATGATAAAGGCACCCCATCCCAGAAATCTGCTTCATGGAAGCCTTGTATCCCCGTCCCTTGCTGCGGCAGTCATAAATGGTAAGTATGTAAATGCGGTACCTCTCTACCGTCTTGAAAAAGAATTCGAAAGGTACGGGCTTGCCATTACCAGACAGAACATGGCGAACTGGATGATCCGTCTTGGGGAAGAATATCTGGGAACCATGTATGATTATCTGCATAAACTTCTGTATGATTATCATGTGATACAGGCAGATGAGACTCCTGTACTTGTAAATAAGGACGGGCGTCCTGCCGGCAGCCAGAGTTACATGTGGGTGTACCGGTCCGGCTTTATGTACCGGGATCGTCAGATCATCCTTTATGAATACCAGAAAACGCGTAATGCATCCCATCCCCGGGAATTCCTGAGGGATTACACCGGGATCTGTGTTACGGATGGGTACCAGGTATATCATACATTGGAAAAGGAGCGTGAAGATCTGAAGATCGCAGGCTGCTGGGTTCACTGCAGGCGCAGGTTTAACGATGCACTGGAAGTGATACCAAAAGCACACCGAAAGGAATCGATCCTGCATCTGATCATGAAACAGATACAGGCCATTTACCGGGAAGAGGGAAAACTGTCTGATTTTTCTACGGAAGACAGGCTCATGCAGCGTCAGCTTGTGGTAAAACCACTGGTGGATGCTTTCTTTGCGTACCTGAAACAGAATGAACCTAAAATTCCAAAGAACGGTAAAATACGGGAAGCATTTACATATGCACTGAACCAGGAAAGCTACCTGAAAGTCTTTCTGGAAGATGGGGATGTTCCAATAGACAACAATGCCAGCGAACGTGCGATCCGTGGATTCTGTATAGGGAAGAAAAACTGGGAGATGATCGATACGGTCAATGGAGCCAATAGTTCAGTGATCATCTACAGTATCGCAGAAACTGCAAAGGCGAATAACCTGAAACCTTTCGATTATTTCGAATATCTGCTTACGGAGATTCCCAAACGTGTAGATGACAAAAACACAGATTTTCTTGCAGAACTTCTGCCATGGTCAGATATGTTGCCCGAAAACATTAGAAAGCCGCAAAAAGCCAGCGGAAAATAAACAGACCGCAAAAGCGGTCTGCTATTTGTCAAGGTACTCGTATTCTACCGTTTACGAAAACATAGCGAAATAATAGGAAAATAAAAGCTTTCTTATTTGAAAATTCATTCGATAGAACATGCGAAAGAGAGGCAGAAAATCAATGGCGAATTATGATTATGAGATTGTAAATGGAAGAAAAATCCGCGTAAGACCAAAAGAAACCGTATCGGAGATCGACAAAAACGGCTATTTCCGCAGACAGCCGAATCACTTCACGACTCCGTTCGGCGACGGTGAAAACGATCTGAAGGCAGAAGGTAATAAGAGATACCGTCTCGTCTGGGCAAAGCTGTGCCACTGGTCCAACCGCGCGGCGATCGTAAGAGAGCTGGAGGGCCTGGAAGATCAGATTTCCGTCAATATGGTAGAACATGCCCCGCATGAGAAAAACCTTGGCTGGGAATACGTTTACAATGAAAACAACATCGACCCGGTGCTCGGTGATCAGTTCCTCTCTGAGGCGTATTACCGTGCTGATGATGATTACCAGGGAAGAACGACCGTTCCGGCGCTGATCGACACAACGACGGGAAAGGTAGTCAACAACGATTACAACTGGCTGACCACTTATTTCGAGGTCAACTTCCGCCCATGGCACAAAAAAGGCGCGCCGGAGCTGTATCCGGTGGAGCTGCGGGAAGAGATTGACAAGATGAATCTCTGACTCTTCGATAATATCAACAACGCGGTATACCGCAGTTCCTTCTCCAGAAGCAACGAAGGCCATTTCGACGGTGTGAACACCTTCTACGCTGCGATGGACCGCCTGGAAAAACGGCTGGAAACCAATCGTTTTCTCTTCGGTGATTACGTAACCGATTCCGATATCCGCCTGTACGTGACACTTGCCCGTCTGGACATCCGCTATACCGCACAGCTCGGCGAGACGAAGCGTCCGCTCTACACTTACAAAAACCTGTGGGGCTACGCAAAAGAGCTGTGGGAGATTCCGGCATTTGCACATCACACAGATTTTGCAGCCATCATCCGCCAGGGAAGAATTGAGGGAGAGGAAGACGGCTTCCGCGCCAGCACACACTACGATCTGGCACTTCCGAAGATTGACTGGGATGCACAGTGGAAGGTTTCGACCGAGCGCGCCTACCTGTCCTCAGACCCGACCCATCCGATCTATCTTGGAAACAACCGCAGATTCGACATCGACCCGACCTGGTACGATCTGGGCGCAGAATCTCCGAAAAAAGAGGAGAAAGAAACGCCGCCGTCCTGCGGATGCTGCTGCGGCTGATCAAATCATAGATAAAAAATAGAAAACACCGTTTCAGAGGCAGATTTCCAAAAGGAAATAAACTTCTGAAAAGGTGCTTTTTTCCGACGCACAAACTGCAAAAGGAAAGGCATGAAATCCGCTTATCGTCCGAAATGGAAAAATCCCTTTTTCTCATACGGCTCACTCGTATACGAAACCAGCTCATATCCGGTGTTCTTGATCTGCTGTTTCAGATACGGAATATCGAGCGGCGCTTCGCTGATGACAACGGTCTCGCCGTTTTTTGCAGAAGAGTTTACTTTTTTTGGAGAGCAGCTCTTGCGGACTACATCGTTCATATGGGATTCGCACATGCCGCACATCATACCATCAATTTTTAAGACTGTTTTAATCATACAATACCTGCTTTCTTCCGGGAATACAGCGAAACGAAAGCGTGCCGGACTGTATTCCTGGAGTTTGATGAAAAATTTGAAATCACATACCCTATCGGGGTATCTAAAATATAGCGCGGATGAAAAGAAATGTCAATAAGCTGATAAAATATGATAATTATTATCATTTAAGAAGGAAAAATACGGTCATGGAAGGGCGATTCTCCGGCAGAACATGGAAACTTGCCGGAATCGCAAAGTTCGTGTTACAATTGGGACAGCAGAGCAAAACAAGAGAGGAGACAAAAATATGCTCTCACAGATGAATTACCGAAAAGAAACACAGCCCCACGGTGATGAGCTTTTTCCGCTGAGCATTCACGTTTTCGAGACAGACCTGCAGAGTACCGTGCGGGTGTACTGCCACTGGCATGAGGAAGTGGAGCTCTTTTATGCAGTAAAGGGCGAAGCTGTTTTTCATATGGATACCGAGACCTTTCTCCTGCGGGAAGGGGAGACCGCCTTTGTCAATGCAAACCGTCTGCATGAGGTAGAGGGAATCGACGGACAGGAATTTACGTTTCTTGCCGTTGTATTCCAGCCGCGTTTTCTGTCCGGCACATCGCTTGACCGGATCCAGCAGCAGTATATCGAACCAGTGCTGTCCTCCGAGATCCGTTTTCCATCCAAGACAGAGCGGGGGACACGCCTTGCAGAAAAAACGGCACAGGCCATGCAGGAGATCCGAAATCTGCAGGAAAGAAAAGAACCGGGCTGGGAGCTGCTGTTAAAAGCGGAACTTCTGAAAATCTGGCAGGGATATTACAGTGCGGCAGAAAAGAACGGCGGAAAAACGGATGCCTCGACGAATTACCGTGTCAGCAGAATGAAAGAGATCCTCACATACATGAATGCTCATTTCTGTGAGGATCTCGAAATCGCGGAACTGGCGAGCCAGTTTCATATGAGTGAGAGCGCTTTCTGCCGCTTCTTTAAGTCGATTATGCATATTTCCGCCGTGACGTATGTCAATAACCTGCGGATTGCCGAGAGCTGCCGGTTGCTGCTTTCCACCGAGGAGGCGATCAGCAAGATTGCGAGCGACTGCGGATTCCGAAATATCAGCTATTTTAACCGCGTCTTCCAGGAACGCATGCACCAGACGCCGGGGCAGTTCCGCAGTTTATCCGCAGAAAACCGTACTGCGATATAAGATTCGGAACTTATGCAGGCTTCTGCGATCGGAATGCACGCCGCAGGAAGAAAAGTCCGGTCATATCAGCCAGTGCCCAGCCGATCGGAATGGCGATCCAGATTCCGGCAACGCCAAGCGCCGTGGCGGAGAAAAGGTATGCCAGCGCCACACGCATGCCAAGCGAAATGACGGTCAGAACAACCGACATCTCGGCGCGTTTGACAGCGCGGTAATACCCGTACAGCAGAAACAGCCATCCGATGCCGAGATAGAACGAGCCTTCCAGCCGCAGGTACTGTATGCCGATCGCGATGACCTCCATTTCTGATGCTTTCACGAAAATCTGCATCAGCGGATGCGCGAACAGATTGACAAGCAGAGAAATGACGATGGAAAAAGCAGCGCTCAGTGCAAAAGCATCTTTCGTGCCGCGCCGGATCCGCTCGTGATTTCCGGCCCCGTAATTCTGTGCGGTGAAAGTGGAGTAGGCATTTCCGAAATCCTGCACCGGCAGATAGGCAAAGGTATCAATTTTCACCGCGGCCGCAAATGCCGCCATGACCGCCGGACCGAAGCTGTTGACGAGCCCCTGTACCATTAGAATGCCGAAATTCATGACCGACTGCTGAATGCAGGTCATCGAAGAAAGATTCAGAATCTCTTTTAAAATGGAATGGCTGAAACGCCATTCTTTTTTTGACGGCAGCCACATGCGGCAGCGGAGCAGTACATAGAGCAGAATACCGACGGCGGACACATACTGCGCAAGAACCGTAGCGAGCGCTGCGCCTGCGATGCCGAACGGCAGTACAGCGACAAAGAGCAGATCCAGTGCAATGTTCAGCACAGCAGAGACAGCGAGAAAAATCAGCGGCACAGAAGAGTTTCCGAGCGCGCGCAGCATACAGGAAAAGAAATTGTATACGGATGTTGCAATAAGGCCGGCAAAGATAATCAGAAGATACGCCTGCATGCCGGGACGGACTTCATCCGGGACGCGAAGAAACGTAAGGATCGGCTCGATGCCTGCATAAACAGCGAGATTCAGCACGAGCGTAACGGCAAGGATCAGCAGAAACGCGTGGAGAATCGAAAGTTTTAAAGAAGAAAGATCTTTTCGTCCCTGATAAATCGAAAAGAGCGCACCGGCGCCCATCGACAGGCCGAGAAAAATGGAAGTCAGAAACGTCATCAGCGTATAGGAGGAGCCGACGGCGGCGAGCGCATTGCTTCCGAGAACGCGTCCGACGATCAGGGTGTCGGCAATGTTGTAAAACTGCTGCAACAGATTTCCTGCGATCATCGGCAGGGCAAACAGGATAAGAGAGCGGGAGATTTTCCCGCGGGTCAGATCGTAATACATAAAGAAACTTCTTTCCGAACATAATTGTTAATATTATAACATAAAAAATCAAAAAATGTCAATTTGCAGGATGAAGTGTACAAAAGTGCAATTGTCAGAAAATTTCGAAAAATCGAAGTTTATAAAATTTTTACAGATTTTGGGACACGTTCTGTAAAAAAACGGAAGATTTTCAGTTGATTTTTTTGGCCTTTTATGTATAATTAGAGTAGAAGAGGCCGGCTGGTCCGGTTTCTTCTAAAGGATACCTTCAAATTTTTGCATTTTGCAGAATGAAGCAGTATTACTATCAAAGGAAAGAGGTTAATTACAAGATGGCACAGATCGATTTAACAAAGTATGGCATCACCGGTACCACAGAAATTGTGTACAACCCTTCTTATGAGCAGTTATTTGAGGAAGAGACAAAACCAGAGCTGGAAGGCTATGAAAAAGGCCGGGAGACAGAGCTTGGTGCAGTTAACGTTATGACCGGTATCTATACAGGCCGTTCACCGAAAGACAAATACATCGTTGTGGACGAGAATTCGAAAGATACTGTATGGTGGACTTCCGATGAGTACAAAAACGATAACCATCCGGCAACCCAGGAAGCATGGGCAGCAGTAAAAGAGATCGCAAAAAAAGAGCTCTCCAACAAAAGACTGTTCGTTGTAGATGCATTCTGCGGTGCAAATAAAGATACCCGTATGGCTATCCGCTTCATCGTTGAGGTAGCTTGGCAGGCACATTTCGTAACTAACATGTTCATCAAACCTACAGCAGAAGAGCTTGAGAACTTCGAGCCGGATTTCGTTGTATACAACGCATCCAAAGCAAAAGTTGAGAATTACAAAGAGCTGGGTCTGAACTCTGAGACAGCAGTAGTATTCAACATCACAAGCCGTGAGCAGGTTATCATCAACACATGGTACGGCGGAGAGATGAAGAAAGGTATGTTCTCCATGATGAACTACTATCTGCCGCTGAAAGGCATCGCTTCCATGCACTGCTCTGCAAACACAGACCTGAACGGTGAGAACACTGCAATCTTCTTTGGACTTTCCGGAACAGGAAAAACAACACTTTCCACAGACCCGAAACGTCTTCTGATCGGTGATGACGAGCACGGCTGGGACGACAACGGAGTATTCAACTTCGAGGGCGGCTGCTATGCAAAAGTTATCAACCTGGACAAAGAGTCTGAGCCGGATATCTACAATGCGATCAGACGTGACGCTCTGCTTGAGAACGTTACTGTTGATGCAGAAGGCAAAATTGACTTCAATGATAAGAGCGTAACCGAGAATACTCGTGTATCTTATCCGATCAACCACATTGAGAACATCGTTCGCCCGATTTCTTCTGCACCGGCAGCTAAGAATGTTATTTTCCTGTCCGCAGACGCATTCGGCGTACTTCCGCCAGTATCTATTCTGACACCAGAGCAGACTCAGTACTATTTCCTGTCCGGATTTACTGCAAAACTTGCAGGAACCGAGCGCGGAATTACCGAGCCGACTCCTACCTTCTCTGCATGCTTCGGCCAGGCATTCCTGGAGCTGCACCCAACCAAATATGCAGAAGAGCTTGTTAAGAAAATGGAGAAGAGCGGAGCAAAAGCATACCTGGTTAACACAGGCTGGAACGGAACCGGAAAACGTATCTCCATCCGTGATACCCGTGGAATCATCGATGCAATCTTAAGCGGTGCTATCAACGAAGCTCCGACGAAGACTATTCCGTACTTCAACTTCGAAGTTCCGACTGAACTTCCGGGCGTTGATCCGGCTATCCTGGATCCTCGCGATACCTATGCTGATGCTTCCGAGTGGGAGACCAAAGCACTGGATCTGGCTGAAAGATTCATCAAGAACTTTGCAAAATATGAAGGAAACGCTGCTGGTAAAGCACTTGTTTCCGCTGGTCCGCAGAAATAAATTTTCTGAATTGACCGAAAGGAAGCCCCTGACATGAAAGTGTCAGGGGCTTTCTTTTATGAAAATATCTGGAGAAATAAAATAGTTTCCTGCCCGAAAGTACAGACTGATGGGACAGGAAACTATTTTACAGCACACTCTAAAATAATGCAAAAAATTTCAGCACCACAGAGCGTGAATTGTTGCGTCACTGGTTTTCGCCGTACCCTGATACGCCTTCAAAATAGAAAATAAGGCAGATCAGCAGGACAAGAGCAGTTCACGTACCATTTCTGCATCAAAGGTAACAGAGGAAACATGGTTGACTTCTATCTGATATAACGCATTTGCTGCGATATGCTCAGCAGCCTGCTCAAGATCACGAATACCGCTTGTGTTTTCGTGGCAGGAGATTACGGCATCGAGTCCTTCCGGCGTCAGAATGCATTCTTTTTCTTTCATACCGATACGTTTTAACACCTTTGGAAGTGCATAGCGGGAGAAAATGATTTTCTTTTCTTCCGGTGTGTAATCCGGAATTTCAATCACAGCGAAGCGGGACATCAGCGGAGCACTGATCTGGTCCTTGTCGTTTGCGGTTGCAATCGGGTATACACCGACGGTCGGGATCATACATTCGATATAGTTATCGGTAAAACCAAGATTATCAAGAAGGGTCAGCAGAACATCTGCCGGGTTTCCGTTTCCTTTGCCGGAGGCAGCCTTGTCGAGCTCATTGATGATAAAGACGAGGTTGGATTCACCAGCCATGGAAAAAGCATCCATGATGATTCCCGGTTTTGCGTTTGCGTAGATGCGGGAACTTCCGGTCAGCTGTTCCGGGTCATTAATCGAACTCATATCGAGTGTTGTCCACGGTAATTTTAAGATACGCGCAACGGCATAAGCAATCTGCGATTTTCCGGTTCCGGCAGGACCGATCAGTAACAGACCATAGGCCGGCAGCGTATGAGTCCGGTTAATCTGAATGATGGTTTCGATAATTCTCTGCTTCACACGTTCCATGCCATACAGTTCTTCATCGAGGATCCGGCGTGCTTCCACTGGATCAATGGCTTCAAAATAGTTGCTTTTCCATTGAATATTCATCATCATGGAGAGGGCGCGCTGCGCGTGACGACGTTCTTCGGGAGAGACTTCGTGGGAACGGGCAACAGCGAGGTTTCGACGAGCCCAAAGGCGGATATTATCCGGCAGCGTTCTTCCGGCACAGTTCATAAAATCAGTGATGGATTGGATGCTGGTGAGCTTCATGCTGTCACCGGTTTCCTCCTGATCCTCATCCTCAACTTCTTCTTCCGGTGCATTGCTGGCGAGGAGACGCTCAATCATAAACTGTAAAAATCCATCCTCAGCCGAAAGCTTTGCGCCGCCACCGAAAGCGATCTCGCGGATTTTGTAAACTGCATAACCGTCGGATGTTTGTGTGCCGGAAAGGCGGACATTGATATGGTTTTCACCGAGCCATTTTAAAAGGCTGACAAAACGGGCATCAATCTGGAGAATATCGGCGATGAAGGTTTCTTCTTCGTTTTTAAATTCAAACGAGGTCCGTTTGGATGGGTTTGTGAAAATACCACAGGGATGATGCGGGAAAGCCTTCTCTTTTGTATCCAGAATTAGGATCGGCTGATCCGGAGAAGTAAACGGTGCATTTGTGCGGAAAACAGTATACGTACATTCGGAAACTTTTGCTTTTTCCGGGGAATTGCTGAAATCAAAAACGGGCATGACAGAACCTCCTAATAAAATAAGTGCTTATTGGTACAATAAAAACAGTGTAGCACGAATTAAAAAATCCTGCAATCAATATGCAGAATTTTGTATTTTTATGCTATGAAAATATTGGGCAAGCGGATATTCGAAATGGAAGCAGGGGACTTACTAGATTCGGTTAAATTTTCGGAAGGCATAAAAAAGCCCTCCGGGCAGGATCACACTGCGGCGGAGGGAAATTATGTCATCAAAGCAAGCTGTCGTAAGAAAGAAGCTCGCAAAACAGGAATCTTTTTTACACTGAAAAAGGAATGGCATCAGGAAACAGCGCTGGTTTTGGAAAAGCCCGGAAGCTGTACCAGCACGATCGCTGCAAACATCAGAATACAGCCGGAGAGCTCGCGACCGGAGAGTGCCTGATGAAGGAAAATCCAACCGGCGAGAACGGAAAAAACGGATTCCAGGCTCATCAGCAGAGAAGCCATGGTGGGATTTAATCCTTTCTGCCCGATAATCTGCAGGGTATAGCCGACACCAGAAGAGAGAATTCCGGCATAGAGAATCGGTATCCAGGCGTGCAGAAGGTTGGAAACGTTTACGGTTTCAAAGAGGGCCATACAGACAGCTGACAGGATCGAACAGGTAAAAAACTGAATGCAGGACATTTTGATGCCGTCGACAAGCGGAGAAAAATGATCAATAACTAGAATATGTATGGTAAATCCGAGAGCACAGGCAAGCACAAGAAGATCGCCCTTCTGCAAAGAGAAGGATCCGTCTGTCATGCAGAGCAGATAGAGACCGGCAACGGCAATGAGAACTGCGAGCCAGACCTTCGGTTGTACTCGTTTTCGGAGGAACAGGCCGCAGACCGGAACAAGGACGATGTAAAGTGCGGTGATAAAACCGGCCTTTCCGACGGTTGTGTACTGAATGCCGATCTGTTGCAGAGCTGAGGCGGCAAACAGTGCGATGCCGCAGAGAATACCGCCCGCCCAGAGCGTTTTTGACTGTGTGCCATTTTCTGACGAAGCATCTGGAGGTAGGGTTCGCTTTTTACACGAGGAGAAAAAGACAATCAGCGGAAGAAGCGTAAGTCCGCCGAGCAGGTTTCGTGCCGCGTTGAATGTAAAAGGTCCGACATAATCCATGCCGGTCTGCTGTGCGACAAAGGCAGAACCCCAGATCGCAGCGGTCAGAAGCAGAAGCGCTGACTGTCGGTACTTATGAGAAACAGTATTCATAATAGAAAAAACCTCCTGAAATTGATACGATATTCATCATAGCACAAACAGATGGAAAAAGCGAACGGAAAAATGTCGGAAAAGACGGAAAAATGGTACAAATAATCATAATGACGAAACAGTGCAGATATTGCGAAAATGGATATGTGAAAAATGAGCAGAACAAAGGAGATTAAAAAGGGAAAAACGAGCAATTCAACCAACACAAAACAAAAAAAGAACACCAAAAACAAAAAATAGACACTGTTTTTCTAACAGTCTTTGTGTATAATGAACTCATCAAGCAAGAACGAAAACCTTAAGGAGGTAAAAAGTATGAAAAAGCGTAACATGAAAGTCCTTGCACTGTTAATGACAGTGACAATGGCAGGAACGATGCTTGCTGGATGTGGAGACAGCGGAAGTACAAGCACCGGTTCATCCGGAGGAGCAACAGCATCCTCCAGCGGAACAGCAGATGCATCAAGCGATGCCACAGCAGCATCTTCCAGCACAGCAGATGCTTCCAGCGAAGATACCACAGGTTCAGATGATGTGGTAGGAGAGCTTCCAAGAAATGAAACTCTTTACTTCGCAGGACAGCAGTGGGGTACCGTCAACGATTACAACCCAATGTCCGCAAACTCAAACAATGCAATGGTTATAGCACAGGGCGATGCTTCACGTGTACTTGTTTATGAAACTCTTTATATGTGGAATCCACTGGATGCAAAAATGTATCCGTTGCTTGCAGACGGAGATCCAGTATGGAACGACAATCGTACCGAGATCACAGTGAAAATCAAAGCTGACGCAAAATGGAATGACGGCACACCGGTTACTGCAAAAGATGTAGCAGCTACCTATCATGCACATGTAGATTACAATTCTTCTACCGGCGCTGAAATGAAGAGCTACATTGCAGATGTTGTTGCACAGGATGACAGTACCGTAGTCTTCAAACTGACAACCGATGACTCCGGCGAAGCAGTTAACCCGGTTCTTGCGGAAAGATATCTGCCGATGCTCTACATCATGCAGGAAAATTATTTAAAGACCGTAGCTGACAGAAACAACAACGATGCTGAAGCAATTAAAATGGATAAGATGGACGATCTGGTAACTTCCGGACCGTACAAAAAATACTTTGACAATGACCAGAACGTAGTTCTGATCCGCGATGATAATTATTGGGGACAGGCAGATTCCATGTGGGGTAAGCTTCCGGTTCCGAAATATATTTCTCACCCGATCTTTAAAGATAACGCAGCAGCTACCACCGCATTCCAGAATGGTGATATTGATGTGGCACAGATATTCATCACAGACCTTCAGAAATTGTGGTTAGAGCAGGATCTTCCGGTTTCTACCTATGTTGATGAAGCACCGTATCAGCTGTGTATGACAATGCCTACCCTGTTCTTTAATACAGAAGTAGAAGGACTGGATCAGGTAGCTGTTCGTAAGGCAATCGCTATGGCAGTTGACTACGATCAGGTTATTTCTTCAGCAATGTCCGGACAGTCTCCTACCTTCGCAGATGTTCCACGTTCTGTCATGAACCCGACCGATGCTGAGCAGGCTATGGTGGATCAGGATGCCTTAAAAGAGTATCAGTGGTCCAATGCCGATGTAGAAGGTGCTAAGAAGCTTCTGGACGATGCCGGAATCGTAGACACCGACGGAGACGGAATCCGTGAGTACAACGGAAAGAACCTTTCCTATAAGGCTGAGTGCCCGACAGGATGGTCTGACTGGAATGCAACCCTTGAAATCGTAGCAGCAGCAGGAAAGAATATTGGTATCAACATTGAGACCTACTTCCCGGAAGCAGCAAACTTTAGCACCGATTACAGCACCGGAAACTTCGAAATCACCATGCAGTCCGGTCCTGGTACATCAGTTGCCAACCCGTACATGAGATGCCGTTTCTTCATGAGCTCTGATTACAACGATCTTGAGGTTAACTTCAGTGGTAACTTCGGTCATTATCAGAACGACCGTGTAGATGAAATCCTTGCAGCAATTCCTCATGAGACCGATGATGCAAAACTGAAAGATTACTATACAGAACTTTCCAAGATTATGCTGGAAGATTGCCCGTGTGTACCGTTGATGTACAGACCGCAGGTATTCCACGAAGTAAACGAGTCCGTATGGACCAACTATCCGCAGAAAGACGATGGAACCAATGTTCCTCCGATGGACTGCACCGATGGTTATGGCGTAGCAGCACTGTACAATCTGGAACTGATTGACGGCTGATTTGCCAAACAGAAAGAAAGCACACACTGAATTGTAACAGAGGCGGCCGGAGCCGGGGTGCTCCGGCCGCTTTTAAAAATCAGAAGGAGGGTTCTTCTATGAAAGGAATGAAAAAGTATTATACGCAGAAGATCTTGTGGTATCTTCTGACGTTAGTCTTTGCGGTACTGCTGAACTTCATTCTTCCGCGTCTGATGCCGGGCGATCCGGTTTCAACTATTGCTTCCAAATCGGTAGAAGGTATGACCGATGCGACTGCAATTCAGAAAGTATATGAAGACTATGCAGCAAAATTTGGTATTAACAAACCAATGTATGTCCAGTTTTTTACCTGGGTAAAAAATGCACTTCGCGGTGATTTCGGCGTTTCTTTCAGCCAGTATCCGCGTACCGTATCCGATATTATTTCCAGTTCGGTTCTGTGGACCATATGTTTACAGCTTCCGGCCATTATTGTTGGATGGATTCTTGGTAACCTGCTTGGTGCAATTGCAGCTTATATGAAAGGTGTTTTCGACAAGGCAATCCTTCCGGCATTCCTGTTTATCAGTAACGTACCTGCCTTTGGTATGGCAACCGTACTTTTGTTCATTTTCTCACTGAAATTACATATTGCACCTGCAGCAGGCGGCTATGCGAGCAGTATGATTCCGCATATGAGCCTTGCTTTTATGAAATCTGTGCTTTCACATTACCAGTTGCCGTTCTGGTCTATCGTAATCATCACGATCGGCGGCCAGGCGATTGGTATGCGTTCGATGTCAATTTATGAATTGAATGCCGACTATGTAAAATACAGTCGTTTCCTTGGTATCAAGGATCATACGATTGTGAAATATGTGTTCCGTAACGCAATGCTTCCGCAGATCACCGGTCTCGCAATGTCCCTTGGTACCATGATCGGCGGCAACCTGGTAGCTGAGATGGTATTCAGTTACCCGGGACTTGGAACAACGATGCTCTCAGCAGTTACCGGCCAGGATTATCCGCTGCTTTCTGCCTGTACGTTAATCATTACCATCATGGTTCTGCTGGCCAACCTGCTTGTTGAACTTCTGTATGCAGTCATTGACCCACGTGTCAAAGCATCCCAGCAGGATTAGAAAGGAGAATACGCTATGAAAAATACAATCAAACAGATTTTTCATTCAGGAAAATTCGTGACAGGATTTGTAATCTTCTTGGCAATTCTCCTGACCATTATCATCTATCCGTTTGTTGTGGCAAAAGATCCGCTGGCAATGATCGGAAACGGAAACTTTTTCAAACCGGGTACCTATCTTTCGATTCAGGACACCGTAAATTCCGGCAAAACGTATAAGATGAATGTTGATGCAACCGCATCCATCGTTGAAAGCAAACTGACAATGGACAACCGTTCTATGATGGCAGAATGGCTGGAAAAATACGGCGGTGTAGATGCCAGTGAAATCGATGTTACCGACGCAGAAGGTCTGATTGCGCTTTGGGAGGAAAAATATGACCCAAATGCAGAACAGAAAGGCCTTATCGCAGCAAAAAAGAAAAAATATCAGCGTCTCGACAACGAAATCGACGGTATTTTAGAGGATGTTCCAACCATTATTGCCGAGAAAAATGAAGAGACCGGTGAGCTGGAAGAGGTTCAGAGCATCGACAGCAAGCAGTACATCAATGAAAAAGATGTCATTAACCGTCAGACCTTCGTGCTTGGTACAGATAACTTTGGTCGTGATGTTTTGACTGAGCTGATCTCTGCAACAGGTTCATCCCTGAAAATTGGTCTGGTTGCGGGAATCATTGCAACCGTGATCGGACTGTTCCTCGGACTTCTTGCAGGTTACCTTGGAGGTTTTGTGGACAACCTGATTCTGTTCTTTACCAACTTGTTCACCGTTATCCCATCCTTCGTTCTCTTGATCCTCATCTCCTACAGCGTAGGTGAGTCTCAGAGGGGAATCATGATGGTGGCACTCCTGATCGGAATTACAGCATGGCCGTGGACAACACGTTCCGTACGTTCCCAGGTTATTTCTCTTCGAAACCGTGACCATGTAAACCTTTCCAAACTGTCCGGCCACAGCATGCTGCGGATTGTCCTTACCGACATCCTTCCGTACGTTGCATCCTACGTTGTTATGGCCTTCATTCTCCAGATTTCCTCCGGAATTCTGGCAGAAGCACAGCTTTCTATGATCGGACTTGGACCGGCAACCACAAAGACTGCAACACTTGGTCTTATGATGCAATGGGCAACCCAGTACAATGCACACTTAAACGGTGCATGGTGGGCATATTTCCCGGTCATTCTTGTAATCGCACTTATTTCATTCTCTCTTAACCTGATGAACACCGGTCTTGACCAGGTATTCAACCCGCAGTTAAGAGACTAAGGAGGCAGCTATGGGAAAAGTAATGCTGGAAGTAAACAATCTGAAAACGAAATATGTGACTCGTTTTCATGAAGATGTATACGCCGTAGACGGAGTCTCCCTGAAGATTGAGGAGGGAAAATCCCTCGGTGTAGCAGGTGAGTCCGGCTGTGGTAAATCGACGCTGGCGCTGTCACTGATGGGCTATTATTTCGCACCGCTTCACTACATCAGCGGCGATATTATCGTAGATGGAAGAAAAATTTCCGGAATGAAACCAGACGATGTCCGGAAAAATATTCTGGGCAATGAGATCGCCTACATTCCGCAGGCAGCAATGAATGCTCTGAACCCGACACAGAAAATCATCCGATTTGTAGAAGACGTTATTCATGCGCATGATCCGAAAATGCCGAAAAAGGATATTTATGATCTGGCAAAAGAACGTTTTCAGATCTTAGGCCTGCCGGCGGAGGTACTGCAGAAGCATGCGGTTGAGCTTTCCGGAGGTATGAAACAGAGAACCGTTATCGCA
Source organism: Blautia sp. AF19-1 (assembly GCF_003479155.1). Lineage (NCBI taxonomy): Bacteria > Bacillati > Bacillota > Clostridia > Lachnospirales > Lachnospiraceae > Blautia > Blautia sp. AF19-1. The sequence goes on from NZ_QUGQ01000013.1 coordinate 17,039, forward strand.
ATTTCGACCATTCTTTCTCCGAAGGTACTGATCGCCGATGAGCCGTCATCCGCGCTGGATGTAACTTCCCAGAAAATGGTTATTAAAATGATGCGTGATCTGATGGAAAAAGGATTTATCAAATCCATGATCTTCATCACACACGAGCTGCCGCTTCTTTACAACGTAACCGATGATATTATGGTTATGTATGCTGGACAGATTGTAGAAAAAGGTACCGCAAAAGAAATGGTATTCGATCCGCTGCATCCATATTCCAAAGGTCTGATGGGATCGATCATCGTTCCGGAGGAAGGTGTAAGAGAACAGAAGCTGACTGCAATTCCGGGAACTCCGCCAAACCTGAAGCATCCGCCGGAGGGCTGCCGTTTCGCAGACCGCTGTCCTTATGCACAGCCAACCTGCCGCGGTATGAAACCAGAGGTCATCGAACTGCCGAACGGAAGAGAGTACCGCTGCCTGATGTCTGAGAGAAAGATTCGGGAGGTGTATGCAAATGCGTGATGGTAAAGAATTAAAACCATGCCTCTCCGGAAGAGGCGTAACGAAAGTGTTTGGCTTTGGCGATGCAAAAACGGTCGCTGTAGACCATGTTGATTTCGATTTTCATGAAGGTGAATTTGTTTCTATCGTAGGAGAATCCGGATCCGGAAAAACAACCCTTTCGAAGATGTTGCTCGGGCTGATCAGCGTAACGGAAGGCGAAATTGATTTCCAGGGTAAACCAAGAGACATCTCGAACGGAAAGAAGAAAAAAGAGTACTGGAAGGGAATTCAGGCGATTTTCCAGGATCCGTTCGCTTCCTACAATATGTTCAAACGTGTAGATTCTGTTCTGCTGGATTGCATTAATATGCGCGGTGACAAAAATCTGCCGAAAGAAGAAAAAGAACGTCTGATGACAGAGGCCTGCAGCTTTGTAAACTTAAAATACGCAGAACTGACAAACAAATATCCATTTGAGCTGTCAGGAGGCCAGATGCAGCGACTGATGATTGCACGTATTTTCCTTCTGAAACCAAAGATTCTGCTTGCCGATGAGCCGACGTCTATGATTGATGCCTGCTCACGTGCAACAATCCTGGATATGCTGCTGAAGCTGCGTGATGAGATCAATATGACGATTATCTTCATCACCCACGATATTGGTCTTGCTTACTATGTATCCGATAATGTTTATATTATGGAGCATGGAAAATTTGTGGAATCGGGACCGGCAGAAGAAGTAATTCTTCACCCGACAGCAGCGTATACCAAACGTCTGATCAGCGATGTTCCAAAGATTTATGAACCGTGGGATCTGACAACAGTATAACAATGGTACGAAAGCTGTTTCCCTGGAATCATGCTTTGCGTCATATATGAGTCTTGCGAAAAGAGAGACGGTACACGGAAAAAAAGTGTACCGTCTTCTCTTTTTGTCAATAATTTTTCTGAAAAAATTGCTTTTTGAAGAGAAAACTGGTAAAATTAGTAAAGTTACAGAACCGAAAAGAAAACTGGGGGATAAAAAATGGGAAACTGGTTTCGCGGACTGAAACTGAACCAAAAATTTACCGTAACAACGTTGATCTTTATTTTTATTCCACTTTTTGGCATGATGTGCTTTGGATTTAGGAGTATCAAAAAGAATGCCATAGATCATGGGGTAAATGAAGCAGTAACAGCAACAGATCTTACCTGTGCGGAGGTGAATGCAAAAGCGAATGCCTGCTCAATGGTTGTAGATACGCTGCAGGAGTATGAACCGTTGGAAAAATATCTTCTTCATCTCAGGAGGGGAGAGGAGATCTCGGAGATCTATTATCAGCAATTTCGGAATAACAGCATCAGCATAATCGACAAAATGCAGGAGGCAATGCCGGATCTGTACCAGATCCATATTTTTGCCATGGCAGATGGTTTTCTGGAGCAGCAGCCGATCCTGTACCAGAAGGAAAAGATGAAAAACTGCGCCTGGTACCGAAGCTATCAGGGCGGAGGACAGTGGTTTTTTGACGTACAGGAAAAAAATATTATCTCCGGTACAAAAAAAGAAGGTTCCCATTTGATGACTTATGTACGGGAGCTGCGGGATCAAAGCGGAGGAAGGCTTGGCGTGATCGAGGTATCCATGCGTATGGCAGACATATTTCCTGAAATCTATCGATCCGGTGACAGCAGCTGGGCCTGTTTTGTTGATGAAAATTGGAATTTATATGACTGCGGGAAGACAGCGGCAGCCTGCAAATGGCAGTCCTATCGGGGGCTGATTCTGTTCCGGGCAGGAATCCGTGACAAAAAAGAGAGTCAGCAGAGCGCGGTGATTGACCGGAAAAACGTTGCAATTGTGCTTCGGAAAGTCGATAAACTCAATGGAATGTTTGTAACACTGATCAATTTGGATGATGCAACCGGAAACATGATCAAACAGCAGCAGAGAATGCTGCTTGAATTTGCCGGCTTCGGACTGCTTCTGATTGTGGTGGTCAATCTGATTGTGCGTGGCCTGCTGAAGGAGTTTTATGACGTCCTGGGTGAGATGCGTCAGATTGACAATGGAACAACAAAGATAAAGGTTTGTTACAGCGCAGAAGAGATGCGGGAAATGAGCTATGGTATCAACGGAATGCTGGAGAGAATTCAGAAACAGAACGAGGAAAGCATCAAAAGGGAGGCAGCGCTGAAAGATACGGCAATCCGGGCAATGCAGAACCAGATTAACGCTCATTTTATTTATAATGTTCTGGAATCCATTAAGATGATGGCTGAGATTGATGAAGAGTATACGATTTCCGATGCGGTAACAGCACTTGGTGAAATGCTGCACTACAATATGCGCTGGAATAAATTTCTGGTAACCGTTCAGGATGAGATGAATTATATTCAGAACTATGTGGAACTGATGAATCTGCGGTATGATTTCACAATAACACTGTCCGTTCAGATACCGGAAAATTTATATCGGCAGGATATCCCCAAGATGTCTCTTCAGCCGATTGTGGAAAATGCAATCACACATGGAATTGAGGAGCTGGATGCAGACGCCGTCATTGAAATCAAAGGAATAGAGCATGAAAAGAGCTTTGAGATTGAAATCACAGATTCCGGAACAGGCATGTCAGAAAAGCAGCTTGCAATTCTGAGACGTAAACTAAGAATGCGCCTGAATTCAGATACACAGCCGAAACATGGAATCGGGCTTCGGAATGTACAGGACAGAATCCACATTCAATTTGGAACAGAGTATGGACTGTCAGTTTATACAAAAGAGCATTGCTATACGAAGGTGAGTATTCATCTTCCCATCACGAGGGGGAAATATTCTCTGATGGATCAAGAGGGTGACGAGAAAGAGGAAGAAAAAGAAAATGAATACACTACTGGTTGTAGAAGATGAAAAATTGATTCGACAGGGAATCGTGGCGATGATCCGGCGAAGCAGCGTGCCGGTGGAGGAGATTCTGGAGTGTCGAAACGGAGAAGAGGCATTGGAGATTTTGGGGAAACAGAGGGTGGACGTCATGTTCACTGATATCCGTATGCCCAAAATGGATGGTCTGACACTGGTCAACAAAATGGAGGAGTTATCACAGAAACCTGTTGTTATTGTTTTAAGCGGCTATGATGAATTTTCCTATGCGGTTGAAATGATGAAACATGGAGTTCGGGACTATATTTTAAAACCGATCAAGCGGGAGACGATAGAACAGCTTCTGGAAAATCTGGAACGAGAGCTTTCGGAGACCCGGGAAACGGAAGAAGAGGAAGAACGGTGCTTTTTAAATCAGCTCCGTTATCTGATGATGAATGCAGAAATGGCCGAAGAAAACGAATGGATGGATATGGAAAGCAGGATCCGGCGATACATCGGAAACGACAGCTTCCGGATCCTGCTGACCAGCAAGGCAAATGGGGAACGGTTTTCGAAATGCAGCGGAATTCTGCTGGAAGGCGTAGAAGGAGGAGTTCTGTATCTTTTGCCGGAACCGGAGGCAGAGCGGATCATGAAAGAAAAAGATGAGAGATTTTGTCTCGGAGTGGGAAAAGAACATCATTCTGTGATGGAAATTCCAGAGGCATACCAGGAAGCACTGCTGGCCCGGGAAATGGCATTTATACAGAAAAATCCTGTGGAAGAATATCAGAAAAAATGTTTTGAGGAAAAGCCGGAACTGGCACAGTTTCAGGAAAAATTTATTCTGCAGGTGCCAACGGACCGGGCAGATACTGTGCTGCGAAAAATGCGGAACTGGTATTTTGAGGCAGCACATCAGAGGGTTTCCCCCTATCAGCTTCTGGCAGTAACAGAAGCAATCTGTAAAGAGCTGGATCTTTTTCATCGAGTGGCGGAAAAACAGGAAAAATGTCCGCGCCCTCTGCAGTACCGTGATGCAGATCTGTTTCTGGATGCGTTTGAAAAATGGATACACGTTTACAGGGAAAGCCTGAAAAGTCAGACAGCCGGAAAAGAAAAAATGGAAGAGGCAATTTCATATATTCGGGAAAATTATGCAAAAGATCTGAATATGGCAATGGTATCTAACCATATTTGTATGAATTATTCGCTGTTTTCAGCAGCGTTTAAAGAACATACCGGTGTGAATTTTGTGAACTATCTGAAGGAGATCCGCATTGCGGAGGCAAAGCGTCTGTTGATTCAAACAGAAGATAAAATTACGGAAATTGCCAAACAGGTTGGATTTGAAAATGATAAGCATTTCATGAAATCATTTAAAACGGCATGCGGCGTATCACCGTCTGAGTTCCGAAAAGATTACAAAATGGTTTCCAACGGAAAGGGAGGACAGGATGAGTAAAGAAAAAGAAACCGGAAAAGAGAAGGGAAGAATCCGCCAGCTGGCGCGGTATTACATTCCATATAAGGGATTGTTTTTTACCGACATGTTTTTTGCAATGCTTGGAGCAGCCATTACACTGGTGATTCCACTGATTGTACGGTATATTACGAGTACGGTTGTGGAAAAGCCGCTGGAGCAGGCAACGGGTGAGATTATCCGCCTCGGTATTCTGATGATTGCTATGGTTCTGGTTGAAATGTACTGTAACTTTTATATTGCCTATTACGGCCATGTGATGGGGGCGCGGATTGAGCATGATATGCGGAACGAGATCTTCGGCCATTATCAGAAGCTTTCGTTTGCTTTTTTCGATAACCAGAAGGTCGGCCATCTGTTGTCGCGCATCACAAGCGATCTGTTCGATATCAGTGAGCTTTTACATCATGGGCCGGAGAATATTGTCATTTCGTTTATCAAACTGATCGGTGCGATGATCATCCTGTTTGTGGTAAATCCGATGCTGGCATGTGTGCCGCTTGTGGTTATTGTGGTGATGCTGCTGTTTGCGTTAGTGATGAACAGCCGCATGAAGAGTGCATTTAAGGAAAACCGCCGCAGAATTGCGGATATCAACAGTCAGATTGAGGACAGTCTTTCGGGGATCCGTGTTGTCAAATCGTTTGGAAATGAGACAGAAGAGATGCGTAAGTTCAATGCGGGAAATGACCGTTTTGTCGATTCGAAGAAGGTCAGCTACCGCTATATGGGAATTTACAATTCGGGAATGGGAGCCTTTTCGACGCTGATTACCGTTATTTCGCTGATTGTCGGCGCATTGCTGATGACAGGCGGGAAGCTTGGGGCGGCGGATCTGGTTACCTTTCTTCTGTACATCAATAACTGCACAGATCCGGTGAAAAAGCTGGTGAACTTTACGGAGCAGTTCCAGAATGGTTATTCCGGTTATGAACGTTTCCTGGAAATTATGAGCATCGCACCGGACATCCAGGACAAGCCGGATGCACTGCCACTGAAGAATGTGCAGGGAGAAGTAAGCTTTGAAAACGTTTCGTTCCATTATGAGGAGTCGAAGGAGAATGTGTTAAGCAATGTGAATCTGCATGTCCCGGCAGGAGACTATGTGGCGCTGGTGGGCAGCTCCGGCGCCGGAAAGACGACACTCTGTTCTCTGCTTCCGCGTTTTTACGATGTGACAGAAGGAAGGATTCTGCTGGATGGAAAGGATATCCGCGATGTGAAATTGAAGGATCTGCGCGATGAAATCGGTATTGTGCAGCAGGATGTGTACCTGTTTGCGGGAACGATCATCGACAACATCCGCTATGGCAGACCGGATGCGACCGACGAGGAGGTCATCCGCGCAGCGAAAGCGGCCAATGCACATGAATTTATCATGGAGCTGGCGGACGGCTACGACACCGATATCGGCCAGCGCGGCGTAAAACTTTCCGGTGGCCAGAAACAACGGCTTTCCATCGCCCGCGTATTCCTCAAAAACCCGCCGATCCTGATTTTCGACGAGGCAACCTCAGCGCTCGACAACGAAAGCGAAAAAGTCGTCCAGAAATCTTTGGAACTTCTGGCGAAAGACAGGACAACCTTCGTGATTGCGCACCGGCTGTCCACAATCCGGAATGCAAAGCGGATTCTGGTGCTGACGGAGAATGGAATTGCGGAGGAAGGCACACATAAGGAACTGCTCGCGAAAGGCGGGATTTATGCGCATTTGTATGAGATGCAGTTTTGATGAAAATTTCATTAGTATGACAGAAAGGCAGCGGAAGAGAAACCGCTGCCTTTTTTGACACTTTCTTATTTTCTTCATACTCTATAAAGAACAGAAAATGAAAGAGGAACATGGTATGGATTCATCCCGTATGAATCGCGGCTGCTGCGGTGCGAACAATATGCAGAACCGCCGCGCCGCTTCAAACAATATGGAACTGAAGATGGAACCAAGGAATTTCCCGCGGAAAATGCAGCATGTAGATCATATGATACCTGCAATGGCGTACGTTCCGATGCAGCGGTTTGAACAGATCTATGATCTTTCCGCTGCATTAAAAAATGGAACCTTATTCCCGGAACTCTGTAAACCATTCTGTGGAAAGGGAGGAGGACAGTGCCTATGATGCCGCAGATGCCATCCCGCGAAAAGCTGCTCGCCTGGATTGATCAGGTCAGCTTTGCTGTTGTTGAAATGAACCTTTACCTCGACACCCACCCGGAGGATGAAGATGCACTTGCCTTTTTCCGGGAAAAAGTGGAGCTTCGAAAAGAAGCACTGAAACAGTACGCCGAACAGTACGGCCCGCTCACGATCGATACCGCCAACGACCGCATGAGCCGTTCTTTCGAATGGGTTATGCAGCCATGGCCGTGGGAAGTCAACCGGAAAGGAGGGTGCTGACGGATGTGGAATTATGAAAAACGCCTCGAGTATCCTGTAAACATTACGACACCAAACCCCAAAATCGCCCAAATTATCATGAGTCAGTATGGTGGCCCGGATGGAGAGATGGGCGCATCCATGCGGTATCTCTCTCAGCGTTTCACAGCACCGAACCGAATTGTAGCGGGGGTGTTGAATGATGTTGGTACCGAGGAATTAGCTCATCTCGAAATGGTATCCACGATCGTTCATCAGCTTACCTGTAATCTTTCGCTGGAAGAAATTCAGAATTCCGGTTTTGCTAATTACTATGTAGACCACACAGCCGGAATCTGGCCACAGGCGGCTGGCGGAGTTCCGTTTAATTCTTGTGAGTTCCAGTCGAAAGGTGATCCTTTGACAGATTTGTTCGAAGACCTCGCTGCGGAGCAGAAAGCCCGGTCAACGTATGATAACATCCTTCGTTTGGTAAAAGATCCTGAAGTTGCAGATCCGATTCGTTTCCTGCGGGCACGTGAGGTTGTGCATTTCCAACGTTTTGGTGAAGCACTGCGTTCTGTACAGGACGAATTGAATTCGAAGAACTTTTATGCGTTTAATCCGTCGTTTGATGCAAAGACTTTCTGTGCGGCAACGCAGCCAGGAGCAGGTCAGGGGAATTGCTGCACAAGATAGTAAATTAAAAATCAAAGAACAGCACACCACTGGAAAATCCCATCTGAAAAACAGGTGGGATTTTTTGGGTTTACAGTAAGAAAATCTTATCCAGTCGTAAATCATTATCCCATCATAATATAGAAAAAAGACTTTCAAAAACAGAACAGTCAGAAAGGATGTTCCATGGAAGCAATGAATTATGTAAAGCCCGAACTCATCGTCGTTGCGTTCGTGCTGTATTTTTTCGGTGTTGCTTTGCGGCAGGCGCAGGCGGTGAAGAATAAGTACATTCCGCTGATCTTAGGCGGCATCAGCATGGTGCTGTGTGCGGTTTGGGTGATGGCGACGAGTGAGATTGAGACGGCGAAGGAGGGGGCGATGGCGGTTTTTACGGCGGTCACGCAGGGGATTCTGGTGGCGGGGCTGAGCAATTATGTGAATCAGATTATCAAGCAGATCCATAAGCCGGAGTGAACGGCGCTTCAAAAAATCTGTGTTATGCCGGGCAGTCTGAACCATCAGAAAGGGGAGAATATGAGAATTGATCGGTCGTATCTTGGAAATCAGAATACGTATGCGGAAAACAATCCCAAATGTATCGTAGTCCACAACACCGACAACTTCGCAGCAGGTGCCGATGCGCGGGCACATGCGCGAGCACAGCATGACGGGAATTTCCAGAACATTTCCGCACACTATTACGTCGATGACGGTGACACAGCCTACCAGGCGGCACCGCACAGCCGGGGGTGCTGGCATGTCGGCATTAATTACGGCGGAAAAAATCTGTTTCAGCAGTACGGCAACAAGAACAGCATCGGTGTGGAGATGTGTGTGCAGGCCGGGTATAATTATGAAAAAGCATTTGAGAATACTGCGGCACTGGTGCGGGAGATCATGCGGGAGACGGGGATTCCGCTGGAAAGAGTCTATCGTCATTATGACATCTGCAGCAAATACTGTCCGAGCCAGATCATGAACCGCGGTGACTGGGACCGCATGAAGCGGATGATCGGAAGCGGTGCAGGGAGCACAGGAACGGGAACAGCAGGCAGCGGAACAGGAAAAACGTATGCGCCCGGGATCTATCAGGTGCAGACAGCGGCCCTCAACATCCGTCAGGCACCGGATGCGGACAGCAGGATTGCCGGAACGATCCGGGATCAGGGAAGCTACACGGTGACGGAAATCCAGAACACAAGCTGGGGACGGCTTCTCTCAGGGGCAGGCTGGGTCAACTGCCATACAGCGTATTGCCGTTATGCCGGTCCCGCAAAAGAAAAATCGGCAGAGACAGCAAAGTCATCCGGAAAGACAGTCGCAGAGGACGGAATCTGGGGCGAAAATCTGACGCGCCGTCTGCAGGAACTTTTCGGCACACCGCAGGATGGAAAAATCAGCAATCAGCTGGCCGTCAACCGGAAATTCTGTGATGGCATCACAGCCGCCGAGTGGGACAGTACGCCAAAAGGCGGATCGGCCCTTGTAAAAGAAATGCAGAAATGGGCATCGGCCGGCATGGACGGCTATATCGGTCCGCAGACAATCCTCGCCTGGCAGAAAAAACTCGGCACGCCGATCGACGGCACAGTAAGCAGCCCATCCGCCATGGTAAAAAAACTGCAGAAGTGGTGCAACCAGAAATAGAAAAAAGAATACTCAAAGACCCGGTTTTGTGTTATACTGGAAGATAGTTTAAAATGAACAGAAAGAAAAAGAGCTTCAAAAAAGACTCGAAGTGTCAAATGTAAAATACAAAAGAGAAAAAATAAAGGTAATTTTTGCATACAGATTCATCGGGGGGAATTGCGGCTGACAGGAGAGAACAACAGCAGATGAGAAAAAAGGCAGTAAAAAATGCAGGAATGATACGAATTTATCTGAATATGGCATGGAAACTTTTGCAGAAAAACCTGCTTAGCATCGTGATATTTGAGACGGTCTACCGCCTGTTTTCCAGCCAGCTGGTTTCAAGACTCGCCAATGCGGCGATCAACTTTTCTTTAAAACAGCTGGGAACGAGCTATATGACATCGGAAAACTTCAACAAGATCATGCTGCATCCGCTGACCCTTCTGCTGATTTTTGGAATTCTGCTTGTTTCCTTTTTCTGTATGCTGTTTGAAATCTATGCTGTCATGGCGGCTCTGGAGGCCTCCTGGAAACGAAAACGGATTTCCGTTCCTGTCATGATGCTTGCCGGCGGAAGAGGAGCCGCGCAGTTTATGCGCGCCCGCCCGTGGACCTGGTTTTTCTACATGGCAGCGAGCTTCCCGTACCTTTGGCTGCACAGCAGCTACAGCGCCATCCGCAGTATGAAACTGCTTCAGGTTTCCCTGACGAAGATTTACAATGCCTTCCCGGCATACTGGATTCCGGTGGTGCTGACGATTCTGCTTGTCGCGTTCTCGTTTGTGTTTTCCTACACCATCCCGTTCCGGTGCATGATGACGGAAAAAGAGAAAAATACCCATCTGCGGGTGCGCCAGACCCTGGAAAAACGCGTGCTGCGTGAGCTTGGCATCAACGTCTCTTTCCAGGTGATGATTTTTCTGATTACGTGGGTTCTGTATCTGATTTTCGGAACGGCTGTCGTTGCCTATGCAAAGCTGGTGAAAACGCCGTCTACCGTTGTCAGTACCGTCATCGTCTACGGTGACTGGGTCAAATCGACGATGAGCCTGATCGGCGGAGCGTTCGGCCTTGTCGGAAGCATTACGTATCTGTATCTGATTTTTATCCGTTCCTCCCGAAAGGGCTACCAGAAGAGCCGGACAACGAAAAAGCCGAGCTCGAAGCTGGTACGCACCTTCTGCGGTCCGGTAACGGCGGTGGTTCTCACGATCGCCATGCTGGCGGGAGAAACGGTTTATCTTGTATATGCCATGCGCGCAACACGTGCAGAGGCAACGGCTTCCTCCCAGTATATTTCGGTGTCAGCGCACCGGGGCGGAGCCAGAAAAGCACCGGAAAATACGATGAGCGCGATCAAATATGCAGTGGACAGCATGTCGGATTACGCGGAGATCGATGTACAGGAGACGAGTGATGGTGAGATTGTCCTTATGCACGACACAAATCTGAAGCGGACAACCGGTCTGAATGCCAGCATCTGGACCCTGACCTACGATGAAATCAGCCAGCTCGATGCCGGTGTACGATTCAACAAAAAATTCCGCGGCGAGCAGATTCCGAAGCTGGAAGAAGTCATCGCGTACGCGAAAGGAAAAATCAACCTGAATATTGAAGTAAAATACAACGGCCACAACCAGAATATTGTCAAAAAAGTGGTGAAAATCATCGAGGACAATGACTTTGTGGATCAGTGTGTGCTGACTTCCATGAACTACAATTTCCTCAGGCAGGCAAAGAAAATCAATCCGGATATCAAGACCGGGTATACGATGAAAATGTCGTACGGAGGCCTGGAGGATATGGACGCGGCGGACTTCTTTTCTGTAAAATATACGTACATCACAGAAAGCTTTGTAGAGCATGCGCACAGTCTTGGTAAAGAAGTCTGTGCCTGGACGCTGAATTATCAGGGAGATATGCAGCGGATGGTCAACTGCGGCGTGGACAACATTATCACGGACGATCCGGAGCTGGTGCGTAAGGTTATCCTCGGAACGACCGACCGAAATCCGGGCTTTGTCAGCCTGCTTGGCTATGCACTGAAATAAATGGAGTAAAACAATGGAGGTGGAAACTTCATGGCAGAGAAAGTAAACATGCCATCCCAGAAGAAAGAAAAGAAGAAAAAGAGGAAGAAAAAACTTCCTTCGGATTTTTATGATTATAACCTGCTGGCCTGCACTATTTTGCTGGTCAGCTTCGGACTGATTATGCTGTACAGCGCGAGTGCCTACGAGGCGGCCAGTACATTCAAGGGAAATGATATGTATTATTTCACGCATCAGGCGGGGCTTTCTGCTATTGTTCTGGTGGGGATTGTGATATTGTCGAAGTTTGTAGATTATCATAGTGTATGGTTCCAGCGGATTGCAGCACTGGTATACTGGGGAAGTCTCCTTCTGATGGCGGCGGTAAGGTTTACGCCGCTTGGTTATGAAGCCTACGGGGCGAGAAGATGGCTCCGGATCGGCGGTGGCAGTCTTCAGCCTGCGGAGATTGGAAAGCTGGGGCTGATTCTGTATTTGCCATACATTATCCTGAAGATGGGAAAAAATATGCGTACCATCCGCGCAAAAGCAATTGTCCTCGGACTTGGCGTGCTGCAGGCGCTGGCTGCGTGGATTCTGACGGACAACCTGAGTACCGCCATTATTCTGGGACTCATCGCCTGCGTCATTTTGTTTCTGGCGGACCCGGAGGTAAAATTTTATGCGCGTGTGATTCCGGGCGCGGCGGTAATTGGCGTTTTTGCGATTATCATTTTAAAAAATAATCTGCAAATCTTTGAAAGAATAGGCGGTGACTTCCGGTCGAATCGTATCTATGAATGGCTTTCCGGAGGCAGCTATCAGATTCTGCAGGGACTTTATGCGATTGGATCCGGTGGATTTCTCGGAAAAGGACTTGGCAACAGTACGCAGAAGATTACAACAATTCCGGAAGCACAGAACGATATGATCTTCTCGATCATCTGCGAGGAGCTTGGAATATTTGGCGCGATTCTTGTATTGCTGCTGTTTGGCTACCTGCTGTACCGTCTGTTTGTGGTTGCACAGAATGCGCCGGACGCGTATGGAATGCTGATGGTGAGCGGCGTTTTTGCACATATTTCCATTCAGGTTATTCTGAACCTGTGCGTTGTTCTGAAACTGATGCCGGCAACGGGAATTACCCTTCCATTTATCAGTTACGGAGGAACATCGGTGCTCTTTATCCTGACGGAAATCGGCATTGCCCTGTGCGTCTCCCGCTTTATTGTGTTCCAGGATGGAAAGAGCGGAGAAGGAGAGGCACAGGCGGAAGAACAGTAAAAGTAGAAAAATCTATTGACAAATGCCGGAATAACAGATACACTTTTTTCGAAAGAAATACTGGCTGCCGGGTAGAGGCAGGAAGGAGCAGAATAATGTTAGAAAAGATAAAAGAAATTTTAGTAGAACAGCTCAACTGTGATGCAGACAGCATCAACGAAGATACCTCTTTTAAAGATGACCTGGGTGCAGATTCCCTGGATCTCTACGAGATGGTTATGGCATTAGAAGACGAGTACGGAATTGAAATCGACACCGACGAACTGACAGACCTTTCTACCGTCGGCGACTTTATGGAATATTTGAAACAGCACGGCGTAGAGGTCTGAAAAAGAGCATTGCCGCTGGCAAAAGTGGAAGGATGGTGCAGCTCGGAAGAAACGCCGGGCTGTTTTCCATTCTAAATAAATGGTGGAAGGGAACAGACAAAAGGATTGTTCCAGAAAAACCAGAAATCAGGAGAAAAGAAAAATGAGCAATGTAAAAACAAGATTTGCACCGAGCCCGACAGGCCGGATGCATGTAGGAAACCTGCGTACTGCCCTGTATGCGTATCTGATCGCAAAACACGATGACGGAACCTTTATGCTCCGTATCGAGGATACCGACCAGGAGCGTTTCCAGGAAGGCGCACTTGATATCATCTACCGTACCTTAAAAGAGACCGGCCTGGTACACGACGAGGGACCGGACAAAGACGGCGGCTGCGGCCCGTACGTACAGAGCGAGCGTAATGCAGCAGGTCTGTACCTGAAATACGCAAAACAGCTGGTAGAGCAGGGTGACGCTTATTACTGCTTCTGTGACGCAGAGCGCCTGAGCCAGTGCAAGCGTAACGTAGGCGGAAAAGAAATCTCGATCTACGACAAACACTGCCTTGGTCTTTCCAAAGAGGAAGTAGAGGCCAATCTGGCAGCCGGCAAACCGTACGTCATCCGTTTCAATATGCCGACCGAAGGAACCACAACCTTCCACGATGAGATCTACGGAGATATCACCGTAAACAACGAGGAGCTGGAAGACCTGATCCTGATCAAATCCGACGGATATCCGACCTACAACTTCGCAAACGTCATCGACGACCATCTGATGGGTGTAACCCACGTTGTCCGCGGTAATGAGTATCTGTCCTCATCCCCGAAATACAACCGTATTTACGAGGCATTCGGCTGGGAAGTTCCAGTTTACGTACACTGTCCGCTGATCACCAACGAGGAGCATCAGAAGCTGTCCAAACGCTGCGGCCATTCTTCTTATGAAGACCTGATCGATCAGGGCTTCTTAAAAGATGCCATTGTCAACTTCGTAGCCCTTCTTGGATGGAGCCCGGAAGGAAACCGCGAGATCTATTCTCTCGAGGAGCTGGTAAAAATCTTCGATTACCACCACATCAGCAAATCTCCGGCCGTTTTCGATATGACAAAACTCCGCTGGATGAACGGCGAGTACATGAAGGCAATGGACGACGAGAAGTTCTATGAGATGGCGCTTCCGTATATCCAGAAGACAGTCCACCGTCCGCTCGATTTTAAGAAAATTGCAGCCATGGTAAAAACAAGAATCGAAGTATTCCCGGATATTGCAGACCTCATCGACTTCTTCGAGGAAGTTCCGGAGTACGACGCTTCGATGTACACTCACAAAAAGATGAAGACAAACGAGGAGACCTCCCTTGCACTTCTTCAGGAAGTAAAACCGCTGCTGGCAGCGCAGGAAGATTTCAGCAATGATGCTCTCTTTGAGATGCTCAGCGCATTCGGAAAAGAAAAAGGATACAAGACCGGTTATATTATGTGGCCAATCCGTACCGCTCTTTCCGGAAAACAGATGACACCGGCCGGCGCAACGGAAATCCTTGAGGTTCTGGGAAAAGAGGAGTCTCTTGCCCGCATCGACAAAGCGATTGAGAAATTATCCAAATGATATATAATAATTCACAGAAAAAAGCGGTGATGCATACCACCGGCCCCATGATGGTCCTTGCCGGACCGGGGTCGGGGAAAACCGCAGTGATTACGGGGCGGACCTGCCAGCTTGTAACGAGCGGCATTTCCGCCTCTCGTATTCTTGTCGTAACATTTACGCGTGCGGCGGCAAAAGAGATGAAGGAGCGGTATTTGAAGGCGATGGGAAAGACGAGTACCCAGGTCACCTTTGGAACGTTCCACGGGGTATTCTACGCGATTCTGCGCCATACGTACCGCATGTCCGGCAACAATATTTTAAGCGAGGAAGAGAAAAAGCGGCTGATGCGCGAGCTGGTCAACCACTATGCCAGAGACCTGGAGGAAGAGGATCTCGAGGAAAATCTGGCGCGCGAAATCAGCACTGTGAAGAACAATCAGATCCCGCTGGAACATTACTATTCCGCCTGTATGCCGCAGGAAAAGTTCCGCGAAATCTATGAGGCGTATGAGAAATGGCGGAAGGAGAACAAAAAACTCGATTTCGACGATCTGATGGTGCAGTGCAAACGTCTCTTTCTGGAGCGGCCGGAGGTCCTCCGCGCCTGGCAGCAGAAATTTCAGTATATCCTGATTGACGAGTTTCAGGACATCAGCCCCGTGCAGTATGAGATTGTGCGGATGCTGGCGCTGCCGGAAAATAACCTCTTTATTGTCGGGGATGACGATCAGTCGATTTATCAGTTCCGCGGGGCCAAGCCGGAGATCATGCTGAATTTTCCGAAAGATTACCTGGGCGCGGCGCAGGTAGTGCTCGATAAAAATTACCGTAGTACGGAATTTATCGTGAAGCGGTCCCAATGCCTGATCCACCACAACAAAAAGCGGTATGAAAAGGCGATTTCCACCGACAACGAGAAAGGCGCTCCGGTTGCAATCCGGGGATATAAGAACCCGCGCGAGGAGATGCGTGCCGTTGCCGAGGAGCTGCGGGAGGCGGAGAAAAACGGCTGTCCGTATGAAGAGATGGCGCTTTTGTTCCGCACGAATCTTGGCTGCCGGACAGCAGTAGAGGAACTGATGGAAGCACAGATCCCGTTCCAGATGCGGGATACCCTGCCGGATCTCTATGACCACTGGATTGCGAAAGATCTGCTGACGTATCTGAATCTTGCGATGGGAAGCCGGAAGCGCGGCGAGTTTTTAAAGATTGCCAACCGCCCGAACCGTTATCTGTCGCGGGATGCCTTTGAGGAGGCGACTGTTTCGTTCGATGCACTTCTGGAATATTACGAAGAAAAAGACTGGATGTGCCAGCGGATCCGCAAACTGGAGCAGGATATCACGACACTGACGCATTTATCGCCGTTCGGCGCGGTCAATTACATCCGCTATGCGATCGGCTATGAACAGTATGTGAAGGAATATGCTGCATACCGCCATCTGAAAGAGGATGATCTGATTTCCGTTTTGGACGAGCTGCAGGAGGCGGCAAAGAGCCAGAAAAGCATCGAGGGCTGGTTTGCACATATTGAGGAATACCAGCAGAAGATGAAGGAAAAACAGAAGCAGCGCGCAGAGAGTGCGGAAGGAGTTATGGTTTCCACCCTGCACAGCGTCAAGGGACTCGAGTACGACAAGGTCTATCTTCTTGACGTCAACGAGGGTGTAATGCCGTATCAGAAAGCAGTCCTTGCGGAGGCGATCGAGGAGGAGCGGCGGATGTTCTACGTCGGAATGACGCGCGCCCGGAAAGAGCTGACGCTCTGTTACGTGGAGGAACGGTTTGAAAAGAAAGTCGAGCCGTCCCGGTTCCTGGACGAGGTGATCCAGTAAATTTGTACTGTTGTGAAAGATGTTGAAAATAAATTTACTAATTGATAAAATTTTAACAAATAATACATTGACAAAGTTTTAACAATGAAGTATAGTAATGCATGTAAGCGGGAACAATAAGATGACCGCAAAGCGAGGAGGAAAAACATTATGAAAATTTTATTTTACGATACCCAGAACTACGACAGAGAATCTTTCGACCGAACCAAAGAGCAGTTTCCAGAAATTGAAGTGGAATATTTAAAAACCGGCCTTGCTGCAAGAACCGCTTCCCTGGCAAAGGGCTACGATGCCGTGTGCGCCTTCGTAAACTCCGATGTCGGAACAAAAACCGTAGAAGCACTGCATGAGGCAGGCGTCAAGCTGATCCTGATGCGCTGCGCAGGCTTCAACAACGTAGATTTAAAGACAGCTGCAAAATACGGCATTGATGTACGCCGTGTACCGGGTTACTCCCCGGAGGCTGTAGCTGAGCATGCGATGACACTGGCCATGACGGTCAACCGCCACATGCACAAAGCATATACGAAAGTAAGAGAAAACGACTTCAGCCTGGGCGGACTGATGGGATTTAACTTCTATCAGAAGACCGCCGGGATCGTCGGAACCGGAAAAATCGGTGCGGCTATGGCAAGAATCTGCCGCGGTTTCGGCATGAAAGTCATTGCTTACGATGTATACCAGAATGAATCCTTAAAAGATTTTGTTACGTACGTAACTCTTGATGAACTGCTGGCACAGAGTGATCTGATCTCCCTGCACTGCCCGCTGATGGACAGCACATACCACATGATCAACCGCGAGAGCATCAAAAAGATGAAAGACGGCGTGATCCTGGTCAATACGTCCCGCGGAGGTCTGGTAAAGACAGACGACCTGATCGAGGGAATCCGTGCAAGAAAATTCTTCGGCGTCGGCCTTGACGTATACGAGGAGGAAACCCCGAACGTATTCGAGGACCGTTCCGATGAGATTCTGGAGCACTCCACCACAGCGCGTCTCCTGTCCTTCCCGAACGTTATGATCACTTCACATCAGGGATTCTTCACCGAGGAAGCACTGCGTGCGATTGCAGAGACCACACTGCAGAATGCACTGGATTTCGAGGCAGGAAAAGAGACCCCGAACATTGTCCGTGCATAATGGAAATCCACTAGAAAACAGTTATCTTATAAGAGAACAAGAGACAACCCATTTTCGGCGGGTTGTCTCTTTTAAATTATGAGAAAATAGTGTATGATGGTAGATAGCAGAAAAAACGGCCAGAGGAAAACACTGGCCGGATACAAAAGGAGAGCAGGATTTTATGGACTGTAAAGAAGCAGAAAAATTAATACAGCCATACGTGCAGGGAAATATGCCGGAGAAAGAGATGGAACCGTTTATTTCCCATATCCGGAAATGCCATACATGCCACGAGGAACTGGAGACATATTTTATTGTGAACCGTGCGATGGCATATTTCGAGGATGACGCGCCCGATTCCTACAATCTGACAGGACTTCTGGAACGCGATCTGGAGAAAAAAGAGGAAGAAGCGAGACACCGCCGGTACAAAGATACGTTTTTCCGGGTGCTGATGCTGATTCTCGTTCTGTTTCTGGTGCTCCTGGCTCTGCACTATTTTGAAGTGATAGAATTACCCTGGCTGAAAGGATTATTATGAGTGATAAAATCGTATTACTGGACGGACACAGTATTCTGAACCGGGCTTTTTACGGCGTACCGGATCTGTCCAATGCAGAAGGACTGCACACGAACGCCGTATATGGATTCCTGAATATTCTGTTTAAAATTCTCGATGAGGAGCAGCCGCAGTATCTTGCCGTGGCGTTTGACCTCCATGCACCGACATTCCGCCACAAAATGTATGACCAGTACAAGGGAACGAGAAAGCCGATGCCGCAGGAATTGCGCGAACAGGTCCCGGTGATCCAGGAAGTGCTCGCAGCAATGGACATTGAGATTGTCACAAAAGAGGGCTATGAGGCGGATGATATCTTAGGAACGCTCGGCCGCAAATGCGAGGCGGAAGGGATGGAAGTTACGATCGTATCCGGAGACCGCGACCTGCTGCAGCTTGCAACGGACCACATTCTGATCCGGATTCCAAAGACCGTAAAGCGTGTGACGACGATCGAAAATTACCACACGGCAGAGGTGCTGGAAAAATACAGTCTTCTCCCGAAACAGATCATCGATCTGAAAGCGCTGATGGGCGATACCGCAGACAATATCCCGGGTCTGCCGGGTGTCGGCGAGAAAACCGCGACGAAAATCCTACTGCAGTACGAGACACTGGAAAATGCGCATGCACATTTCGAGGAGATCAAACCGAACAAGGCAAAAGAAGCGATGCGTGATCATTATGATCTGGCGGAATTAAGCAAAAAACTTGCAACGATTGATACCGATGCGCCGGTGGAGCTCGACCGTGAAAAAGCGGCACTCTCGAATTTTTATACACCAAAAGCGTATGAGATGTTCAAACGTCTGGAGTTTAAGAACCTGCTGGGCCGCTTCGAGGAGACGAATGCAGAACCAGAGGATGCCGTCTTTCTACGCACCGTAACGGATTTTTCCGAGGCGGAAGAACTCTTTGAAACCATCGCGAAGGAGGAGAAGGCAGGAGCCGCTCTTCTGACAGAAGAAACCCCGAAGGACGGACCGATGGCAGATCGGAGCCGTTCACTTGTCGGTATGGCAGTTGCGTATGGAAGCGGAGAGCCGGATGTTGTTTACTTCCCAGCAGAAGGTTTCCTGACCGGAGATTATTTAAAAGAAAAATTGACTGAGCTGCAGAAGCAGATTCCGGTTTTCTGCGTCATGGACGGAAAAGAATTTCTGAAGGATATGCCGGACGCCGATGAAGCCCATCTGTTTGATGCCGGAATTGCCGCGTATTTATTAAATCCATTGAAATCACAGTATTCGTACGATGATATCGTAAAAGAGTACGTACACCGCTATGTGCCGGCAGTGGAAGAGATCTTCGGCGGAAGCAAGATTCCGGCCGCAGGAAAGATGACGCCGGAACAGCAGGAGTCGTATGCAGGTCATCAGGCGTATGCTGTATTTGCCGCACAGGAAAACATGGAAAAGCTGCTGAAGGAGCAGGGCATGTGGGATCTGTACCGGAATGTGGAGATTCCGCTGGTGTTTACGCTCCGTCAGATGGAAGCGGATGGAATCGCCGCAGAAAAAGAAGCACTTTCCGTTTACGGAGCTGAGCTGGCGGAGCGGATCGGAGAGCTGGAGGCACAGATCTACGAGGAGGCCGGCGAGGAGTTCAACATCAATTCCCCGAAGCAGCTCGGCGTGATTCTGTTTGAAAAGCTGCAGCTTCCGGGCGGCAAAAAGACCAAGACGGGTTATTCCACCGCCGCCGATGTGCTCGAAAAGCTCGCACCGGATCACAAACTCGTTGCCGATATTCTGGAGTACCGCCAGCTTGCCAAACTGAAATCGACGTACGCCGACGGTCTGCAGGCCGTGATCGGGAAAGATGGAAGAATCCATTCGACATTTAACCAGACCATCACCGCGACCGGCCGCATCAGCAGTACCGATCCGAATCTGCAGAACATTCCGGTGCGGATGGAGCTTGGCCGTCTGATCCGGAAAGCCTTCGTGCCAAAGCCTGGCTGTGTCTTTCTGGATGCCGACTATTCCCAGATTGAGCTCCGCGTGCTGGCCCATATGTCGGGCGATGAAAACCTGATCGAGGCGTACCGCGAGGCGGAGGATATCCACCGCATGACGGCATCGAAAGTGTTCCATGTGCCGCTTGAAGAGGTAACACCGCTGCAGAGAAGAAATGCGAAGGCGGTCAACTTCGGTATCGTATACGGCATCAGTTCGTTCGGTCTGGGCCAGGATCTCGGCATCAGCCGGAAAGAGGCAGAGGCCTATATCCAGCAGTATTTCGAGACGTATCCGGGTATCCATGAGTTTTTGAACCGCTGCGTAGAGGATGCCAAAGAGAAAGGCTATTCCGTGACGATGTTCGGACGCAGACGGCCGATGCCGGAGCTGAAATCGAGCAATTTTATGCAGCGGTCATTCGGCGAGCGCGTTGCGATGAATGCGCCGATCCAGGGAACGGCGGCGGATATTATTAAAATAGCGATGATCCGCGTGGCGAAACGGCTGAAAGAGGAGCAGTTAAAGACCAGACTTCTTCTTCAGGTACACGATGAGCTGCTGCTGGAAGTGCCGGAAGACGAGCTCGAAAAGGCAGAACAGATCCTGGAAGAGGAGATGACCGGGGCAGCACATCTGGCTGTCAAACTCGAGATCGATATGCACACAGGAAACAACTGGTACGAGGCGAAATAGCGCATTCATACCAGGAGCGAAAGGATACAAAAGAATGAAAGTTTTTGGAATTACAGGCGGCGTGGGCGCCGGAAAAAGCGAAGTGCTCACGTACCTTGGACAGAATTATGATGCAACGGTGATCCAGGCGGACGAGGCAGGTTACCTTGTGATGCTGCCGGGCGGCGAATGCTATGGAGAGATTGTGAAGCTGTTCGGCAGACAGATCACCACAGAGACCGGCGAACTTGACCGGAAACGGATTGCTGAGATCGTTTTTCAGGACGAAGAAAAGTTAAAAGCCCTGAATGCGATCGTTCATCCGGCGGTAAAACGGTATATCAAAAAAGCCATTGCAGCTGCGGAAAAAGCAGGGACGGAATACGTCTTTGTGGAGGCCGCACTCTTAATTGAAGAAAAATATGATGAAATTTGTGATGAACTGTGGTATATTTATGCGGATGAAGAAGTCCGGAAGGAGCGATTGATCGAAGGACGCGGCTATTCCGAGAAGAAAGTACGCGAAATCATGGCAAATCAGCTCTCCGAGGATGAATTCAGCAGCCACTGCGATTTTGAAATCGACAACAGCGGCGATTTTGAGGAAACAAAAAAACAGTTAGACCATAGGATGAAAAAATATGAAACTTTGTAGTATTGCAAGTGGTTCGAGCGGAAACTGCATTTTCGCGGGAAGCGAGACCACAAGCCTTCTGATCGATGCGGGCATCAGCGGAAAGCGCGTGGAGGCGGGGCTGGCTGTTCTCGATCGCAGCGCGAAGGAGCTGGACGGCATTCTCGTGACACATGAGCATTCCGATCATATCCAGGGCCTTGGCGTGCTGGCGCGCCGGTATGGTATTCCGATTTACGCAACGGATGGAACAATTCAGGCGATGCAGCAGACGAAGAGCCTTGGAAAGTTCCCGGAGGGGATTTTCCACACGATTCACGCGGATGACACGTTTACGCTGGGTGATATCGCCGTACATCCGTTTACGATCTCCCACGATGCGGCAGAGCCGGTCGGCTACCGCATGGAATCCGGCGGGAAATCGATTGCGATTGCGACGGATCTTGGCGTTTACAGCAATTACACGGTTCAGAATCTGACCGGGCTGGATGCCGTTTTGTTAGAGGCAAATCACGACGAGAACATGCTTGCGGTCGGACCGTACCCGTATCCGTTAAAACAGCGGATCGCCGGGGCGAAAGGCCATTTATCAAACCTGGCGGCAGGCCATCTCCTCTGCGAGATTCTGCACGACAATCTGCAGGAAGTGCTGCTCGGCCATCTGAGCAAGGAAAATAATTATGAGGCACTGGCCTTTGAAACCGTGGCCTGCGAGGTCACAACGGGTGATAATCCGTATCACTCGGGTGATTTTCATCTCGCTGTCGCTAAAAGAAGCGAAGTATCACCGTTAATTGAGGTTTAAATATACATTTTTAGAGCTACATACCATGTTTTTCGCAAGGCCGCCATTACCGGTTTTTCCGGGGCTTTGACATAAAACCAGAAAAAGGAGAATGGAAACATGAAGAAGACAATTATCACTGTCGTAGGCAAGGACACCGTGGGCATTATCGCAAAGGTATGTAATTATCTGGCAGAGAACCAGGTAAACATCGAAGACATTTCTCAGACGATTGTGCAGGGATATTTCAACATGATGATGGTAACGGACGTCTCCAAGAGCGAGAAATCCAACGCAGAGCTTGCAAAAGATCTGGAGAAGCTTGGAAGTTCCATCGGCGTTGTCATCCGCTGCCAGCATGAAGATATTTTCAATATGATGCACCGTATCTAAAGCGAAGGAGAAAAACGACATGATAAATCTGTTTGAAGTAAAGGAAACGAACGAGATGATCGAAAAAGAGAATCTGGACGTTCGTACCATTACCCTTGGAATCAGTCTTATGGACTGTATCGACTCCAATCTTGACAAGCTGAACCGCAAAATCTACGACAAAATCACGACGACTGCCAGAAATCTGGTTTCCGTAGGTGAGGAGATCGAGGGCGAGTTCGGTATTCCGATTGTAAACAAGAGAATTTCCGTTACCCCGATTGCCTTAGTCGGCGCAGCAGCCTGCAGAACGCCGGAGGATTTCGTGACGATTGCACAGACTCTGGACCGTGCGGCAAAAGAAGTCGGCGTCAATTTCCTCGGCGGCTATTCCGCTCTGGTAAGCAAAGGTATGACGACAGCAGATGAGCTTCTGATCCGTTCTATCCCGCAGGCACTGGCTGTTACGGATTTTGTCTGCAGTTCCATCAACCTTGGCTCCACCAAAACCGGTATCAACATGGATGCTGTCAAACTGATGGGTGAGATCATTAAGAAGACGGCGGAGGCAAGCAAAGAGAACAACTGCCTTGGATGCGCAAAACTCGTTGTTTTCTGCAATGCACCGGACGACAACCCGTTCATGGCAGGCGCTTTCCACGGCGTAACCGAGGCGGATGCCATCATCAATGTCGGCGTTTCCGGTCCTGGTGTTGTCAAACATGCTCTGGAAAAAGTACGTGGCGAGAACTTTGAGGTACTCTGCGAGACGATCAAGAAGACCGCATTTAAGGTAACGCGTGTCGGCCAGCTCGTTGCACAGGAGGCTTCCAAGCGGCTGAACATTCCGTTTGGTATCATTGACCTTTCCCTGGCACCGACTCCGGCGATCGGAGATTCCGTTGCGGATATCCTTGAGGAGATCGGCCTCGAGCACGCAGGTGCACCGGGAACGACAGCGGCGCTGGCGCTTCTGAACGATCAGGTGAAAAAGGGCGGTGTTATGGCATCTTCCTATGTCGGCGGTCTCTCCGGCGCATTCATCCCGGTTTCTGAGGATCAGGGTATGATCAACGCAGTCAACGACGGCGCACTGACCATTGAAAAACTCGAGGCAATGACCTGTGTCTGCTCCGTAGGTCTTGATATGATCGCCATCCCGGGAGACACGAAAGCATCGACCATCTCCGGAATCATCGCAGATGAGCTTGCCATCGGTATGGTCAACCAGAAAACAACGGCAGTCCGCCTGATCCCGGTCATCGGAAAAGGCGTGGGCGAGACCGTAGAATTCGGCGGCCTCCTCGGCTATGCACCGATCATGCCGGTCAACAACTTCTCCTGCGAGGCATTCGTCAACCGCACCGGAAGAATCCCGGCACCGATTCATTCGTTTAAAAACTAAAAAGACAGCTGAAAAGCCGGCAGTGATCCTGAATGGAAAGGATCGCTGCCGGCTTTTTTACCATCTGCGCAAATAAAAATAGTAATTTTAAGGAATGTATAGTATGATATATTACATACTGATAATTTTACTTGCAACCCATAAAAAGTGTAAGAAAAAATGAATTATTACGGGGAACTTCAGCGGTAGCAGCCGTTGTTCTAGCAATACCTCTGCGGATGTGGATGTGAAGGCCGCCATAGAAAACACAAAGTATTATTTGAACAAAAACGGCAAAATGCAGACTGGCTGGCAGAAGATCGGTGGAAAATGGTATTACATGGATAAGAACGGAGCGCTGCAGGAATCTAAATGGATCAGCGGAATTTATTATGTAAAAGTCGATGGGCAGTCCGTTCGTCTGATGAAAGACCGGAAAGCTTTCCTTCCTCCCGGTAAATCGCACGGATCTGGTTCATGATGAGGTACAAAACAGACTGTTTCCTCAGATCTTTCGGTATGACCTCCAGTGCCTCATGGAACTTGCGCCTGTAATGTACCCAGCACCCTGCGATCTTCAGATCTCCAAAATATGATGTTCCTCAACTTCGACTTTTCAGGCACAAAGCGGTAACATCTGGATATGGCATCTGGAAGCTGTTTTCATTCTTTTTGCCGATCTGTTTTTTCTTTTTGGCTGCTCTTATTGGACAGCACGATCTGTTCCATCATCAGCTGCATCTTATCATTGCGGGTCTGTGTCTGTTTTGTCAGTTCCTCCATCTGATCCTGAAGACAGAGAAACAGAAGAAAATATATCTGCCGAAAGTCCATTTCCGTTTTTGATACACATCACTGGAACTTTTGGCACAGTTGCTGTTCTTTTTTTGCCTTTTAACGCTAAAAGGTAATGTTTTTCTTGTGTGCAGTAAAGTGTTAGAGTATAATAAAACCAGTTTTTTTGCATAAGTTTAAGCGGAGAATCCTGCCGTAGCAGGATCCTTTCTTACGGTGTTATTTCACAGACGTAACCATAATAGTTTTACTGCAGGGGGGGATAGAAAATGAAAACAAAAGAGATTCAGGAACTCTATCAAATAAAATTACATAGTATGGACACGATCCTGCATCAGATATCGCTTATGGATCAGGTGGAAAATGAGCAGGAGCTGTCAGAAATCATTCACTCTTTGTTGCAGGCGATTGGAAACTATACAGGGGCAGACCGGGTATATGTTTTTGACTGGGAAACCGATCAGAAGGACAGTCTGAGCAATACATTTGAATGGTGTGCCGATGGAGTGGCACCAGAGATAGATAACCTTCAGGCAATCCCGGTCAGTTCGATGCCGAACTGGGTGAAACGATTTGAAAACAAGGAAGTAATCGTGATTCATGATCTGGAAGCGACAAAAAATTCTGAACCGGAAGAATATGAATTGTTAAAAACACAGGAAATATGTTCCTTGATTGCGGTGCCGATTTATGCCAATCATCAGATGAATGGATTCATCGGGGTAGATAATCCTGATTTGAGGCAGAATGAGATTTCCATTACACTGCTGTCTGATGTTGGCGGACATCTTGGATGTGTGAGGGAAAATCTGAAAAGTACGGTACTGTTGAAAAAGGCTCTTGATGAGGCGACAAAGAGGTCAGAGATTATTGCCGCAATTGCTACGTTGTATGTAACAATCGTACAAGCCAATGTTAAAGAGCGGACATATGAGCTTTTGAAAGGCCATGACCTTGTGCAAAAAATCCTTGGACAAAAGGGGAAAATTGATGATGTTATGGAAAGACTTCCAACAGCATTTGCCGCCCAGGAAGAGAGAGAAAAATACCGGGAGTTTCTTGACTTTGATACATTGACAGAGAGACTTCGTAATACGAATTCTGTTTCGATTGAATTTATGGGAGTAAACGGAGAATGGCGGCTGGCCAGATTTATTGTAAAGAGCAGAGATGCACATGGAAACGCTGTGGATGTGCTTTATGTCGTACGAGATATTACGGAAGAAAAATCACGGGAACTCATGTATCAGAAACAGCTTAAGGAAAGCATGGAAGATGCTCATCGCGCGAATCTTTCAAAAACAGCCTTTCTCCGGCGTATGAGCCACGATATCCGTACACCGCTAAACGGAATCGTGGGGATGATCCATATCGCTGAAAAATATAACAATGATGTGGTCAAGTTAAGGGAATGCAGGAAGAAGGTACTTCAGTCCGCCGATTATCTGCAAAATCTGATCAACAATGTCCTGGATATCGGCAAACTGGAATCCGGTTCCCTTGTGTTGGAACATAAATCCTTTGATCTGGCAGAACTGTTAAGGAATAATCTGACGGTTGTTGCAATGAGTGCTTATGAGAATGGTGTAAGATTTGAAGGCGGCGTGGAAGCAAGCACAATCCGCCACAGATATTTGATTGGAAGTCCGGTACATCTGAGCAGGGTTTTAATGAATCTTTCTTCCAACGCGATTAAATACAATCATTTTCATGGAACAGTGAATGTTCATTGCGAAGAATTATCGGATGATGGGAATATAGCTGTTTTTCAGTTTGTATGTTCAGATACCGGTCTTGGTATGAGTGAAGAATTTCAAAAACATGCGTTTGATGCTTTTGCGCAGGAAGGCAAACAGTCAACTACAACATTCAGTGGCTCCGGTCTGGGACTTTCGATTGTCAAAGATATTGTTGAACGGATGGGTGGAACGATAGAACTGGAAAGCGAAGAAAATGTAGGAAGCACGTTTACAGTTACGGTTCCATTTGAAATAGATTATTTGGTTGAAAATAATGATTCACAGAAGGACAGCTACTCACAGGATATGGATCTGTCAGGAAAACGGGTGCTTCTTGTTGAAGATAATGTCATTAATATGGAGATAGCCCATGCAATCCTGGAGGAGGAGCATCTGAACATTACAGAAGCGAAAAACGGAAAAGAGGCATTTGAAATATTTCAGAATTCCAGGTTGGATGAGTATGATGTCATCATCATGGATGTGATGATGCCGGTCATGGATGGGCTGGAAGCAACAAAAGCAATTCGTATGCTGGAACGTGAAGATGCCAAAAAGATTCCAATCATTGCCATGACGGCAAATGCTTTTGAGGAAGATCGGAAAGCATGTCTGGAGGCCGGGATGAATGAACATATTGGAAAGCCGATTGATATTCCGCAATTAAAAAGAGTGATCACAAAACTGCTGACAAAAAGGGGTAGTAAACGCAAAAACATAATCATTCATTGAAATTAAGAAGAACTATAGCAATTTTATTAGGACTTTTGATATTTAGCAGTCACCCTGGCAGGGTGCAAAAACACAGATAACACGAAAGAAGAAACCGAAAAGCCTGTTATTACCCTCGGCAGCGACAGCTATCCACCATACAATTATCTGAATGAGGATGGTGTACC
Source organism: Blautia sp. AF19-1 (assembly GCF_003479155.1). Classification (NCBI taxonomy): domain Bacteria; kingdom Bacillati; phylum Bacillota; class Clostridia; order Lachnospirales; family Lachnospiraceae; genus Blautia; species Blautia sp. AF19-1. Next base: position 44,500 of record NZ_QUGQ01000013.1, read on the forward strand.
GACAGGAATTGATGTAGAACTGGCTACGGAAGCATTCAAAAGAATGGGATAACAGGTGAAGGTTGTCCAGATCAACTGGGAGGAGAAAAAAGAACTGGTGGAGAGCGGCGAGATTGATTGTATCATGGGCTGTTTTTTCTATGGAAGGACGTCTTGACGATTACCGCTGTCCAGTCCACAACCAAACCGGAAAGCATCTTTCTGAACCGGACGGATGAGAGGATCCCAAAGCTGGGAAATCTGATCATCCTGGGACACCGGGAGCTGATCTATACGTTTCTGGGAAAAGGATATGTAGATGCGGTTGCTGCACACGAGGAATCTATCGTTCAGTATAGGAAGGATTATGATGCAAGCTTCCGTATCCTGGAAGAGCCTCTGATGATCACCGGAATAGGCGTTGCTTTTGCAAAAGAGGATGACAGGGGAATCTGTGAGCAGATGGGCCAGACACAGGAAGAGATGCGTCTGGATGGCACATCCCTGAAAATCATTGAAAAATACCTGGATGATCCCCAGAAGTATCTGGAGGTGGAGAAAAACGGATCCAGCTGCTCGGCGGTCTGATAGGAATCTGTGTAGCTGTAGTCTCTCTGTTTTATTTCTTCCACGCAGAAAAAGCAGAAGCAGAGAAAAGAATGGTGGAGATTGTAAACTATGTGAAAGTGCAGTGTTCCACTACACCCATTATAATGAATCTTCGGAATCCAAAAGTCTCCTCCGTGCCATTGAAAGTGCCAGACAAATGAGTACAAATATTAAAATGGAAACAGAAAACGGCGGGCAGCTAAGAGAGGATTTCCTGAAAGAAAAAAGGTGCCGACGTGACAAAAACATGGGATGGTCAGGAAGCTGTTGAACTGTTCAGAAATAGTGAACCTGGTGAATTTGATGTCATTCTTATGGACATTATGATGCCGGTCATGAATGGTTATGAAGCTACAAAGATGATTAGGTCTCTGGACAGAGAGGATGCAAAGAAAATACCGATCATTGCAATGACAGCAAATGCGTTCACGGAGGACAGAATAAGGGCAAAAGAAGCAGGGATGAATGAACATGTTGCTAAGCCTGTTGATGTGGAATTACTGATGAAAGTAATTTATAGCGGGAGTGCTATGAAGCATTAATAGTACATGAGAAAACAAGGAGGAATTCAGTTGTTGGAGAAAGCGGTTCAGGCTGCAATATATGAAAAAGCTCTTAAAAATCATTATATAGAAATCCTGTACATTGATTTTGAAGATACTCATGCGTTATGCATCTGGCAATATAGATGATCTTAATCGGATAAAACAGCAGATGACGATGGAAGCAATCACACAGGGAACAGCAGAACACATCATGCATCATGTTATGATCAATTTTATACTGAATGGTGAGATGCGTTTCATGCAGTTTGACTTTACAAGAGAAAGTGCAGATACAAAAAATGTTTTCCTGTTTGTGGAGGACTATACAGTTCCACAGCAGCAGATGATGATGCTGCTGGAAAAAAGCTGGTTCTATAACAGAACCAGCTTTTTTGTGTATTCATGGACGAACTGTGTCCCTGTTTTGTGAGAACGGACAGTCTCGTAAAAAAGAGAGGCCTGTATATCGCTCTCAAAGGCGGCAAGTGCATCGCCGGTAAGAAGCCGCGGGGCGTCGGCTGCCTTGGCAATGAGCGGCAGAGAAGAACGTCTTCTAATCTCTTTTAACAATGCACCGGCACTTTTTCGGAAACCGAGAACACGGTTATAGCCGGCCGGGTACAATGTTTTCTGGTTCAGAAGCAGATGCATCAGGGCACGGCTGATGCGGGTGTAGGTCATCTCTTTTGTTTTGAGCTGCAGGGCGAACTCCGAGAATGAGGAGCATGCGTGGCGCTGGCGGAGGATGCGATTGGCAAGATCCGGCGAAAGATCAAGATAAGAGGAAAGGGATTCCTTCGTTTCTGTGAGGAGCCGCGCGGCGAGGAGCAGGCTGAAATCATCGCTGGAAAGCAGGCCGTGTGCGGTGACGGCGTCCTGGAAAGCGGGATAGACTGCTTCCGGCATGCAGGAGGCGAGCGCGGACAGTTCCGGATCCTTATGCGGATTGGAAAAAAGAAGATTCCGCATTGCTGTAGCAGAAGGGAGTGCATGTGTGAAAAGCGCTCCTTCGTGGTAGCCGCTGCCCTCCCGGCGGATCGTTACCGGCCGAATGCGGCTTTGTGACAGCAGAAGTGCCTGGACATATTCAATGCCTAAAATATTGTTTGGTTCTTTTAAAAAGGTATCAAGTTCTTCTTTTGAAAGCGAAGAGAAGGAAGCGCTGTCAGAAAAATAAGCGGAAAGTGCCTGTGCGCGCGCCGTCGGGAAGGAAAGTCCGTTCCGAAGCAGACCGGAGAGCAGCTCACGGTATTCCTCCGGCTCGTGGAGCAGAACATCAGCGAGTTCCAGAAACGGCGCCGTGTCTCCATATTCACTGCCAAAGCAGAGAAAATCGACACAGCCAAGCGCAGTAAGAAGCGATACCGCCCCGCGTGCGAAATGCTGTGCACTGCCGAGTGCAAAGTGACACGGAAGCTGTAAGATAAGGTCCGCGCCGCCAAGAAGCGCCAGCTCCGCACGGTCGTGTTGGTCAAGAATCGCAGGTGCGCCGCGCTGGACGAAATCGCCGCTCATAATCACGACAAGATAGTCCGCCCCGGTCAGCTCCCTGGCTTTTGCCAGCTGATAAGCATGGCCGTTATGAAAAGGATTATATTCTGCAATGACTGCGGTAATGGTCATAAAACGTACCTTCTTTCGAAAAAAATAGCACGATTCCAAACAGAGAGGAACCGCGGATCACATAGCCCTATCGTAACAAAAACAGAAAAGGAATGCAAGAATTCCTCCGTTTTGGATTTTTTGTCCAGTTGTTTTGAATTTTATACTTGCGAAAGGGCAAAAAGCGTACTACAATGAGAATATCGAGTAAATTTATCGAAAGGAGTCAAAAGATCATGGGATTTATTGACACAATTAAAGCAAGAGCAAAAGCAGACAAAAAAACAATTGTACTGCCAGAGTCAGAAGACAGAAGAACATATGAGGCTGCTGCACAGATCCTGAAAGAGGACCTTGCAAATCTGATCATCATCGGAAGCGAAGAGGCAGTAAAGAAAGGCAGCGAGGGACTGGATGTCTCCAAAGCTACTATTGTAGATCCAGAGAAAAACGAGAAAACACAGGCTTATGTAGATAAGCTGGTAGAGCTTCGCGCAAAGAAAGGCATGACTCCGGAGAAAGCAAGAGAGACCATCCTGAATGACTATACATATTATGGCGTTATGATGGTTAAAATGGGAGATGCAGACGGACTTGTTTCCGGTGCCTGCCATTCTACCGCAAACACCTTACGTCCATGCCTGCAGATCTTAAAGACCAAACCAGGCACAAAACTCGTATCCGCATTCTTCCTGATGGTAGTTCCGGACTGCGAGTACGGCGATGACGGTGTATTCGTATTCGGTGACTGTGGTCTGAACCAGAACCCGAATCCGGAAGAGCTGGCTGCAATCGCAGAGTCTTCCGCAGAGTCCTACCGCATGCTGACCGGAAACGAGCCAAGAGTTGCCATGCTTTCCCACTCCTCCAAAGGAAGTGCAAAACATGCTGATGTAGACAAAGTTGTAGAGGCTACCAGAATTGCAAAAGAAGCAAACCCGGATCTTGCACTCGACGGAGAACTGCAGCTTGATGCAGCAATCGTTCCGAGCGTAGGCGCTTCCAAAGCTCCGGACAGCAAAGTTGCAGGAAGAGCAAACGTTCTGATCTTCCCGGATCTGGATGCCGGAAACATCGGATACAAACTGGTACAGAGACTGGCAAAAGCAGAAGCATACGGCCCGATGACGCAGGGTATCGCAGCTCCAGTCAACGATCTGTCCCGTGGATGCTCCGCAGAGGATATCGTTGGTGTTGTAGCAATCACTGCTGTACAGTGCCAGGCACAGTAAGCACGAAATAAAACCAATTACAAGCGGTTTTCTGGCCGGCTGCGGAGAACAGGCCGGCCAGAAGTTTTAATAAGAATTTTAAAATAGGAGAATTTAGAAATGAACGTATTAGTAGTAAACTGCGGAAGTTCCTCTCTGAAATTCCAGCTGATCAATTACGATAACCGTGACGTCCTGGCAAAAGGACTTTGTGAGAGAATCGGTATCGACGGACGCCTCGTTTATGAGCCAAAGAACGGCGAAAAAGAGGTAACAGAAGCAGCAATGCCGACACACGTAGAGGCAATCCAGATGGTTCTGGACGCTCTGGTAAACGAGAAGAGCGGCGTCATCAAGAGCCTGGAAGAAGTAGATGCCATCGGACACCGCGTTCTGCACGGCGGAATGAAGATCACAAACTCTGTTATCATCGATGACGAAGTAATCAAAGTTATCGAGGAGTGCGCTGACCTCGGTCCTCTGCACAATCCGGCAAACCTGATGGGAATCAATGCCTGCATGAAACTGATGCCGGGCGTTCCGAACGTAGCAGTATTTGATACCGCATTTCATCAGACCATGCCTCCGAAAGCATATATGTACGGTATTCCGAAAGAGTACTATGAGAAATACGCAATCCGTAAATACGGCTTCCACGGAACTTCTCATAAATTCGTATCCAAGAGAACCGCAGAGTTCCTTGGCAAAGACTACAACGATCTGAAGATCATCGTATGCCATATGGGAAATGGTGCTTCCCTTTCCGCTGTAAAGAACGGCAAATGTGTAGATACCTCCATGGGCCTTACCCCGCTCGAAGGTGTGATCATGGGAACCCGTTCCGGAGATATCGATCCGGCTTTTGTTGAGTATCTGTGCAACAAAGAGAACCTGACCGTATCCGAGGTTCTGAACATTCTGAACAAGAAATCCGGTATGCTCGGCATGACCGGCATCTCCAGCGATTACCGTGATGTATCTGCAGCAGCAGAGGCAGGCAATCAGGATGCCATCAACTGTCTGGAAGCATACGCTTACCGCATTATCAAATACATCGGTTCCTACATCGCAGCTATGGGCGGCGTAGATGTGATCACCTTCACCGCAGGCCTTGGAGAGAACGCTATTCCGCTTCGTGAGACCATCTGCAAAGCATTTGAGTTCATGGGTCTGGAATTCGATTCTGAGGCAAATAACTGCCGCGGCGTTGAGAAGATCATCACCAAAGAAGGCTCCAAGATTACAGCATGCGTGATCCCGACCAACGAGGAAATCGCAATCTGCGAGGAGACCGTAGAGTTAGTAAAAGGAAAATAAAAAATAATTCAAAAAGCAGTTGACAATTCTTACCTTCCCGGGTATAATTGGTAAAGTGTGATTAGGAGAACAATATGAAAATCAGTCTGACCAAGTTATTTGCGCAGGACGGAAAGTCCGAAAAGTATGAAATTCCGCTTACATCCGAAACTTTTTCGATCGGCGGGCAGGACTATCGGGTAATCGAAAAACATCCTGTTATCCTTGGCCTTACGCATGAAGGCAATCGTGTGATCACGATCACCGGCAGTGCAGACCTTACAATGGAGATTCCATGTGCAAGATGCCTGACACCGGTAGCGACTCCATTCCAGCTCAAGTTCGATCTGCAGATTGATCTGAATCTGTCAGAGGAAGAACGCGAGGAAAAAGAAGAGGACTCTTCGTTTGTGGAGGGAGACGAGCTCGATGTGGAAGAACTGGTTCGTAATGAGCTCATAGTCCAATGGCCGATTCGAGTGCTGTGTAAAGATGACTGTAAAGGAATCTGCAGCCGTTGTGGTGCGAATCTGAATATTCAGACCTGTGACTGTGATACCACAGGGCTAGACCCCCGAATGGCTGCAATCAAAGATATATTCAGCAAATTTAAGGAGGTGTAACTATGTCCATTTGTCCTAAGAATAAATCTTCCAAAGCAAGACGCGATAAGAGAAGAGCAAACTGGAAAATGTCTGCTCCGAACCTTGTAAAATGCAGCAAATGTGGTGCTCTTATGATGCCGCACAGAGTTTGCAAAGCTTGTGGTTCTTACAACAAAAAAGAAGTCGTTGCAATGGACTAATATTCATAAATCGGAATCAGTTCCGATGTGCAATGCAGCAAAAGGCTCCCGTCACCGGGGGCTTTTTTGTTGTCTCTGCGGGTTGTCTGGAAGCGTCATATAAAAGATTTGACGTGGTGTGTCGTGATGTGCTATAATGGTCTCGGTGAGAATTGAAACAATATTGCAACATTTTCGTAACAATTATAAAAAAGGAGTGCAAAGCATATGAAGAATAGACGAATCATATTTCTGGCAGCATGCATGTGCAGTGTAGTATTCCTCTCAGGATGTTCCACAGACAGTCTGATGGATAAAATGATGGGAACTGAGACGACGGTTTCGTCTTCGGCCAGTGTAGATATTTCAAAAGAGGACAGCGATGCTGTTCATGTAGATGCCAATCTGGAAAAGCCGGTTTTTTCGGTAAATCCGGTGGAGAGCCTGCAGATTCCCGTTGGAAATACATCTGGAAAGCTGACTTGTGAGGCAGGAATAACGGGAGAAGGCACAGTAACATATCAGTGGTATAAGAACAACGTAAATTCCAACGGCGGAGGAACGCCGATTGAAGGCGCAACAGAAGTGACATACCAGGTCGATACTTCGGCGGAGGGCAAAGATTACTATTACGTTGTGGCAACAAACACGGTTGGAAATACTGTTTCCATGGCGACGAGTACGGTAACAGAAGTTACGGTAATTCCGGCAGGGAAATGGGTTCAGAATGAAAACGGATGGCAGTATCAGAATAATGATGGAAGCTATGCAACCAATACCTGGCAGAATATCGACGGCTACTGGTACGTGTTTGATGAAAATTCATACATGGTGACAGGATGGTACTGGAGCGGAGAAGAATGGTATTATCTGGCGGACAACGGTCAGATGCAGACCGGCTGGTTCACGCAGGATGGTGAGGAATATTATCTGGATCCGGATACCGGTGTCATGGCACGGAATACAACCATAGACGGTCATGAGATGAATTCGAGCGGAGTCAAGGTTTCTTAAGAAAAATAAGACAAAACAGAGCGGGTGGATTTTGGAAAGATAAATCCACCCGCTTTTTTGGAATACAGGAGAAAGCGCGGATGGGCATTTGTGCTTGATTTTTGCAAAGGAGTTTAGTATAGTTAATACAGCACTTGCATGAGTGCTTTTAGAGCGTGGTTGAAAACGGTTTTTTGAAAGAAAAAGAGTTTTCAAACGCGCTTTAGAAAAGAGAAAAGAGGAAAAAACATGAGTGACTTAGTCAGAGTTGCAGTGGACGCGATGGGCGGCGATTATGCGCCTGCGGAGCCGGTAAAAGGCGCCGTTGAGGCCGTAAACGCAGATGAACGTGTCAAAGTCCAGCTGGTCGGCCAGGTGGATGTCATCGAAAAAGAACTGCAGAAATATACGTACCCGAAGGAGCGGGTTGAGATCGTTCCGGCAACCGAGATCATTGAGACGGGAGAGCCGCCGGTCAATGCGATCCGCCACAAAAAAGATTCTTCGATCGTTGTCGGCATGAAAAAAGTGCGCTACGGAGAGGCAGACGCGTTTGTCTCATCAGGAAGCACCGGAGCAGTCCTGGTCGGCGGACAGACGATCGTAGGACGCATCAAGGGCGTAGAGCGCCCGCCGCTGGCTCCGCTGATCCCGACGAAAGACGGTGTATCCCTTCTGATCGACTGCGGTGCGAATGTTGATGCAAGACCGTCCCATCTGGTGCAGTTTGCCATGATGGGTTCCATCTATATGGAACACGTTGTCGGCATTAAAAATCCGCGTGTGGGAATCGTGAATATCGGTGTGGAAGAAGAAAAAGGAAACGCGCTCGTCAAAGAGACGTATCCGCTTCTGAAAGAAACCCCGTATATCAACTTTGTCGGCAGTATCGAAGCAAGAGAAATTCCAAACGGAGCCGCAGACGTTGTTGTCTGTGAGGCGTTTGTCGGAAACGTTATCTTAAAGCTGTATGAGGGCGTCGGCGCGACCCTGATTTCCAAGGTAAAACAGGGCATGATGACATCTCTGCGCAGTAAAATCGGAGCCCTTCTTGTGAAACCGGCGCTGAAAGAGACACTGAAGTCTTTTGATGCCAGTGAGTACGGCGGAGCACCGCTGCTTGGCTTAAAAGGACTCGTTGTAAAAACGCACGGAAGCTCAAAAGCCAACGAATTTAAAAATTCCATTCTCCAGTGCATTTCATTCAGCGAGGAGAAGATTCCGCAGAAAGTGCAGGAGCATCTGGCAGACTATAAGAGCAGCAGGGAGGCAGCGAAAGATGGAATTTGAGAAATTACAGGAGATCATTGCGGATGTATTAAACGTAGATCCGAATGAAGTAACCATGGAGACAACCTTTACAGATGATCTGGGAGCGGATTCCCTGGATGTATTTCAGATTGTGATGGGAATTGAAGAAGAATTTGATATCCAGATCGAAGCAGAAGAAGCAGAGCACATCGTATCGGTTGAGGATGCGGTGGAAGCGATCAAAAAGAAACTGGCAGAATAATAGAAAATGGCGAAGGGGCTGTTTGCTACAGGACAGCCCCTTTGTTACCGTCCGCAGAACACCTGCAAACGGTAACTATGAGGAAGGACAGGCTTAAAACAGGTTATGAATAATATTGATAAACTCGTGGATTTGGAAAAGAAGATCCAGTATAAATTTCAGGATTTCGGACTGCTGGAGATGGCGATGCGCCATTCTTCCTACGCAAATGAGCACCATATGGAGCGCCTGGAGTGCAACGAGCGTCTGGAGTTCTTAGGAGATGCCGTGCTGGAAGTTGTATCCAGCGAATTTTTATACAAGACATTCCCGCGTCTCCCGGAGGGTGAGATGACGAAAAAGCGCGCCAGTCTCGTCTGCGAACCGGCACTGGCATTCTGTGCCCGTGAGATTGACCTTGGCAGCTTTCTACTCCTTGGAAAGGGCGAGGAGGCAACCGGCGGCCGTCACCGCGATTCCATCGTTTCGGATGCTATGGAGGCAACGATCGGTGCGATTTTCCTGGACGGCGGCTTTGAACCGGCAAAAACGTTCGTTCTGAACTATATCTTAAACGATATCGAACACAAACAGCTTTTCTACGACAGCAAAACGATTCTGCAGGAGCTGATCCAGGGTGAGACGGATGAAGAGATTGTTTACACCATCTTAAAAGAAGAGGGACCGGATCACGACAAGAGCTTCTGGGCACAGGTCAGCGTCGGAAAGAAAGCGCTCGGTACCGGAAAGGGCAGAACGAAAAAAGCGGCAGAACAGGCAGCGGCATACGATGCAATTCTTGCCAGAAAAAAAGCGTAGGTGAATTATGTATCTCAAATCCATTGAAATGCAGGGATTTAAGTCGTTTGCCAACAAAACCATTCTGCAGTTCCACGACGGTATTACCGGCGTTGTAGGGCCGAACGGCAGTGGAAAGAGCAATGTTGGCGATGCGGTGCGCTGGGTGCTCGGCGAACAGAGCGCCAAGCAGCTCCGCGGCGGAAATATGCAGGATGTTATTTTCTCCGGAACCGAGACGAGAAAGCCGCTCGGCTACGCGTCGGTTGCAATTACACTCGACAATTCTGACCACAAGCTGAATGTCGATTTCGAGGAAGTCACGGTGACGAGACGGCTCTACCGCTCCGGTGAGAGCGAGTATCTGATGAATGGTGCATCGTGCCGGTTAAAAGACATCAACGAGCTGTTCTACGATACCGGTATCGGAAAAGAAGGCTATTCCATCATCGGACAGGGTCAGATTGATAAGATCTTAAGTGGTAAGCCGGAAGAGCGCCGGGAGCTGTTTGACGAGGCGGCAGGAATTGTCAAATTCAAGAGAAGGAAGGCCGTGACCGAAAAGAAGCTGGCGGAAGAGCAGCAGAATCTGGTGCGCGTCAACGACATTCTCTCGGAACTGACAAGGCAGTTAGAGCCGCTGGAACGCCAGTCTGAGACGGCAAAGATTTATTTAAAGAAGAAAGAGGAATTAAAAATCCTCGATATCAATATGTTTCTGCTCGAGATGGAGCGCATCCGGAACGATCTCGCGAAAGTAGAAGACCGGTACCGGATTGCAGAAGAGCAGTTAAAGAGCACGAAAGAGGCTTTTGAGCATACGAAGCAGGAGTATGAAAAGCTGGAACAGGAGCAGGAAAAACTGGACCAGACGATTCTTTCTGCGCGCGATCAGGCGGGGGAGAATGCACTGAAACGCCAGCAGCTCGAAAACCAGATCGAGGTGTTGAACGAGCAGATTCATGCATCGGAGAGGAACAGCGACACATTAAGAGAACGTCTGGAGGCGATCCGCGCGGAGAGCCGCACAAAGACGGCAGAAAAAAATACATATCAGGCAGAAAAGGACGGGCTTCATGAAGCACTTCTTGCGTCAGAGACGGAAAAGAGTGAGAAAGAGGCCGCTCTCTCGGAATGCCACGAGCAGATCCAGGCAGTCGAGCTGCAGAGTGAACAGGATAAGAGCGAAGTCATCGGCCTTCTGAACCAGCGGGGTTCCACGAAGGGAAAAATGCAGCGCTACGATGCGATGCTCGAGCAGATCGGCATCCGAAAGGCAGAATTAAGCCAGAGGGTGCTGCATTTAAAGACGAGCGAGTCCGAACAGAACGGGCAGATGGAAGAACTGCAGAACGCGTTTGAAGCGCTCGAAGAGACGGTAAGCAGCCTGAAACAGCAGTACCAGGAGGCAGATCAGAAGATTACCGCGCTGACGGCGGATCTCTCGAACCAGACGAAAGAGATGGAAGCCGGCCAGACCAATTACCACAGAGAAGCGTCAAGGCTCGAATCCTTAAAGAACATCACCGAGCGGTACGACGGCTATGGAAACAGTATTCGGAAGGTCATGGAGCAGAAAGACCGGAATCCCGGCATCCACGGCGTTGTGGCGGATCTTCTGCAGGCGGAGAAAAAGTACGAGACGGCGATCGAGACCGCACTTGGCGGCAGCATTCAGAATATTGTCACCGACAATGAGGCGACGGCGAAATACCTGATTGAATACCTGAAACGGGGCCATTTCGGCCGTGCGACGTTCCTTCCGCTCACCAGTATGCGCGGGAAAAAAACGCAGGTGAATGAGGATGCGGCAAGAGAAACCGGTGTGCTTGGTGTGGCAAATGCACTTGTTTCGTACGACCCGGTGTATGAGGGCCTTGTGGCACAGCTGCTTGGAAGAACGCTGGTGGTCGACACGATCGACCATGCCATTGTGATTCAGCGGAAATACCGTCAGACGCTCCGCATGGTAACCCTCGAGGGCGAGCTCTTGAGCCCGGGCGGTTCCATGACAGGAGGTTCGTTCCGGAACAACAGCAACCTGCTCGGAAGACGGCGTGAGATTGAGGAACTCGAAAAGAGCGTACAGGGTCTTGCGAAGGAACTGCGGGAAATCCAGCAGGAACTTGAAGAGAAGAAAAATAAGCGGAATGAAATCCGTGATCTCCGCACCGAGCTGAATGAAAAACTGCAGCGGCAGTACATCGAGCAGAATACGGTGCGCCTGAATCTGGAAAAAGCGCGCGAGAAAAAGACGGAAATCCGTCTGGATTTTGAAGCGCTTCAGAAGGAGAGTCTCGAGATTGAAAATCAGATCGCCGAGATTGAGCGGAACCGGAAAGTCATCGGTCAGGAAATGCAGGAATCGGTGGAGCGGGAAAGCACGCTGCAGGAGAATATCCAGAAGGCGCAGGAGGCGCTTACAGGGCTTCGCCGCCGGGAAGCAGAATATACGAAGGATCTTGAAGAAATCCGGTTAAATTACGCAAATCTGTCCCAGAAGGATGGATTCCTTGCCCAGAACATCCGCCGTCTTGAGGAAGAGACGGGAAAACTGGAAGCGGAAAGCCGCACCATGCTGGAAAAAGCGGCGGAGGAAAAAGACGATGTCAAAAAGAAACAGCAGGACATCGTGGAGATCCAGAAGACGATTGCAGCAGCAGTGCAGGCAAAAGAAGAGGAAGACCGCCGGATTGTGGAACTGCAGGAGAAAAAAGAAGCATTAAGCGCAGATCACAAAGAATTTTTCGAGAAGCGGGATCAGCTCTCCGACCAGATTTCCCTGATGGACAAAGAGTGCTTCCGTCTGAACAGCCAGAAAGAAAAGCTGGAGGAGACAAAAGAGGCACAGACCTCGTATCTCTGGGAAGAGTACGAAGTGACACCGGGCCACGCAAGAGAGTTCCAGATGGAGGAGATTCCGGAGCGCAGTGAATTAAAGCGGCGTGTGCTGGAAGTAAAAGATGCGATCCGGAAACTTGGCTCTGTCAATGTGAATGCGATTGAGGAGTACAAAGAGATTTCGGAGCGCCACGCATTTCTTGATGCACAGCACACCGATCTTGTCAAAGCGGCAGAGACACTGCAGGGCATCATCGATGAGCTGGATGCAGGTATGCGTAAGCAGTTCACGGAAAAATTCGAGGAGATCCGGAAAGAGTTTGACCGCGTGTTCCGCCAGTTGTTCGGCGGCGGAAAGGGAACGCTGGAGCTCGAGGAGGACACGGATGTACTCGAGGCAGGTATCCGCATCATTTCCCAGCCGCCGGGAAAGAAACTGCAGAATATGATGCAGCTCTCCGGAGGCGAGAAGGCACTGACCGCGATTGCGCTGCTTTTTGCAATCCAGAACTTAAAGCCGTCCCCGTTCTGTTTACTTGACGAGATCGAGGCGGCGCTCGACGATTCCAACGTAACGCGTTTTGCGCAGTATCTGCATAAGCTGACAAAAAATACCCAGTTCATCGTCATCACCCACAGGCGCGGTACGATGACGGCGGCAGACCGTCTGTACGGCATCACGATGCAGGAGAAGGGTGTTTCTACCCTTGTTTCTGTCGATTTGATCGAGGGAGAACTGGACAAATAGAAACGAATAAGATACAATACGAAAGAAGTAAGATAGAAAAGATAAAGGGAGGCGAACGGTATGGCGGAGGAGAAAGTAGGCTTTTTCAAACGTCTTGTCAACGGTCTGACGAAGACCCGAGACAGCATTGTAGCTGGAATTGATTCTATTTTCAGCGGCTATTCCAATATTGATGACGATTTTTATGAGGAGATCGAGGAGATTCTCGTCATGGGAGATATCGGCATCAATACAACGACCAAAATTATTGACCACTTAAAAGAACGGGTGGCAGAAGAGCACATTACCGATCCGGCAGAGTGCAAACAGCTTCTGATCGAGAGCATTAAAAAACAGATGGATGTAGGCGATACAGCCTATGAATTTGAAAACCGGAAATCGGTAGTGCTGGTGATCGGTGTCAATGGAGTCGGAAAAACGACCTCCGTCGGAAAGCTGGCCGGCCTTCTGAAGGATCAGGGCAAAAAGGTTGTTCTTGCGGCAGCAGATACGTTCCGTGCAGCGGCAGGCGAGCAGCTCACGGAGTGGGCGCACCGCGCCGGCGTGGATATCATCGGCGGACAGAACGGAGCAGATCCGGCGTCCATCGTGTACGATGCAGTCGCAGCGGCAAAAGCCAGAAATGCGGATGTGCTGATCTGTGATACGGCAGGAAGACTTCACAACAAGAAGAACCTGATGGAAGAGCTCCACAAGATTTACCGGATTCTGGAAAAAGAGTACCCAGAGGCATACCTGGAAACGCTGGTGGTGCTGGACGGTACCACGGGCCAGAATGCGCTGCAGCAGGCAAGACAGTTTGCAGAAGTGGCAAATGTCACTGGTATCATTCTGACGAAGCTGGACGGAACTGCAAAGGGCGGTATCGCCGTTGCCATCCAGTCCGAGCTTGATATTCCGGTCAAATACATCGGCGTGGGCGAGAGCATCCACGATCTACAGAAATTTGATGCAGACCAGTTTGTAAATGCACTGTTCCATACATCCGAAGAGAATGCTTAAAAAGACAACAAGGAGAAAAGACTATGGCAGAAGAAATGCTGACACTCCCGAAATTTGAGGAAGCGTCTGAAATCGTAAAAAAAGTAACACAGGAGACCAAACTGGTTTACAGCAAATATTTCAGCGAGCAGACGGGAAATAAAGTCTACTTAAAACCGGAAAATATGCAGCTGACCGGCGCCTATAAGCTGCGCGGTGCCTATTACAAAATCAGCACCTTAAGTGAAGAGGAGCGCGCAAAAGGACTGATCACCGCATCTGCAGGAAACCATGCACAGGGCGTTGCGTATGCGGCAAAATGCTACGGTGCAAAGGCTGTCATCGTAATGCCGACTACCACACCGCTCATCAAAGTAGAGCGTACCCAGAGCTACGGCGCTGAGGTTGTTCTGTACGGAGATGTGTACGATGAGGCATGTGCAAAAGCATACGAGCTTGCAGCAGAGCATGGCTATACCTTTATTCACCCGTTCGATGATCTGACCGTTGCAACCGGCCAGGGAACCATCGCTATGGAAGTGATTCAGGAGCTTCCGCTCGTAGATTATATCCTTGTTCCGATCGGAGGAGGCGGACTGGCTACCGGTGTTTCCGCACTGGCAAAGCTGCTGAAACCAAACATCAAAGTCATCGGTGTTGAGCCGTCCGGAGCAGCCTGTATGAAGGCTTCCTTTGAAAAAGGCGAGGTAACGACCGTATCTCCTGTCAGCACAATTGCAGACGGTACTGCAGTACAGACACCGGGATCCAAGATTTTCCCGTATGTAAGACAGAACCTGGACGAGATCATTACTGTGGATGATGATGAGCTGATCGTAGCATTCCTTGATATGGTAGAAAACCACAAGATGATCGTTGAGAACTCCGGTCTTCTGACTGTGGCTGCATTAAAGCATCTGGATGTCAAGGGCAAAAAGATTGTTTCTATCTTAAGCGGCGGAAATATGGACGTCATCACCATGTCTTCCGTGATCCAGAACGGACTGATCCAGAGAGACCGTATCTTTACTGTATCCGTTCTTCTGCCGGATAAACCAGGCGAGCTGGTACGCGTTTCCCAGGTGATTGCAAACGAGAACGGAAACGTCATCAAACTGGACCACAACCAGTTCTTTACAACGAACAGAAGTGCTGCAGTAGAGCTCCGCATCACAATGGAGGCATTCGGCACCGATCACAAGAACCGTATCGTCAAAGCACTGGAAGAGGCTGGTTATACACCGAAGATTGTAAGACCGAACCTGTAAAAACAGAAATTGCAGAGAAAATTCTGAAAAAAAGAAAAATAAAAAATCAGAGGGATCCAGAAAGGAATTTCCTCTGATTTTTTTGAAAGAAAAATAGTTTAGGAAATAAAAAAAAGAGCAGTAGAAATTTTTATCTGGATTTTGTCTGGTCTGATTTTTTTTGAACAGGAAAAAACCCTTGCATGCACAAGGGTTTTCGTTCTGCGGAAGATGGGACTTGAACCCACACGATCGCAATGACCACCAGATCCTTAGTCTGGCCTGTCTGCCAATTCCAGCACTTCCGCATGTTATGTAGTTTTTTGAATTTCATGCGGAAGATGGGACTTGAACCCACACGATCGCAATGACCACCAGATCCTTAGTCTGGCCTGTCTGCCAATTCCAGCACTTCCGCATGTTCTTTAAGTTTTTGTCATCTCGCTGACGACAAGATGTATTATAGCACCAGAGTTGTAAGCCGTCAACACTTTTTTTGAAAAAATTTGAAAAATTTGAAAAATAAAAAAGGAAATCGGAATCGGGCACCGAATATAGGAAATAGGAGGACAATGAAAAGAACTGTTACAGGCATATTACCGGGAAAGAGGTGGTCTTCGTTTGAACTTGAGAGAATCGTTTGAAGAACGGGAATTTCAGGAGCTGAGTCCTTATGCGGCGCACAGCCGGAATTCCAGAGGAAGGGACCGATATGAACCGGAGTGTGACATCCGCACCGTCTACCAGAGAGACCGGGACCGGATTCTCCACTCCAAAGCCTTTCGCAGGATGAAAGACAAAACACAGGTGTTTCTTGCTGCGCAGGGAGATCATTACCGGACCCGCCTGACGCACACACTCGAGGTGTCCCAGATTGCCCGCACGATTGCGCGGGCGCTGAATCTGAATGAGGATCTGACCGAAGCCATTGCGCTCGGCCACGATCTCGGCCACACGCCGTTCGGCCATTCCGGGGAAGCGGCGCTCAATGCGGTGCATCCCGGGGGCTTCCGCCACGCGGAACAGAGCGTCCGTGTCGTGGAGGTTCTGGAAAAGGAAGGACAGGGCCTGAACCTGACCTGGGAAGTGCGGGATGGAATTCTGAACCACCGCACGGCGGGAAAGCCGTCGACCCTGGAGGGACAGGTTGTGCGTCTCTGCGACAAGATCGCCTACATCCACCACGATATGGACGATGCCATCCGTGCCGGCATTTTAAGCGAGGATGACATCCCGATTACGATCCGCGTCGTCCTTGGCGATACATGCCGCGAGCGGCTCAATACGCTGATCCACGACATTGTGGAGCAGAGCCGCGGAACGGAGTATGTGCGCCAGTCGGCGGAGATTGCCGAGGGAATGCGCATGCTGCGGGAGTTGATGTTCGCGAACGTCTACCGCAACCAGGAGGCGAAAAAAGAGGAGGAGAAGGCAAAGAAGATGCTGATTTCCCTCTACACCTACTACCAGGAGCACCCGGAACAGATGTCCCGCGAGTACCGGAATCTGATCGGGTGCGGCGAGGACAAGACACAGGTAGTATGCGATTACATTGCCGGTATGACCGATCAGTATTCCATGCACAAATACGAGGAGCTGTTCGTGCCGAAAGCCTGGGCGGTTTATTAGATACAGGGAGGAAAAAATGCGATATTCCGATGATTTAGTGGAAGAGATTCGTATGAAAAATGACATCGTAGATGTGATATCCGGCTACGTAAAGCTGACAAGAAGAGGAAGCTCTTACTTCGGGCTCTGCCCGTTCCACAATGAGAAGTCCCCTTCCTTTTCCGTCAGCCCAGGAAAGCAGATGTATTACTGCTTCGGATGCGGAGCCGGAGGAAATGTTTTCACATTTTTGATGGAATACGAAAACTTCACGTTTGTGGAAGCCTTGAAATTTCTGGCCGACCGGGCCGGGGTGGAGCTTCCGCAGATGGAGTATTCGAAAGAAGCAAAGGAGCAGGCGGATTTAAAGAATACGCTGCTGGAGATCAATAAGCAGGCGGCGAAATTCTATTATTACCAGCTCCACACCGAGCGCGGAAAGCAGGGCTACGATTACCTGAAGGGGCGCGGCCTTTCGAATGATACGATTCGAAAATTCGGCCTTGGCTATTCAGATAAGTATGGAAGCCTGCTGTACCGTTTCTTAAAAGAAAAAGGGTATGACGATGAAATCCTGCGTCAGTCGGGCCTTTTTCTGGCGGACGAGGTGCATGGCATGCAGGACAAGTTCTGGAACCGTGTCATTTACCCGATCATGGATGCCAACAGCCGTGTCATCGGCTTCGGAGGCCGTGTGATGGGGGATGGAAAGCCGAAATACCTGAATTCGCCGGAGACAAAGATTTTCGATAAGAGCCGCAATCTCTACGGGCTGCATCTGGCGCGCTCTTCACGGAGAAAAAATCTGATTATCTGCGAGGGCTATATGGACGTCATCTCCATGCACCAGGCAGGATTCAATAACGCGGTAGCTTCTCTTGGAACAGCACTCACATCGCTGCAGGCGGGGCTGATGAAACGGTATACCGACGAGGTTCTTGTGATCTATGACAGCGATGAGGCAGGCGTCAAAGCGGCGCTTCGTGCGATTCCGATGCTCAAAGGGGTTGGTCTTACAACGCGTGTCGTCAATTTGAGACCGTATAAGGACCCGGATGAGTTTATCCAGCACGAGGGCTGCGAAGCGTTCGAAAAACGTCTGGAAGAGGCGGAGAACAGCGTTTTGTATGAGATCCGCATGAAGGAACGCGATTTCGACCTTGCCGACCCGCAGGGCAAATCCGATTTCCTGCATGAGGCGGTGCGTCGTCTCGTTGCAATCGAGGATGAGATCGAGCGGAACAGTTATCTTGAGGCAGTGGCAGGAAAATACGGGATTGCCGTCGAAGTACTGCGAAAGCAGGTCGGTCAGATGGCACTATCAGGAGCCGGAAGGACGGAGCGTGTCAAGCCGCGGAATACAGCCGCAAACAAAAAAGAGAAAGAGGGCGGTGTCGAAAAAGCACAGAAGCTGATGCTGACATGGATGACCTCTTATCCGGCGCTCATTGGAAAACTGGAAAAATATATTACGCCGGAGGATTTTACCACACCTCTTTACCGCCAGATTGCAGAGATGATTGTGCTGCAGTATCACGAGGACGGGGTGAATCCGGCAAAGCTTTTGAATCAGTTTGTTGATTCCGAGGAGCAGAAAGAAGTTGCAGGCCTTTTTAATGCCAGAATCCCGCTGGAGACAGAGGAGGAAAAACGGCGCGCGCTGCATGATGTGATCTGCAATATGAAAGAAAACAGCATTGCGTATCAGTCGGCGCATATGAATGTGACCGATATGGCGGCGCTGCAGAAGCTGATGGCGGACAAAAAGAGCCTGGAGCGGTGGAAAGCAGGGGAACTTCCGGATTTCGCTTTTTAAGGAGGCCTGGATACCAAAGAAAAACCCTGGAATCTTCTGTTCTGCGTGTTTAATTTCGCAGGGCAGGGACAGAATATATACAAGCTATGGAAGGATGGACAGTCAATGGAGTTCGATAAAGCAAAATTTATGGAAAAATTAAAAGAGCTGGTAGCATACGGCAAAAAGAAAAAGAGCGTCCTGGAATATCAGGAAATCAACGACTTTTTCCGCGATATGCCGCTGGATGCGGAGCAGATGGAGAAGGTATTTGAATACCTGGAGGCAAGCGGCATCGATGTACTGCGTCTTTCAGACATGACCGAGGATCCAAATGCGGCAGACCGTGATCTTCTCCTTCTGGACGACGATGACATCGATCTTTCTGAAGAAGAAGAGATCGATATGGAGAACATCGACCTTTCCGTTCCGGAAGGCGTCAGCATTGAGGATCCGGTCCGCATGTACTTAAAAGAGATCGGTAAAGTGCCGCTTCTTTCTGCAGAGGAAGAGATTAAGCTGGCACAGAGAATGGAAGAGGGAGATGAGGAAGCAAAAAAACGTCTGGCAGAGGCAAACCTTCGTCTTGTTGTTTCGATTGCAAAACGTTACGTAGGCCGTGGTATGCTGTTTCTGGATCTGATTCAGGAAGGTAACTTAGGTCTTATTAAAGCGGTGGAAAAATTCGACTACCGCAAAGGATACAAATTCTCTACGTATGCAACGTGGTGGATCCGCCAGGCGATCACAAGAGCGATTGCAGACCAGGCGAGAACAATCCGTATTCCGGTTCATATGGTAGAAACGATCAACAAGCTGATCCGCGTTTCCCGTCAGTTACTGCAGGAGTTAGGCCGCGAACCTACGCCGGAAGAGATCGCAGAGGAGATGCACATGTCTGTGGAGCGTGTCCGCGAGATCCTGAAAATTTCCCAGGAGCCGGTTTCTCTTGAGACCCCGATCGGCGAGGAGGAGGACAGCCACCTCGGTGACTTCATCCAGGATGACAATGTGCCGGTACCGGCAGATGCGGCAGCATTCACGATGCTGAAAGAGCAGTTGGAGGATGTCTTAAGCACACTGACCGACCGTGAGCAGAAGGTTCTGCGTCTCCGTTTCGGACTCGATGACGGCCGTGCGAGAACCCTCGAAGAGGTTGGTAAAGAGTTCAACGTTACAAGAGAGCGTATCCGTCAGATTGAGGCGAAAGCGCTTCGAAAGCTCCGCCATCCGAGTCGTTCCAGAAAACTTAAAGATTATCTGGACTAAGTTTTCGGTCAGGAGAAAAGACATGCAGTTATCAAAAAGACTTTCCGCGGTAGCGGAGTTTGTCACCCCGGGCGGCTGCCTGGTCGATGTGGGAACAGATCACGGCTATGTGCCGATTGCGCTGCTGGAACAGAAGAAGATTTCCTCCGCAATCGCCATGGATGTGAACCGCGGACCGCTGGAGCGGGCCAGGGAGCATATTGCGCAGTACCAGATGGGGGACTACATAGAAACAAGACTTTCCGACGGACTCCATGCCCTGCGTGCGGGAGAGGGTGATTCTCTTCTCATCGCGGGCATGGGCGGCGGGCTTACCATAAGAATTTTAAGCGAAGGTGAGCCGCTGCTGTCCGGTTTTCGGGAGCTGATCCTGGAGCCGCAGTCGGATATCGACCGCGTGCGTGCATGGCTTCTGGAACACGGATTTTTCCTTGCACAGGAGAATTTTGTAGAGGAGGATGGAAAATATTATCCGATTCTGCGGGCAGTGCCAGGGGAAAAGGAGAATCTGAAGGCGGAGGAGCTTTTCTATGGACCGCGCCTTCTGGAAAACCAGAATCCGGTGCTGTTGGAATATCTGCAGAAGCAGCAGAACCAGAACAGAATGCTGATCGGCCAGCTCTCTGGCAATCCGGGGGAGAAGGCGACACAGAGGCTTTGTGAATTAAAAGAAAAAGAGGCAATACTGGAATCTGCGCTTGCGCGGTTCCATACGATGTAACGACAGCGTTTTATCATGAGGAGGCGTGTCTGAAAATTTCAGGTTTTATAATTTTCGGGCGCGCCTTCGTTTTTACTTCTGAATTTTCAGAAAGTTTTGCAAAAAGGAGGAATTACAAGTGATTCAGGTAACAATTGATGGAAAGAAATATGAATATCCGGAAAATTGCTCTTATTATGAGATTGCAAAAGATTTTGAGAAAACGATGGATGCTCCGATTGTCCTGGTGAAGGTGGACGGACGGCTGAGGGAGCTGCACAAGCAGCTGAAAAAAGACTGTGAACTGGAATTTGTGACGACGAAGGATGAGATCGGACATAAAACGTATCAGAGAAGTCTTTCCCTTTTGCTGGTCAAAGCAGTATACCATGTGGGCGGCTACGATAAGATCCGTCATGTGATGCTGCATTTTTCGGCGGGTTCGGGCTTTTTCTATACGGTGGACGGCGATATCACGCTGAATCAGGCGTTTTTGGACGAAGTAAAAGCGTATATGCATGAACAGGTGGAAAAGGCGGTGCCGATTTATAAGCGGAGTGTCGATACGCACGAGGCGAGAGAACGGTTCCGGCTGCATGGCATGACGGATAAAGACCGCTTGTTCCGTTACCGCCGTGTCTCCCGTGTGAATCTGTACAGTCTCGGGGATTTTGAAGACTATTATTATGGATTTATGACGTATGATACGAGTTATCTGAAGTATTTTGATCTCTATTTATACGATGACGGCTTTGTGCTGCAGATGCCGGAGAAAAAGGCGCCGGAGACGGTGCCGGCGGCGAATCTCTCCCCGAAGGTGTTCCAGGTGCAGCGGGAATCGGAGCGCTGGGGTGAGCAGATGGGAATTTCCACGGTTGCCGACTTAAATGAACGCATCACGAAGGGCAATATTCAGCAGATGATGCTGATTGCGGAGGCGCTGCAGGAGCAGAAGATTGCGAAGATTGCGGAGCAGATTGCGGAAAGAAAGCAGGTTAAATTTGTGCTGATTGCGGGTCCGTCTTCCTCCGGAAAGACAACGTTCTGCAACCGGCTTTCCATCCAGCTTTCAGCGCATGGTCTGACGCCGCATCCGATCAGCCTTGATAATTACTATGTGAACCGGGTAGATACGCCGCGGGATGAAAACGGCGATTATGATTTTGAATGCCTGGAAGCACTGGATATCGAGCTTTTGAATCGGGATATGACAGCACTTTTGAACGGAGAGCGTGTGGAACTGCCGTATTTTAATTTTAAGACGGGCAAGCGCGAGTACAAGGGGAATTTTATTCAGATGAAGGAGACGGATGTGCTGGTGCTGGAGGGGATTCACGGGCTGAATGAAAAACTGACATGGTCGCTTCCTTCGGAAAGTAAATTCCGGATTTATATCAGTGCGCTGACGCAGATCAATGTGGATGAGCACAACCGGATTCCAACGACGGACGGCCGGCTGATCCGGCGTATGGTGCGTGACAGCCGGACACGGGCGACATCGGCGAAGGAGACGATTGCGATGTGGCCGTCGGTGCGCCGCGGGGAAGATCGTAATATTTTCCCGAATCAGGAGAAGGCGGATGTGATGTTCAATTCAGCGCTGGTGTATGAGCTTTCGGTGCTGAAGCTGTATGCGGAGCCGCTTTTGTTCCAGATTGAGGAGGGAGAGCCGGAGTACCAGGAAGCAAAGCGGCTGCTGAAGTTTTTGGATTATTTTGTCGGAGTGCCGATTGAGGATATTCCAAAGAATTCGATTCTGCGGGAGTTTGTGGGCGGAAGCTGTTTTGATGTATGAGAGGCTGCTTTGCGGGATCTGTGATTTGGGGGATGGACAACAGAGAAAGTTTGTGATATGATTATTAACTGTCTGATGTTCCGTTTTTGACAAAGTAAGATATGTAATCGCGGCTGGCAGGACCGAAAGGGGCCAGGTGAGGAAAGTCCGGGCTTCGCAGGGCAGGATGCCGGATAACGTCCGGCGGAGGCGACTCCAGGGATAGTGCAACAGAGAGATACCGCCAGGTTTTTCCTGGTAAGGGTGGAAAGGCAGTGTAAGAGACTACCGTTTCTCTGGTAACAGAGAAAGCCATGTAAACCCCATCCGAAGCAAGACCGAATAGAAAACGTATATGGCTGCCCGTCATGTTTTCAGGTGGGTCGCTTAAGGGGACTGGCGACAGTTCCATTGGATAGATGATTACACACGACATAACCCGGCTTATCGTTTTGCTTTGCATAAGACGGAAATTCAGGCATCTGGATAAAATAAGTACGCCGGGAACGGACACGAGTGGATTGTGTTTGTTCCCGGCGTACTTATTTTATCCGGCCATCTGGCGCAAGCCGCACATTCCCGCGGACCGCTGCATGGTGTGAAAAAAATGCATGTCATGAAAGAAAAAATAAAGGAGACAGCAGGATGAAAGTGATATTGGCTTCGGGGTCACCCAGAAGAAGAGAGTTGATGGAGATGTTGGGAATACGGTGTAAGGTTCAGGCTTCAGGGGCGGAAGAAGTTGTGACGTCTGCGGAACCGGAGAAGGTTGTGGAGGAGCTTTCACGGCTGAAATGTCTGGATGTTGCGGAGATTACCGAAGGGGATGCCGTTGTGATCGGGGCGGATACGGTTGTGGCTTTTGAAGGGGAGATCCTTGGCAAGCCGAAAGGGATAGAACATGCCAGAAGCATGATGCAGCAGTTGCAGGGAAGGGTGCATCAGGTGTATACTGGAGTTACGATTGCGGTAACAGAGGGGGACGCAAAGCGTGTGGTATCGTTCTGTGACCGTACAGATGTAGAGTTTTATGCGATGACAGAGGAGGAGATAAACGGGTATCTTGCTCTTGAGAAAGAGGGGGAGGCTCCTGTGTGGTCGGATAAGGCTGGAGGATACGGAATTCAGACGGTGTTTGGGACAAAGTTTGTGAAAGGAATCCAGGGAGACTATTATAATGTGATGGGACTGCCGGCGTCCCGGGTTTATCATGAGTTGAAAAATCTGGGCGTTCTGGAATAGAAGGAGGTAAGAGAAGATGAAAAAGTTTTCGGAAATTGAATACGTAAGGCCGGACATGGAGGCAGAGCAGGAAAAAGTAAGAGCGTATACGAAGGCGCTCAAAGAGGCAAAATCATATGAGGAGCTGCGCGGACTTTTTATGGAAGAAAAAACGCGCGAGGATGCCTGGGCGACAATGGCGGAAGTGGCGCAGGTAAGATATACGGTGGACACCAGAGATTCGTTTTATGAAGGAGAGGTTCAGTTCTGGAATGAGACGATTCCGGCGATCCATCTGCTGATACAAAAGGCAGAGAAGGTGATTCTGGAGTCTCCGTTTATCAAAGAGTTTGCAGAGGAGTTCGGGGAATTTTTTGTGAAGAATATGGAGGTTGGCCAAAAATTAGCGGACGACTGTATCGTGGAGGATCTGATCGAAGAGGCGAATCTGACGCAGCAGTACAGTAAAATTACGGCGAATGCTTCGACGGAATTTAAGGGCGAAACGTGTAATTTTTATGGACTGCTGAAGGCGATGCAGAGTACGGACCGCCAGATGCGGAAAGAGGCGATGACGGCATGGGGAGATTTGTATGAAGAGATTTCCGGGGAGCTGGATGCGCTGTATGACAAGATGGTTCCGCTGCGCGATAAAATTGCGAAGAAGCTGGGATTTTCTTCTTACATTGAATTTATTTACCTGAGCTATGGAAGATACGATTATACGGCGGAGGATGTTGCAAAGTTCCGTGCGCAGGTGAAGGAGAAGATTGTACCGCTCTGCCTGGAGCTTCGGAAGGAGCAGGAGAAACGGCTTAGAGTGGACCGGCTGCATTATTACGATGAGGAGCTGATTTTCCCGGAAGGAAATGCGGTTCCGGAAGGAACGACGGAGGAACTGGTTGCGAAGGCGCAGAAGATGTACCATGAGCTGTCGAAAGAGACGGGTGAGTTCTTTGATTTTATGGTGGAGCATGAGCTGTTTGACCTGGAGACGAAGCCGGGAAAACAGACAGGCGGTTACTGCACATTTCTGAATACGTTCAAGGCGCCGTTCATCTTCTCCAACTTTAATGGTACGAGCGCGGACGTTGATGTTCTGACTCATGAGGCGGGCCATGCATTCGAGGCTTATACGGCGGCAAAACAGATTCCGTTTATGGATATGGTATTCCCGACAAGCGAGGTGGCGGAGATTCACTCGATGACAATGGAGCATTTCGCATACCCCTGGATGAATGCATTCTTTGGAGAGAAAGCAGATGATTACCGTTATGCGCACCTGATGAGCGCGCTGGAAGTGATTCCGTACATGGTATGTGTGGATGAGTTCCAGCATAAGGTATTTGAAAATATCGGCATGACGGCCAAGGAGCGCCGTGCGATCTGGCATCAGTTAGAGCTGACCTATATGCCATGGAGAAATTATGACGGCCACAAGTTCCTCGAGGAGGGCGGTTTCTGGATGCAGAAGCAGCATATCTTTGTGAACCCGTTCTATTATATTGATTATGCGCTGGCACAGATCTGTGCTTTCCAGTTCTTTGAGCGTTCCAAAAAAGAGCCGGAAAAGGCGTGGGGCGATTATTACCGTCTCTGCCAGGCAGGCGGAAGCAAGGGATATTTTGCACTGCTGGAGCTGGCCGGACTGAAGAATCCGTTCGTGGATGGAACGGTGGAAGAAGTCGTTGCGGGACTGAAGCCCTATTTAAAACGAAAAGTAAAGTATACGATCCGTCCGGTAAAAGAGGAAGATCTGAAAAAGGTAGCCGAGGTGGAGGCGCTATGTTTCCCGGCTGCCGAGGCGGCAGGTTATGAAGACTTCATGGAGCGGTACAAAACCTGCAAAAACAGCTTTTTTGTAGCGGAAACTGAAGACGGCGAAATCGCAGGCTTCTGCAATGGCTGCTGTGCGGATACCGATTATCTGGCGGATGCACTCTACCATGACGCCACGCTGCACAACCCGGACGGTGATTATCAGATGATTTTCGGACTGGACGTCAATCCGAAGTTCCAGAAACAGGGCATTGGAGAAGCACTGATGCGTCATATGGTAAAAAGCGCAGGAGAGCGTGACAAAAAAGCCGTTGTTCTTACGTGCAAGGATCATATGATTCCATTCTACAAAAGGATCGGATACGAATATATTGAACTTTCCGACTCGACACATGGCGGTGCAAAATGGCATAAGATGATGTACCGTTTCTAAAAAAAAATGGAAAGCAAAAAGGGCAGAACAGGGAGATACGAAATTTCTCTGTTCTGCCTTATTTTTCAAAAAAACAGGGCCCTTAACGAAGGCTTTTTCTCAGTAACGGAGTAAATTTCAGAAAAAAATACAAAAAAATAGTAAAAAAGCAGTTGACATCTAACGTACGTTAGCATATACTAACAACTGAAATAGAGATGAAACTCATTATCATACACAGGAGGTAATTGACTATGCCTTTAACGATGGCAAATCCAGGCGAATGTTACACAATCAGAAAAGTTGGCGGAAAAGAAGAGACCAGAAGATTTCTTGAAAATCTTGGCTTCGTCGTTGGCGGAAACGTGACAGTCGTATCGGAAATCGACGGCAATCTCATCGTGAATGTGAAAGATTCCAGGGTAGCCGTTGGAAAAGATATGGCAGCCAAAATCCTGATTTGATAGGAAAGAAGGAGAGAAGATGAAGACTTTAAAAGAGACTTCCGTAGGAGAAACCGTTAAAGTTGTAAAACTCAACGGTTCCGGTCCGGTCAAAAGAAGAATCATGGATATGGGAATCACCAAGGGTGTTGACGTATTCGTGCGCAAAGTTGCTCCGCTCGGCGATCCGGTCGAAGTAACCGTCAGAGGATACGAATTATCCTTAAGAAAAGCAGATGCCGAAATGATTGAAGTAGAGTAAATTTTTTTGTCTGCTTGTTAGCGGATGCTAACAAAAGCAAGCTGTAGCCAATATTGGTAAGGCTTGTGAAGTTATTAAAATCAGTAAAAATCAAAGAAAGAGGGGCATGGAAAAAATGGCAATTAAGATTGCACTCGCAGGAAACCCGAACTGCGGTAAGACAACATTGTTCAATGCACTGACAGGCTCCAACCAGTTCGTAGGAAACTGGCCAGGTGTAACCGTCGAGAAAAAAGAAGGAAAGCTCAAAGGCCACAAAGATGTCACCATCATGGACCTTCCGGGTATCTATTCTTTATCTCCGTATACACTGGAGGAAGTGGTAGCCAGAAATTACCTGATTAATGAAAGACCAGATGCGATTCTGAACATCGTAGATGGTACCAACATTGAGCGTAACCTGTATCTGTCCACACAGATCATGGAACTTGGTATTCCGGTGATCATGGCTGTCAATATGATGGATATTGTTGAAAAGAACGGAGACAAAATACATATCGACAAACTGGCGAAAAAGCTGGGCTGTGAAGTTGTAACCATCTCTGCGCTGAAAGGAACCGGAATCAAAGAAGCTGCTGATAAAGCAGTGCAGATTGCACAGAAAAAAGGTGCTGCTGTACCGGTTCATGAGTTTGACAAGGATGTGGAGGCAGTCATCCGCACCGTTGAGAGCAAACTCGGAAGTGATATTGTAAATGAGCAGAAACGCTTCTTTGCAATCAAACTTCTGGAGAAAGATGATAAGATCACAGAGCAGATGAAATCCGTTCCGGATGTATCTGCCGAGATCAAACAGCTGGAAGACAAATTTGATGACGATACCGAGAGTATTATTACAAACGAGCGTTACGTTTATATTTCCAGCATCATCGGTGACTGTGTCACAAAGAACAAGAAAAACGCCATGACAACATCGGATAAGATCGACCGGATCGTAACTAACCGCTGGCTGGCACTTCCGATCTTTGCAGTTGTTATGTGGGTTGTATATTATGTATCTGTCACAACAGTAGGTACTTTTGTAACGGACTGGACCAACGATGTACTCTTTGGAGAGATCATTCCGCCGGCCATTGAAAATCTGCTGAACGCGATCCACTGCGCTGACTGGCTGCAGGGTCTGATCCTGGATGGTATTGTTGCCGGTGTTGGTGCCGTACTTGGATTCGTACCGCAGATGCTGGTACTGTTCCTGTTCCTGGCATTTCTGGAGTCCTGCGGTTACATGGCGCGTGTTGCATTCATCATGGACCGTATCTTCCGTAAATTTGGACTTTCCGGAAAATCCTTCATTCCGATGCTGATCGGAAGTGGTTGCGGTGTTCCTGGTATCATGGCTTCCCGTACCATCGAGAATGACCGTGACCGTAAAATGACCATCATGACAACAACGTTTGTACCTTGTGGAGCAAAACTTCCAATCATCGCCCTGATCGCAGGCGCTCTGTTTAATGGAGCTTCCTGGGTTGCACCAAGTGCTTACTTCGTTGGTATCGCAGCAATCATCTGCTCCGGTATCATCCTGAAAAAAACAAAACTGTTCGCTGGCGATCCGGCTCCGTTTGTTATGGAGCTTCCGGCTTACCACTGGCCGACGGTAAGCAACGTTCTCCGCAGCATGTGGGAGCGTGGCTGGTCTTTCATCAAAAAAGCCGGTACGATCATCCTGATGTCTACCATCGTTCTGTGGTTCCTGATGAACTTCGGATGGGTTGACGGATCCTTCGGAATGCTGGAAGCTGAGCAGTTAAATGACAGTATCCTGGCTTCCATCGGAAGCGTGATCGCTCCTCTGTTTGCACCTCTTGGATGGGGCGACTGGAAGATGGCTGTTGCAGCTGTTTCCGGATTGATCGCAAAAGAGAACGTTGTTGGTACCTTCGGTATCCTGTTCGGCTTTGGTGAAGTTGCAGAAGACGGTGCCGAGATCTGGGGACAGCTCGCAGGAAGCTTATCTACGGTAGCAGCTTATTCCTTCCTGGTATTCAACCTTCTGTGCGCACCGTGCTTCGCAGCAATGGGTGCAATCAAACGTGAGATGAACAATACCAAATGGTTTTTTACTGCAATCGGATATCAGACACTGCTTGCCTATGTTGTATCCCTGTGCATTTATCAGATCGGTAACCTGTTCATCGGCGGCGGTTTTGGAATCGGAACGGTAGTTGCTGTTCTGCTCATCATTGGATTTGTATATCTGCTGGTAAGACCTTACAAAGAGAGCGCAACTCTGAGCGTTTCCACCAACAAAATGTTCAGCAAATAATTGCTGTGACAGATAGAGAACATGTATCTGATGAAGAGTCCGTATCCGGCATCCGCTGCAGGATGCGGACTCTTTTGAAAAGAAAGGAGTTGTTTCTATGGGAACTTTTATCACACTTGTAGTCGTTGTTGGTCTGGTAGGACTTGCAGTACGCAGTATGATTAAAGATAAAAAAAGTGGCAAGGGAAGCTGTGGTGGTAACTGCGGGCAGTGCAAGGGACATTGCGACTGACAGGACAGGAATCATCATCAGGAGGTAGAACGTATGCCGCAGGAACAGACAAAGCATGAAGCCAGAAATTATCACAGAACACAGATGAAGCGAGAACTGATTATTCAGAAGCTCCGGGAACAGGGATGCAGAATAACCAGACAGAGACGGATTCTGCTCGATATTATCCTGGAAGAGGAGTGCTCCTGCTGTAAAGAAATTTACTATAAAGCTCTGCAGAAAGACAGCAGCATCGGGCCTGCTACGGTGTATCGCATGGTGAATACACTGGAGAGCATCGGTGCAATCAGCCGCAAAAATTTTTACAAGATTGCCTGTGGAGAAGAATGCTTCAAAGATCAGGGCTGTACCGTAGAACTGAGCGATCATACCATCTGCCGCTTAAGCGGAGAGATGTGGATGGACGTGATGAAATCCGGACTGAAGGCAAAGGGCTATATTCAGAATCAGGATATTGAAAATGTGATTGTTTCAGCGGTGGAAGGCTGAAAAACGGGGAAAACGGGTGAAAATTCCTTCCGTTTTCCCTGTTTTAATGAAAATAATTATCAAAAAGAACTGTACGTATTGTCTAACCGAGCAGGTGAGTGCTATACTGTGAACCACAGCGGGGGAAGATGTAAAATTCAGGAAAAATTTATTTTAACAATAGGAGGAAATGTAATATGACAATCAAAGATTTAAAACATCCAGGACTTTTCGCAGCAGGAGTATTATTCGGAACAGCAGGTATCAAAGCACTGTCCAGCAAGGATGCGAAAAAACTTTACACCAACTGCACCGCAGCTGTTCTTCGTGCAAAGAAAGTTGTTATGGATACGGTAACGACCATCCAGGAGAATGCGGAGGACATCTATGCTGACGCAAAACAGATCAACGAAGAGCGTGAAGCAGCAGAAGAGGCAGTAGAGGATGTAGCTGAAGAGACAGCAGAGGAAGCTGTTGAAGCAGAAGCAGAGGATACGGTTGAGGCATAAGCTGTACACAGCAACATCTGATTTACGTCGTATTCATACGGAAAAAACAAAACGCCTGCAGAATTCTCTGCAGGTGTTTTTCTAGGAGGCATAAGATTTGAAATTTTATATTAAACACGAAAGCAGAGGCAGAATCCGAATCCATCTGGCACAGAAGCGCATGTCCTCCGTACAGGCAGAGACACTGCTGTACTATCTGCAGAATCAGAACCAGGTATCTTTCGCGAAGGTATATGACAGAACCGGCGATGCCGTGATCTGTTACGAGGGAGAACGAGCCGCTGTGATTCGGATGATACAGCTCTTCCACTACGAGGAAGTAGAGCTGCCGACCGGACTGCTTGAGAGCTCCGGCAGAGCGTTAAACAACGAATATCAGGAAAAGCTGATCAGCAAAGTGATTTACCACTTTGGAAGAAAATGGCTTCTTCCGGCACCGATCCGTGCCATCTATACTACGGTTGTTTCCGTAAAATATATCTGGAAAGGAATCCAGACACTGGCACAGGGAAAGATCGAAGTTCCGGTTCTTGATGCAACCGCAATCGGTGTTTCGATGCTCCGCGGCGACTATGGAACCGCAGGCTCTGTCATGTTCCTGCTCGGCGTAGGAGAGCTGCTTGAGGAATGGACGCATAAAAAATCCGTCGGAGATCTGGCACGCAGCATGTCGCTGAACGTCGGAAAGGTATGGCTGAAAAAAGACGGCCAGGAAATTCTCGTTCCGTCTGAAAAAATTGTTGCGGGCGACGAGATTGTCGTACATATGGGAAATCTGATTCCATTCGACGGCGAGGTATCCAACGGCGAGGGTATGGTAAACCAGGCTTCTCTGACCGGAGAATCTGTTCCGGTACGCCGTACCTTAGGTTCCGTTGTCTATGCGGGAACGGTTCTTGAGGAGGGCGAGCTTACCATTCTTGTGAAGCAGACCGGCGGATCCAGCCGTTACGAGAAGATTACCGCGATGATCGAAGAGTCCGAGAAACTGAAATCCGGACTGGAGAGCAAGGCAGAGCATCTGGCAGACCGTCTTGTACCGTATTCCCTTGGCGGAACGGCGTTGACGTATCTTCTGACCAGAAATGCAACGAAAGCACTTTCTATTCTGATGGTAGACTTCTCCTGCGCGTTAAAACTTGCCATGCCTATTTCCGTTCTCTCTGCAATCCGCGAGGCAAACCAGCACAAGATCACCGTAAAGGGCGGTAAATTCCTGGAGGCTGTGGCGGAAGCGGATACGATCGTTTTCGATAAGACCGGAACACTGACAAAAGCGCAGCCGACCGTAGCAGAGGTGGTATCCTTCAGCGAAACAAAGAGCCCGGATGAGCTTCTGCGCATCGCAGCCTGCCTGGAAGAGCATTTTCCGCATTCCATGGCAAAAGCCGTAGTAGACGCGGCAAAAGAGAAATATCTGGATCACGAGGAGATGCACTCCAAAGTAGAATATATCGTTGCACACGGTATTTCTACAACGATCAATGGCGAAAAAGCGATTATTGGAAGTTATCACTTCGTATTTGAGGATGAGAACAGTATCATTCCGGAAGGAATGGAAGAGAAGTTCCGTCATCTGCCGGAGGAGTATTCTCATCTCTATCTTGCCTTAGAAGGTGTACTTGCAGCAGTTATCTGCATTGAGGATCCGCTTCGTCCGGAGGCGGCCGAAATTATCCGTCAGCTGAAAAAAGCAGGTCTGAAAAAGATCGTCATGATGACCGGAGACAGCGAGCGCACGGCAAAAGCGATCGCGAAGAAGGTCGGCGTGGACGAGTACTATGCTGAGGTACTGCCGGAGGATAAGGCAAACTTTGTGGAGAAAGAAAAAGCAGAGGGACGTAAAGTCATTATGATCGGTGACGGTATTAACGATTCACCGGCACTTTCTGCCGCAGACGTTGGAATCGCCATCAGCGAGGGCGCAGAGATTGCGCGTGAGATCGCGGATATCACCGTTGCCGCAGACGATCTGGCAGAAATTCTGGTGCTTCGTATGCTGAGCAACCGTCTGATGAAACGGATTCATAAGAATTACCGCTTTATCGTTACGTTCAATGCCGGACTGATTCTGCTCGGCGTGGGCGGCATTTTACAGCCAACCACTTCCGCACTGCTTCACAATACATCTACTCTTTACATTGGCTTAAAGAGTATGGGTAACCTGCTGGACGAGCCGGTATAAAAAACAGAACAGAATAGCAACGGGAAAGCCGCTGGAGTCTTCTTCTTAAGATTCCAGCGGCTTTTTAACAAAAGCAGGGAAAGTCTCTGCTTCCATTGCGAATATTCTTTCACCAGTGTGATGTGAAAAAGAAAATGATACAATTTTCTCAAGAAAAGCCGGAAAAATTTGCAGGATATCCTTGACAAAATCCGACAAAAACGGTATGATATACCCAACAGTTAGATGTAGCTAACTAAAGTACAACGGATAAAACCAAAAATTATACGGGATCCCGGTAGATGGATTCTTTCTTAAAACACAGGAGTTAGAATAAACTAATTTCAAGTAGCATAAGATAACAACAGAAAGGCAGGTAGAGAAGATGAGTGTCGTAATTATCGGTGGAAATGAAAGAATGGTGTGTCAATATACAGATATCTGTAAAGACTATGGATGTAAAGCAAAGGTGTTCCCGAAAGAGCATGGCTCCGTTAAGAAAAAAATTGGGAATCCGGATCTGATGATTCTCTTTACCAACACCGTATCCCACAAAATGGTCATCACTGCTTCCCAGGAAGCAAAGAAAAACAATATTCCGATCGCAAGAATCCATACCAGCAGTGCCACCGCACTTCGCTCGGTATTAGATGAGCACTGCGCAGCAGCAATGTAAGAAGGAGACGTAAAAGGCATGATTGAGAGATTTCTGATCGAACACTGTTCGGCAACGCTGGCTTCCATCAAAGCCGCAAATTTATGTAATATGACATTTTCATCCAAAGAAGAACTGGAAGATCAGATTTCATACTGGAGTGCCTGTCTGGAACCAAAAGGAATTCACATCTTTGTATTGCGGGAGCATGAGACGAGAGCACTGGTCTATGTGTACCGTGAAGGGCTTCTCCAGAAGGAGCTGGAAAATCCGGAGAATGCAGCGTTTTTAAAATCCTATGGATATGAAAATACAGACATTGCCTATGCACTGAATCGCCTGAAAACCCGGGTAGTAGAGTGTAAAGAAGGATTTCCGCATGAGATCGGTGTGTTTCTCAACTATCCGCTCGGTGATGTGATCGGTTTTATTGAGAACAAAGGCCACAATTATAAATGCAAGGGATGCTGGAAGGTCTATTGCAATGAGTGCGAAACACAGAAAACATTTCAGCGCTATCAGAAATGCAGAAACGTGTATCTGCGTCTCTGGAAGCAGGGAAGAAGCGTTTTACAGCTCACCGTAGCTGTTTAACATAAAATCCTGCATACCATAAAAAGGGCAGTAGGATCGGGGAAAGAAAAATCCCCCGGAATCAGAAAATAAAGAAAGAAGGATTTGAAACATGAGCAAAGTAGCAGTAGTTTATTGGAGTGGAACCGGCAACACAGAAATGATGGCACAGAAAGTAGCAGAGGGAGCAAAAGAGGCAGGCGCAGAAGTTTCTGTTCTGACTTGCGCAGATTTCTCTGCGGATGATGTAGATGCATACGATGCAATCGCTTTCGGATGCCCGGCTATGGGGGCAGAAGAGCTGGAAGATACCGAGTTCGAGCCAATGTTCTCCGCATGTGAATCCAAACTCTCCGGAAAGAAAATCGCTCTGTTCGGTTCCTATGGATGGGGAGACGGCGAGTGGATGCGCACCTGGGAAGAAAGCTGCAAAAATGATGGCGCCGAGCTGGTATGCGACAGCGTGATCTGCGCAGACGCGCCAGATGATGAAGCTGAGGCAGCATGCATTGCACTTGGAAAAGCACTCTGCTAAGCATAAATAAAAGGAAGAAAAAGCGGCAGCCCTTTTGTCTGGGACTGCCGCTTTTTTTTTCGGACAATGAGAAAGACTCGCTGTCATTTGGCTGTTAAAATTCGGTATCATCCGCATCGGATGGCCGTGACGGTTTTAAAAGAATTCCGTTGATTTCCACTTCATCGGCTGCCTCGATCAGAATATACGGTGTTCCGTCGATCGTACGGGTTTCGATGAGCTGGGCCTTTTCCGGGCTGACTTTGATGATAACATCCGGGGTGCGGATCTCGTAGTTCCGTGTACTGGCCACGTTCGAGGCAACGAAGCTTGCTTTCTCATCCGCAATGGATTCGTACTTCTCGTCGAACTCGTCAAGCTGTTCATTCGGTACGCCGCTGCTGGCGAGCAGACGTTTTACCTCGTGTTTATCGAGCACCACCGGTTCCGGATCGTCTTTCCGCTCTTCAATCATGGTATTTAAGTTCTCCTGAATGGTCATAACAGTAGAAAAATCACAGGCGGAATCGAGAGTTTCTTCTATAATAGACTGAAACGTTTCTTTCTGGGATTTCGCGGAGAGTGGCGCCTGACAGCCTAGGAAGTGGTCGAGAAAGTCCGGCTGATCCATCTCTGCGTTTTTCGTGAAATACAGCAGATTGTGGATATCCGTGTTGCGGTCTGTGAAGGCCGGGAAGAGAAAACCGTTTTCCGGTGCGCCGACCACCCAGTCCTGCACGCGGTTTTCAATCGTATTGTGGGACACATTGTAGCAGAGGCCCGGTTTGTCGAGTTTTACCGGGCAGATGCTGCAGAGGATAAATTCATAGACGTAATCGGAAGCATCGTCCATATCCAGATTATCCGAAGCGCGTCCCGGTACATCGTAGGCACCATGGATCAGAATAATATAGTAGTTTTCCGGATAGAGATAATCCGCCATTACCTTTTCATAAAATTCATCAATCAGTGCTTCGTCCTTCAGCTCACTGTTGCGGAGTTTTAAGAGAAACTCCTGTGTGCCGCCCTCACTTTCCTGGGAGAGCGGGAACTCCATATTCAGCAGATTCTTTCCGATGGTACCGGAGAGGGTGCTTTTAAAAATCTTAAAATATTTAAACATTTCTTCCTCTTCGAGAGAGAGAAACGCTTCTTTTAATTTTGTCTTAATATTCTTTTCCGCATCCACATAGCATCCGCAGATTCGCGTGATCGCACAGTGGGATGGGGTAAACAGTTTTTTAATTTCAGCAATTTCCTTTTTGTTCATATAGAATGCTCCTTTATCAGCAATTTCGTATCTTAGACAAGTACTTTCTATTATAGACCATAGGGAAGGGAAAAGGCAAGAAAGAAAATGGCGACTATATCTTTTTACACTTTAAATATAATTTCAAAAATCTTGACAGAGGTACCGATTCTGTTATACGATTAGGTCTAATAAAGGGGAGTAATTTAAGTTTGAAAATTTGCGTTTGCAAGTCTTCCGATTATTCAGCTGCTTAAATGGATACGCATGAAATTAAGAAAAAGAGGAGAATGACAGTGGATATAAGTAAAAAATCTGTAAAAAAAATCCGGGAACTTATTGTGTTTACAGCATTTCTTGTGGTCGCGCTGTGGAAGTTTAATGTGGTGCTTGATGTGTTGAAAGCAATATGGGGGATCGTATTTCCCTTTGTACTTGGCGGAGCGATCGCATTTGTGACCAACGTGCCAATGAGCTTTTTGGAAAAGAAAATTTTTGGAAGGGCCAAAAAAGAAAATAAGATCGTCGAAAAACTGGCAAGACCGATAAGCCTGTTCCTCACGATCGTATTTGCGGTTGGCGTGATTGTGCTGGTGATGTTTGGTGTGATTCCGCAGCTTACGCGGACAATAGGAACCCTGATGATGAGTATCGCTGATTTTATTCCGCAGATGCAAAGCTGGATCCGGGAGTTTTCCCATAATAACCAGGAAATCATGAAGCTTGTAGATCAGGTACAGTTTAATCCAGATCAGGCGATCAAGTGGGGGATAAGCCTGCTTGGAAATGGTGCAGGAAATATGATGAATATCACAATGTCAGCAGTGGGTTCCATAGTTAGTGGATTGGCAGCCTTTTTTGTTGCATTTTCCTTTGCATGCTATGTCCTTTTTCAGAAGGAAACGCTGCAGGTGCAGATTCGAAAAGTATTTTTCGCTTTTCTTCCAAAGGAAAAAGCAGATGCTTTTCTTAAAGTCTGCTCTCTGACTTATCGGACATTTGCAAATTTTCTTACAGGTCAGTGTCTGGAAGCCGTGATCCTTGGCTGTATGTTTGTTGTGATATTGAGCATTTTGAGGATGCCATATGCACTTTTGATTGGAGTTTTAATTGCGTTTACGGCATTGATCCCGATTTTCGGAGCCTTCATCGGGTGTGCAGTGGGAAGCTTTTTGATCTTTATGGTAAATCCGAAACAGGCAATTTTATTTATTATAGTATTTCTGGTGCTGCAGCAGATCGAGGGAAATCTGATCTATCCTCATGTTGTGGGTGAGTCTGTAGGGCTTCCGTCGATTTGGGTTCTTGCAGCAGTTACGATCGGCGGAAATCTTATGGGAATTGTAGGTATGCTTGTTTTCATTCCGTTGCTTTCCGTGTTTTATACTATTTTTCGGGAATTCGTATATCTGCATCTGAAAAAAAAGCATATCAAACAGGTGACAAAGACAGAAATAGAAGAAGATACGGCGGAAGAAATGGTAAATAGTGACATATCAGAGGTGAAATGATAGAATCCCGTACTTTGACGGCTGTATGGTGATAAAACGGTTACAAACCCAGTAAATATGGGTATTGTGGCCGTTTTTTTTGTAGATCATTATGCAACCGTCAAATTTCCGGGTGTTTTTATAGCAATCCCGGAAAATAATGCAAAAATTCAGCGCAGCAGAACGTGAATTACTGCGTCACAGATTTTCATGTCTTAGACAAGTACTTCCTATTATAGAGCACGGGGAAGGGAAAAGGCAGGAAAAAAATGGACAATGGATATTACAACTGTCTTGTCACATGACAAAAGTTGTGGTATACTAAGCGCTAAAGTGTTAAAAAAATATCACTATTCAGGGTTCTGAATCGTTATAGTAAAAATAGGAAGGAAACAAAACCAATGGATACCAGAAGAGAAAAGCTGGAAGCATTAAAGAAAGAAAAAAACGCTGTCATCATGGCACACTATTACGTGCCGGATGAAGTGCAGGAAATTGCTGATTACATCGGAGATTCGTATTACTTAAGCGACATGGCGACGAAAGTGGATGCCAGTGTCATCGTTCTCTGCGGCGTTCGTTTCATGGGTGAGAGCGCCAAAATCTTAAACCCGGGCAAAAAAGTACTGCTCCCGGATCTGCATGCCGACTGCCCGATGGCTCACATGGCAGCGATTGAAAAAATCGAGGAAGTCCGGAAAGAGTACCCGGATGTGGCTGTCGTATGCTATGTCAATTCCACCGCGGAATTAAAAAGTCATTCCGACGTCTGTGTCACCTCCTCCAACGCAGTGAAAATTGTAAAAGAACTGCCGAACCACGACATCTTCTTTATCCCCGATGAGCATCTTGGTACCTATGTGGCTGAGCAGGTGCCGGAGAAACACATCATCTTAAATGACGGTTTCTGCCACGTACATGCTGCCATCCGTCCGGAAGCTGCAAAGGCTGCAAAGGAGGCGCGCCCGCAGGCAAAGCTTCTCGTTCATCCGGAGTGCAGAAGTGAAGTCGTTGCACTTGCCGATTACGTCGGAAGCACCGCAGGCATCATCAAATATGCCGAGGCAAGTAAAGATACCGAGTTTCTCGTTGCAACCGAGCTTGGTGTTTTCGCAGAGCTGAAAAAGCGCTGCCCGGATAAGAAGTTTTATGCAGTGGGAAATACGCAGATCTGTCCAAATATGAAAAAAGTAACATTGGACAAATTAATAGAAGCACTGGAAAACGAGGAGAATGAAGTTCTGTTAAGCGAACAGGAAATTTCAGACGCACATGCGCCGCTGTTAAGAATGCTCGAGCTTGCAAAGTAACAAAATAAGCAGAACGCAGAAGCGGAAAAGAGGAAACGAAATGAAAAAGTATTATGATGCAGTGATTGTAGGATGCGGTGTGGCAGGATGCTTTGCGGCACTTCATCTGCCCCAGGAAGCCGATATTCTGATGATGACAAAAGCAGATACCGAGGACAGCGACTCCTTCCTCGCACAGGGCGGTATCTGTGTTCTGAAAAACGAGAGCGATTACGATGCGTTCTATGAAGATACGATGCATGCCGGGCACTACGAAAATACGCCGGAATCCGTCGACATTATGATCCGTTCTTCCCGAAATGTTATCAATCAGCTCATCGCCTGGGGTGTGGATTTCCGCCGCGATGAGAACGGAGAACTCTGCTATACGAAAGAAGGCGCACATTCTACCAACCGAATCCTGTTCCACGACGATGTAACCGGAAAGGAGATTACGAGCAAGCTTCTCGCGCAGGTAAAAAAGCTGCCGAACGTGACGCTTCTTGCGCACACGGAAATGTGTGATATTCTTTCCGGCAAAAATGTCTGCGAGGGTGTTCTGATCCGGGATGAAGAAGGAAAGCTGATTCCGGTTTATGCCAGGGATGTGATCTGGGCATGCGGCGGCATCGGCGGAATTTATGATAATTCTACGAACTTCCCGCATCTGACCGGAGATGCACTTGCAATTGCAATCCACAGGAACGTAGCACTGAAAAATGTCAATTACGTACAGATTCATCCAACAACGCTGTATTCCCAAAAGAAAGGCCGCCGTTTTCTGATTTCCGAATCTGTCCGCGGAGAGGGCGCTGTTTTGCTCGATAAAAACGGTGAGCGTTTCACCGATGAGCTGCAGCCGCGTGACGTGGTATCCCGTGAGATTCACCGCCAGATGGAAAAGGATCACACGAAGCACGTATGGCTTTCCATGAAAACGATTCCGCTTGATGTAAAAGAACGGTTCCCGAATATTTACCAGAAATGCCTGGAAGAGGGATATGATATCACGAAAGAACCGATTCCGGTTGTACCGGCACAGCATTACTTTATGGGCGGCGTCAAGGTAGACAGCAATAGCGAAACGACGATGGATCATCTGTATGCAGCAGGTGAGACGAGCTGCAACGGCGTGCACGGTGCAAACCGTCTGGCAAGCAATTCTCTGCTGGAGAGCCTGGTATTTGCAGAGCGCGCGGCAAAGAAGATTGCTGCCGAATTGGTCGCAGATGGTCTTACAGAGAACGCAGGCCGCAGAGAAACGGCGGGCGAGCCGGACGAAGACGAGTGGAAGCTCCTGGAAAAACGGTACGATATTAGAAAAGAAGATTACCAGAATATGGAAGAATATGCAGAACGCTGCAAAGAGAGCATCTGGGATGCGATCAGAAAGGAAGACGAATATGAATCCAATCACAAGAACACTAAATGTGGATAATCTGCTGCTGCTTGCACTGCAGGAGGACATTTCCAGCGAGGATGTAACGACAAACGCCGTGATGCCAAAAGCATGCCAGGGAACGGTACAGCTGCTCTGTAAACAGGACGGCGTTATTGCCGGTATGGAAGTTTTTGCAAGAGTATTTACCTTGCTCGATGAGCAAACCGAGATTATCCCGTATGTGAAAGACGGCGATGAAGTCAAAAAAGGCGATCTGCTGGCAACGGTAAACGGTGATATCCGCGTTCTGCTGTCCGGTGAAAGAACCGCGCTCAATTATCTGCAGCGGATGAGCGGAATCGCAACGTATACGAGAAGCGTTGCGAAGCTGCTCGAAGGTTCCAAAACAACCCTTCTCGACACCAGAAAAACAACCCCGAATATGCGTATTTTTGAAAAGTATGCAGTCAAAATCGGTGGCGGCCAGAATCACCGCTACAATCTGTCCGACGGCGTTTTATTAAAGGACAATCATATTGGAGCCGCAGGTAGTGTCACAAAAGCGATCGAGATGGCACGCGATTATGCTCCGTTTGTACGCAAGATCGAAGTTGAGTGCGAAACTCTCGATATGGTTCGTGAAGCAGCAGATGCAGGCGCCGATATTATCATGCTCGACAACATGACTCCGGCGCAGATGAAAGAGGCGGTAGCCGTTATCAACGGCAGAGCAAAAACTGAGTGCTCCGGAAATGTGACAAAAGAAAATATTGCCACGATCCTTGATGCCGGCGTAGACTATGTTTCCAGCGGTGCGCTGACCCATTCTGCACCGATCCTCGATGTATCACTGAAAAATCTGCATCCGATAGAACAAGTATAAAAACCAGAAGTATTTCCTTGCAGACACAAAAATCAAAAAAGCTTCTGTTCTTCCCGAAAATGGGAAAGAACAGAAGCTTTTTTAATAGGAAGTTTCGTTGAAGTTTCTTATAAAAAACCTCCGGGTTTAGATTCCTTTCTGAAACAGGAGAAAGGAATACCCGATCGGAATCAAAATCAGCGCTGCAATCGTGAGAAATAAAATCCATTCAAGCTGCAGAAAGCTGTTTACGATCATGGCAACGCCGCCGATGATCCAAACCCGGCCGGCGAGGCGATGAGTGCGGTTCCAGTTTTCCTGACTGTGAAGTGTCCATGGAACTTTGATGCCGGTTGTGTAGTTCTGTTTGCATTTTGGCATGTAATTGCCGATGAGAATAAAGAGAAGGCCGACAATCCCATTGCTAACAAAACCGATATCAACTGCGATGCCGACTGCGTTTGCATAGATGGAGCAGCAGACGATCAGGGAGGTTATGGGTATGATCCACAGAACAAGACGGATCATCTTCGGGCCGATGTTCTGCCGCTTCGGATCAGAAAAAGTGAGAACAGCGGTAAAAATCTGCAGAGCGGCAAGAAACAGAGGAATACCGATCACTGCCATCGTTTTGCTGCTCCAGCCGTTTGGAACATTGTTTGTGCCAAAATGGGTGGCAATGGTGTCCGGCATGCGATTCCAGAGCAGAAGTCCGATCACCATCGGAAAAAGAGAAATGAGTGTTGTCAGAATCAGTGTTGTTTTATATTTTTTCCACATCAGAAGTGCCTCCTTTGAGCTCTGAAATCCAGAGCATGATTTCTTCCAGGACGGAAGTGTTGAGTTCATAATAAATAAAATTTTTCTCCCGGGATTCCAGAACAAGGTCTGCTTTTTTCAGAATACCGAGATGGTAGGAGATGGTTGCACCTGTCATATCAAAGTGCGATCCGATCTCCCCGGCAGAAAGTCTTTTGTTTTTCAGAAGCTCCAGAATCCTTCGCCGGACAGGATCGGAGAGAGCTTTAAACGTTTCTGCGAATGCCATGGAAACCTCCTTTCCGGCAGTATGAATGCAAGTTAATTAGAAATTCATCTAAATACTTTTTATCACAGGGAAAGCGAAAAGTCAATAAGCATTTCGAAAAAATTCTAAATAGTTTTATTGTTGATTTTGAGTTGCTATTTTCTGCAGAATACGCTACGATAAGGGAAAAGTTGTAGAAAAAGGGGGACAAAAACATGAAAAAACACCTGTCCGTGCGCTACGGCACGATTCAGGGCTGCTACTGGATGGGATACGCGGCACTGATGGGGTATGCCAGCGTCTATCTTCTTGAAAAAGGCTTCACAAACACACAAATCGGCCTTCTGACGGCAGTTGGCTGTATCGTGTCAGCGGTTCTGCAGCCTGCGTTGGCATCCTACGCAGATCGGCCGGAAAGCCCGTCCGTACGAACAATGCTCCTTGGAGCGAACCTGATTCAGCTTGTTCTTATCATTTCCCTTGCTGCAACGGCAGAAAACAGTTCTATGGTGGTAAGGACACTGCTGTACGGCGCAAGCATTACGATGCTGATGCTGATGATTCCGTTCGTTAATTCTCTTGGTATGGAGACGATCCGCCAGGGAGAGGAACTTGATTACGGAATCGGGCGCGGCATGGGTTCCGTTGCATATGCGATTGCATCATGGCTGCTCGGCCGGCTGACCGCATCCTTTGGAGCAGACATGATTCCGATCTGGGCTATCGCGCTGACCATTCTTTTCCTCATCTGTGTATTTCGCTTTCCGTTTAAAAAGGACAGGAAAAAAGCAGAAGCAGAAAAAGAAGAGACAGGAGCAGCCGGTCCGGTCGATTTTCTGAAACGGTATCCGTCCTTCGTGGTAGTACTGCTTGGCTGCATTCTGATCTTTATGTCACATAGCCTGATTAACAGCTTCAATTATCAGATTGCAATGGCAAAAGGTGGTGGCAGCGGTGAGATGGGAAATGCGATGACCATCTCTGCAGTTTCCGAGCTGCCAACGATGTTTCTGTTCGGCTATCTGCTGAAAAAGAAGAGCAGTGTTTTCTGGTTCCGCCTCTCCGGCCTGTTTTTTGTCCTGAAAAGCATAGGAACCTTCCTGGCCTTTAATATTCCGACATACTACGCTGCTCAGCCGTTCCAGATGTTCGGCTGGGCGCTGATCAACGTCGCCTGCGTCTATTACGTGGACGGCATCATGGAGCCGCAGGATTCGATTAAAGGACAGGCATATATGGCAATGACCATCACCGCAGGAAATGTAATGAGCTCCCTGTTTGGCGGCTGGCTTATCGATGCAGCCGGTGTTGGCGCGATGCTGATCTGCGCATCTCTTGCGGCCCTCATCGGCTGGCTGATTGTGTGCCTCGGTTCGAAAGAAGCAAAAACTGCATAGGAAAGATAAAAGAAAGCGCCCGAAACCGAACGTGGTTCCGGGCGCTTTGCCGTACAGCTCTTATTTATTTCTGTTTCCTGTATACTTCTCATCACAGTATTTGCAACGGTAAACCTCTTTTTCCGGGTCAGCCAGGATAAAGACATGTTTTAATCCCTGCTCAATAGAGGTGATACAGCGCGGGTTTTTACATTTAATCACATCAACCACCTGTTTCGGCAGATGAAGTTCTTTTTTCTCCGTAATCTCGCCGTCTTTAATGACATTGACAGTGATATTGTGATCGATAAAGCCTAAGATGTCAAGATCCATCTTATCAACCGAACACTCAACTTTCAGAATGTCCTTTTTTCCCATTTTTTCACTTTTGGCATTTTTAATAATGGCTACGGTACAGTCCAGCTTGTCCAGTCCCAGATCATGGTAAATGGTCATAGCCTTTCCTGCTTTAATATGGTCGAGCACGAAGCCCTCTTCAATACGTCCTACGTTCAGCATAGCGAAAGATGCTCCTTTCTTAATCGACTTTGATGTTCAGCAGCGTCAGAATCAGGGCCATACGTGCATAAACACCGTACTGAACCTGTTTAAAGTAAGCAGCGCGCGGGTCATTATCCACGTCAACGGAGATCTCATTGACACGCGGCAGCGGATGCAGAACCAGCATTTCCGGAGAAGCAAGATCCATTTTGGACTGATCCAGAATATAGAAATCCTTCATGCGGATGTAATCATCCTCGTTGAAGAAACGTTCTTTCTGGACACGGGTCATATAAAGAACATCCAGCTTCGGGAGAACATCTTCCATTTTAATAACTTCCTCAAATGGAACATTGTTCGCCCGCAGCACATCATCACGGATGTAATCCGGGAGACGAAGCTCCTCCGGGGAGATTAATACAATTTTAATGCCGGTATAACGAACCAGCGCTTCAATCAGGGAATGAACCGTTCTGCCGAATTTAAGATCACCGCAGAAGCCGATGGTAAGATTGTTCAGGCGACCCTTTAAAGAACGGATGGTAAGAAGATCGGTAAGAGTCTGCGTCGGATGCTGATGTCCGCCATCACCTGCGTTGATCACAGGAATACGGGAGTACATCGATGCAACGAGCGGAGCGCCTTCTTTCGGATGACGCATGGCACAAATATTTGCAAAGCAGGATACCACGCGGATGGTGTCGGCTACGCTTTCACCTTTGGAAGCGGAAGAAGAATTGGCAGAAGAAAAACCAAGAACAGTACCGCCAAGATTCATCATGGCAGCCTCAAAGCTGAGACGGGTGCGTGTGCTTGGTTCATAAAATAAAGTAGCAAGTCTTTTGCCATCGCAGGCATGTGCATATTTCTCCGGGTTCTTTTCAATATCGTTCGCCAGATCCATTAACTGATCCAGTTCTTCGACCGAGAAATCAAGGGGACTCATTAAGTGTCGCATATATTACCTCCTATGAAGATCCTTATTTTTGTTACCGTTCACAGGTTCCCTGCGAACGGTAACATTCGCAGCCCTCATTTAAAGTTTTGCTTCGCAAAAGGAGGGCTGCTCACGCCTGAATCACTTTCTTACGCAGCGAAACAGCAGGTGTTTCACTGCTGAGTGAACAGTAATTTATTTTTTCTGTGTTCCACCTTAACACA
Source organism: Blautia sp. AF19-1 (assembly GCF_003479155.1). NCBI lineage: Bacteria > Bacillati > Bacillota > Clostridia > Lachnospirales > Lachnospiraceae > Blautia > Blautia sp. AF19-1. The sequence goes on from NZ_QUGQ01000013.1 coordinate 88,606, forward strand.
AAAACAGGATAAATGCAAGATAAAAAATGGCAGGAAAAAGGTCGAAAAGCAGAGTAATATGAAATGTGAAAAAATAAAGTGAAATAGCAGTCAAAAAGGAAAAAGATTGTACAAAAGCCGAATTTCGGAAGATCTTTTCTTGTAAATTAAACGGAGATGGAGTAAAATATTGATATCTGCAACAAATGCAGAGTATCAGGAGGACCAGATATGCTAGACTTAGGAAAAATCCGCGACGAGATCGATGTCACCGATGACGAGATCGTCCGCCTGTTCCAGCACCGGATGGCGCTGACGGCGGAGGTTGCGCAGTACAAGATAGAGACAGGAAAAGCCGTTTTTGATGCGGAACGCGAGCGCCAGAAGCTGGAAAAGCTGACAGGCGAGGGAACAAATGCATTCAATACAAAAGGCATCCAGGAGCTGTTCCAGCAGATCATGTCGATCAGCCGGAAGCGCCAGTATCAGCTGCTGACCGAGAACGGCGGCGAGGAGATGACCGATTACACACAGGTTGACCATCTCCCAACGCACGGCAGAAGAGTTGTCTTCCAGGGTGTGGAGGGCGCCTATAGCTTCGGTGCCATGAAAGAATTTTTCGATGATACGATCACCAGTTTCCACGTAGACACCTGGAAAGAGGCGATGGAGGCGATTACGAGGGGCGAAGCCGATTATGCCGTGCTTCCGATCGAGAACTCCACAGCAGGCATTGTATCCGATATTTATGATCTTCTGGTGGAATATCCGCACTACATCGTCGGTGAGCAGGAATTGCCGGTGGAGCATGTGCTGATGGCACTGCCGGGAGCAAAGGCTGAGGAGATCCGCACCGTGATTTCCCATCCGCAGGCGCTGGCGCAGTGCCGCCGTTTCCTGGATTCCAATGAAAACTGGAAGACGGAAGAGCGTCTCAATACAGCCGCCGCTGCAAAAGAAGTATCCGAGAGCGGTGATCTTACGATGGCAGCCGTCGGAAGTCCGTACGCTGCAGAGCATTTCGGACTGCAGATCTTAAAAGAAGGTATTTTTGATGCCCAGGGAAATACGACACGCTTTGTTATCATTTCTGGGCAGAAACGCTTTGTAAAAGATGCACAGAAAATCAGCGTATGCATGGAACTGCCGCATCAGAGCGGTTCTCTTTACAACGCACTGGCACATTTTATTTACAACGATCTGAACATGACCAAAATCGAGTCCCGCCCGATTCCGCAGCGGAAATGGGAGTACCGTTTCTTCGTGGATTTCGAGGGGAACTTAAGCGATCCGGCAGTCAAAAACGCACTGCGCGGATTGCAGGCAGAATCCGCGAAATTCCGGATTTTCGGAAATTATTAATCCAGAAGAGAGGGCCGTACCAAGCGGCCTTTTCGCATAAATAAAATGAAAAATGACAGGAAGGAAGAGACAAAAGATGATTAGAATAGAAGAATGTATCCTCTACCGCGATTTCGCAGAGGGGGAGGTACTGCGCGATATGACGATACTGGTGGAGACCTACAAAAAACTGGTCAATGCTCAGATTTCCCTGAAGGACCGCCGGTTCCGTGAGAATATGAGCGCATATGAGCCGCAGTTTTATGAGGCACTGAACCGCCTTGTCGAGATGGCAAACCGCTACGGCTTCTCCGGAAATCTCTGGCACGATTATCTGACATATCTTCTGGTCAACAAAGAAAATGCATTTTCTACCTCCTGCGAGATTGTCGGAAAAGTCGAGGGAAGCATCAACCAGATGGCAAAACACGACTTTGTCCGTTTCAAAGAACTGTTTGACTTTGATATCTGTGTTTTTGATAAGATTTTTGAGTCCGGTGATGCCTCTGTCATCAGTTCCTATGAGAACACGGACAGCCCGAATAAACTATTCAACAAAGAAGTCCGGGATCGTATCTGTGAGCTGGCCATCCGTCTGGCAAAGGCTGCATCTGCAGATGAATTTATGGCTGATATGGTTCAGTTTTACAAAGATTTCGGAGTGGGAAAACTGGGACTTCACAAGGCATTTCGTATTGCGCATACAGGAGAGAACGTTGAGATTATCCCGATTACCAACATTCCGGATGTGCGCCTTTCTGATCTTGTCGGCTACGAAATTCCAAAGCAGAAGCTGATCGACAACACGAAAGCGTTTGTCGAGGGCAAGAAAGCAAACAACTGTCTGCTTTTTGGCGATGCCGGAACCGGAAAATCCTCCAGCATCAAGGGCATCCTGAATGAATATTACGATCAGGGACTTCGTATGATCGAGGTTTACAAGCATCAATTCCAGGATCTGAACGAGCTGATTGCGCAGATCAAAAACAGAAATTATAAATTCATTATCTACATGGACGATCTTTCTTTCGAGGAGTTTGAGATCGAGTACAAATACCTGAAAGCTGTGATCGAGGGAGGTCTGGAAAAACGCCCGGACAATATCCTCATCTATGCGACCTCCAACCGCCGCCACCTGATCAAGGAGAACTACAGCGACAAAGAGGGAACGAGACAGGATATGCACACTTCCGATACGGTACAGGAGAAGCTGTCCCTGGTATACCGCTTCGGTGTCAGCATCTATTTCGGTGCGCCGGATAAGAAAGAGTTCCAGAAGATCGTTTCCGTTCTGGCCGACCGCTACGGCGTGAAGTTAAGCGAGGAAGAGCTTTTAGCAGAAGCAAATAAATGGGAACTGTCCCACGGCGGTCTTTCCGGCCGTACCGCACAGCAGTTTATCGATTATCTGCTCGGAAAACAGTAAAAAGAAAAAGGTCAAAAAGTCCGCTTGGTATTGGGAGCGGGCTTTTTGGGATATCCTTTGAAAAAGAAGGAGGAAAAGCATATATGCAGTATTCCACATTTGCTGCCATTGATATCGGCAGCTACGACGTCATTCTGGAGATTTTCGAGATCTCCAAAAAGCAGGGTATCCGAAGCGTGGATAAGATCTGCCATCGGATGGAGCTTGGAAAAGATACGTACACGCTGGGAAAAATTCGCCCGGAAATGGAAGAAGAGCTGTGCCGTGTACTCGCAGATTTTGTGCGGATTATGGAAGGCTATCGCGTGGACGATTACCGTGCAACGGCATCCAGTGCGATCAGTGAGGCGTCGAACAGTCTCTATGTCCTTGGAAAAATTCATCAATTGACCGGTCTTTCTGTCACGGTTCTCTCCAACTCGGAGCAGCGTTTTCTTAGCTATAAAGCGCTCGCGGCGATGGAGGACAATTTTAACAAGATCATTGAAAAGGGAACTGCGATTCTCGATCTTGACGGTGGCAGTTTTCAGATTTCCCTGTTCGACAAGGATGCACTTGTCACAACACAGAACATCCGCATGGGAAGTCTTCGCATCCGCGAGCGTCTTGCCGGAATTCAGAGTGAGACGGAACATTACGAAGAGATGGTCGAGGAGCTGATCTGGAACGAAGTATCAAGCTTTAAAAAGATGTATCTGAAAGACCGCAAAATTGAAAACATTATGCTGATCGGCGATGTTTTCACCGACAGTGTTTATCAGAACATTGAAGAAAAAACGACAAAAATCATTTCCCGCGAAAACTTTAATACCTGGTATGAGAAAATTATCCGCCAGTCACCGATGGAGCTCGCCGTAAAACTTGGTATTCCGCTGGAAAACGCTTCACTGATGTATCCGTCTGCTGTGATTTATAAATGTCTGATTGATATGATGGGTGCGGAGCATATCTGGATTCCGGGCGTGCATATGACACGTGGTATTGCATACGAGTATGCGGAGCAGATGAAACTGCTGAAAGGCGGTCATAATTTCGAAAATGATATTCTGATGGCGGCAAAAAATATCGGAAAACGGTACGCAGTGAACCGTCCGCATGTCCAGAACCTGGAGATGACAGCGCTTGCCATGTTTGATGCGACGAAAAAGATGCACGGTATGAAAGAGCGCGAACGGCTGCTTCTCCAGATGGCAGTGATGCTGCATGACGTTGGAAAATACATCAGTTTCAATAATGTGGCGGATTCTTCCTATAATATTATCATGTCAAATGAAATCATCGGATTGTCGCACATTGAGCGTGAGATGGTGGCATTGATTGCAAGATACAACACGGTTACGCTCCCGTCCTACGATGAGCTGGTGATGGAATCGTCCTTGAGTGCCGAGCAGTATCTGACAGTATCCGAACTGACCGCAATCGTCCGTCTGGCGAATGCGCTCGACCGGAGTCATTTGCAGAAGATTCAGGCGATCCGCGCCACATTAAAGGAGCGCGAGCTGCAGCTTTCGCTCACGGTCAACCGCGATTTTACCCTTGAGCAAGGTTTGTGCCAGGAAAAATTAGATTTCTTCAATGAGGTATTCAGCATACAGCCGGTCATCAAACTGAAACGGCAGATGTAAAAGGAGGCGAAGAAAGATGGATATTGCACCATATAAGAAACCGGAATATTTCCGCAACCGGGAGTTGAGCTGGGTCAGCTTCGACGAGCGTGTTTTAAACGAGGCGCGGGATAAGAGTATTCCGCTGTTTGAACGTCTGAAATTTATCAGCATTACATCCTCCAACCTGGATGAGTTTTATATGGTCCGTGTGGCTTCACTAAAAGACCAGGTGCATGCAAACTATACGAAAAAGGATCTGTCCGGCATGGATGCGAAGGAGCAGCTTACCGAGATCAGCAAACGGACGCATGAGCTGGTGCAGCTGCAGTACAATACGTACAATCGCTCGGCGGTTCCGTCTATGGAGCACGTTGGCCTTACGATTATCAGTGAGCACGAGAAGCTGACGAAGGAGCAGGCGGAGTATGTGGATTCCTATTTTGAGGAAAACATTTACCCGGTTCTGACCCCGATGGCCATGGATTCGGCCCGCCCGTTCCCGTTGATCCGGAACAAAACATTGAATATCGGTGCACTGGTGCAGAAGAAAGAGGATTCGCTTCTGAGCCGTGCGGAGGATAAGAAAGAGAAGAAAGGCAAGGAGAAGGAAAAGGAAAAAGAACTGGAATTTGCGACGGTTCAGGTTCCTTCGGTACTGCCGCGTTTTATTCTGCTTCCGCAGGATGAAAAGACGGGACAGCGGTATGTGATTCTTCTGGAGGAGATCATCGAGCGGAACATTGGAAAGCTGTTCTTAAGCTACGATGTGGTCTGCGCGCATCCGTACCGTGTTATGCGAAATGCAGATCTTTCGATCGATGAGGATGAGGCTTCCGACCTGTTAAAAGAGATCCAGAAGCAGCTTAAAAAACGTCAGTGGGGCGAAGTGATCCGTCTGGAGGTGGAAGATAAGATGGATAAGCGGCTCCTGAAGATGCTGGAAAAAGAGTTTGACATCGATGAAGACGACCTGTTCCGGATTCCGGGACCGCTCGATCTGACGTTTTTAATGAAAATGTATGGGCTCGACGGCTTTGATGAGTATAAAATTCCAAAATACATTCCAGCAGCAGTTCCGGCGCTGATGAATGAGGATGACATTTTTACAAACATCCGAAAAGGAGACATCTTACTGCATCATCCTTATATGACGTTTGATCCGGTCGTGCAATTTGTACAACAGGCAGCAAAGGATCCGGATGTACTGGCAATCAAACAGACGCTGTACCGTGTGAGCGGCAATTCTCCGATTATCGCGGCACTGGCGCAGGCGGCGGAAAACGGCAAGCAGGTTTCCGTACTGGTGGAATTAAAGGCACGGTTCGACGAAGAAAACAATATTGTCTGGGCAAAGATGCTGGAGAAAGCGGGATGCCATGTAATTTATGGTCTTCTGGGACTGAAAACACACAGTAAGATTACACTGGTGGTTCGGCGTGAGGAGACAGGTATTCGCAGATATGTACATCTTGGCACGGGAAACTATAACGATTCTACGGCAAAGCTGTATACGGACTGTGGTCTGCTGACATGCAATGCAAAGATCGGTGAGGACGCAACAGCAGTATTTAACATGCTTTCGGGCTATTCGGAGCCGGATCGCTGGAACAAACTGATTGTTGCACCGCTCTGGATGAAGGACCGGTTCCTGCATCTGATTGCGATGGAAGAGGAGCACGCAAAGAAGGGACAGAAAGCGCATATTATTGCGAAGATGAACTCGTTATGCGACCGCGATATTATTGCGGCGCTTTACAGTGCTTCGGCAGCCGGAGTAAAGATTGACCTGATTATCCGGGGAATCTGTTGCCTGAAGGTTGGAATCCCGGGTGTCAGCGAGAATATTACCGTTCGCTCGATTGTCGGCAATTTCCTGGAACATGCGCGGATTTTCTACTTCTACAGTGGTGGAAATGAAGAGGTGTTTATGGGAAGCGCGGACTGGATGCCGCGAAATCTGGAAAAACGGGTGGAGATCGTGTTCCCGGTTGAGGATGAGCAGATCAAGAAAGAAGTAATGCATATTCTTGATATCCAGATGAAGGATAATGTGAAAGCCAGTATTTTACAGGCAGACGGAACGTATACAAAGCCGGATAAGCGCGGAAAGATGCTGGTGAATTCACAGGAGTATTTCTGCAGGGAGGCAACGGAAAGAGCGGAAAAACCGAAAGAACAGGAAAACAGCAGGGTGTTTGTGCCGGCGGAACCGGTGGAATAGGCTCTGAGGTGGGGACGGACGCCCCGTAACGCACACAAGGGTGATGCGCGGTTTCGGGAGCTAGTAATTCTAAGGCTCTGTCATTTTGCTAAAACCATGCGCCAAAAATCAAAACTCGCTGTCACTCAGATAGTTGATTTTTGGCGCATAACGCAAAATACCAGAACCTAAGAATTACACGCTCCCTGCAAATGCGCACCACCCTTGTGTGCGTTACGGGGCTGTGCGAAGGACGGACACGGACGTGGGCGCGGGAGCGCCAACTGCGTTGAGATGAGAGAAGAATATAGATATTGTGATGAAAAAGTGCGGTGACTTTGATAGTTACGGCGCTTTTTTTGTGTGTTAAAAATAATCTGTCTGGTATTGGAAAAAGGAATGGCTATTCAGAACTCGTTTTGAAAATTGGTTTTGCGGGTGATTTTCGGGGATTTTACAAAGAGTGATCTGGAAAAATGGCTGGAAAAGAAGGGGATGGAGACGGAGATGAGAGAAAATGTAAAAGATTTTTGTAAAGTAGCCGGTTATTTTATTAACGGGTATTTTACAAAGCGGTGGTAGTGGGCTTTACGGAAGGAAAGGTATAATGAATCTCGACAAGACGAGGAGGAAGAAAAACGAATGTCAAATATTGTGTTGAAGAATGTCTGTAAATCTTATGATAAGGAACATTATGCGGTTCAGGATTTTTCGCTTGAAATACCGGATCGGGAGTTTGTGATTTTTGTTGGACCTTCCGGCTGCGGAAAATCGACGACGCTTCGGATGATTGCCGGTCTTGAGGAGATTACGAGCGGGGAGCTCTGGATTGATGGACAGCTTTGTAATTATGTAGAAGCAAAGGATCGCGATCTTTCGATGGTATTTCAGAACTACGCGCTTTATCCGAATATGACGGTATATGAAAACATGGCGTTTTCTCTGAAAATCCGGAAACAGCCCAAGGATGAAGTTGATAAAAAGGTACATGAGGCAGCTAAAATGCTTGGAATTGAGCATTTACTTGACCGGAGACCGGCAGCCCTTTCCGGCGGTCAGAAACAAAGAGTTGCGATTGGAAGCGCAATTATGAGACGGCCGAAAGCATTTTTAATGGATGAGCCGCTTTCGAATCTGGATGCGAAGCTGCGGGCACAGATGCGGGTGGAGCTGGCAAAATTACATAAGGAACTGAAAACGACGGTGATTTATGTTACACATGATCAGACGGAGGCAATGACGCTTGGTACAAAAATTATTGTCATGAAAGACGGTGTTGTGCAGCAGGCGGATACACCGGAGCAGATTTACCGCCATCCGGCAAACAAATTTGTGGCCGGTTTTATCGGAGCTCCGAGTATGAATTTTATGGAAACGATGGTGACGGAAAGAAACGGAGCGGTTTATCTGGAAGGAGACGGAGGAGTTACCCTTCGTGCCAGAGGAGAGAACGAAATGGTGCTTCGTCGCACTTATCTCGGAAAAATGGTGATCTTAGGCCTGAGACCGGAGGATTTACAGGACGAAATAACCGCTTCCGCACATCGGATCTGTTATAAAGAGAATCAGTTGAAGGCATTTGTTGACCTGCGGGAGATGATAGGTGCAGAAGCGTATCTGCATATGAATACCGGAAAAAATCTGATTACAGCAAGAGTGCCTTCCGAGGTGCCGGTTACTGCAAAGGAAAGCATTACATTGTATGCAGATATGGAAAAAGCACAGATCTTTGATCCGTTTACAGAAGAAAATATTTTATCTCGGCCGGTTGAAAAAGAAGAACGTGCAACAGCATAAGAAGGAGCAGAAAGTGAAAAAAGTAATCGAAAAGTGTAAAAAAGCAGAAGTTTATATGTATCTGATCCCGAGTATGGTGATCTTTAGCATCTTTCTGTTTTATCCGTTTTTTAAAACCATTTATCTGAGCCTGTATAAGACAAACAAGCTTGGAGAAGCGAAATTGTATGTGGGACTGGACAACTATAAAAGCTTATTATCGAATCCATCCTTTTACAACAGTCTCTGGGTTACACTGGAATTTGTGGCGATTGTTGTAGTCGGAAGTATGGCGCTTGGCCTTCTGGGAGCAGTTCTTTGCAGCAAGGCTTTTCCGGGAATCCGGGTATTCAGTACTTCCTATGCACTCCCAATGGCAGTAGCATCGAGCTCAGGTGCCATGATTTTCAAGATTATCTTAAATCCCACGATCGGTATCGTAAACAAATTGCTGCATGTGAGCATTAACTGGGTCAGTGATCCGAAATATGCGCTGATCTGTGTGGCTGTCCTTACGGCATGGCTGAACAGTGGCATCAATTTCCTGTATTTTTCGGCGGGACTTGGAAACATTGATGATTCGATTTATGAGCGTGCTTCTGTAGATGGAGCGAATGCAGTACAGAAATTTTTTAAGCTGACACTGCCGGGGCTTTCTCCGATCATGTTCTACACACTGGTTGTTAACATTATTCAGGCATTCCAGTCATTCGGACAGGTGAAAATCCTGACACAGGGAGGACCGGGAGAATCCACGAACCTGATTGTATATTCGATATACCGTGATGCGTTTTTTAATTACCGGTTTGGAAGCGCAGCCGCACAGTCCGTTGTTTTGTTTCTGATTGTCATGGCGCTTACCCTGGTTATGTTCCGCGTGGAAAAGAGAGGAGTAAAATACTGATGTCTACAATAGCAACTACGATTGCCGGACCAAAAACTTATTCTGCAGAGGAGCTGCAGGCACTGCATCTGGCAATGAATGCAAAAGCAAAAAGAAAGAAAATGCTTCAGAAAACAGCGTTGGTTACCATGAACCTGATCGTTTGTCTGTTTATGCTGTTTCCGCTGCTTTATACCATCAGTGTAGCGTTTATGCCGTCCGGCGAGCTTTACACAATGGCAATGAACATCGTGCCAAAACATCCGACGCTGGAAAATTTCGTGGAAGCATTTCATAAAATTCCGCTGGTACGCTTTGTCCTGAACTCATTTTTGGTTGCGGGCAGCATTACGCTGGGTCAGATTGTAACGTGTTCTCTTGCGGCATTTGCCTTCTCTTTCCTGAATTTCAAAGGAAAAAATGTTCTGTTTATGCTGGTCATGGCGACCATGATGGTGCCGGGTGAGGCAACCATTATTTCCAATTATCTGACAGTAGGAAGTCTCGGATTGCTCGATACCTATATTGTTCTGATCCTGCCTTCTCTTACCTCTGCAATGGGAATTTTCCTGTTCCGCCAGTTCTACATGACCTTTCCGATTTCGCTTTATGAATCGGCGAAGCTGGACGGCTGCGGGAATCTGCGGTTTATCGTAAAAATCCTGATGCCGCTGACAAAGTCAGCAATGGGAGCAATGGCGGTTTACACCTTTATCAATGCATGGAATATGTACATGTGGCCGCTGCTGGTTACAGGTTCGGACAGCAAGCGTACCGTACAGATTGGTATCAGTATGCTGAACAGCGTCGACGCACAGTCGATTACCCTGATGCTGGCGGGCGTGGTAATGATTATCATTCCATCCATTTCCATCTTTATCGTAGGCCAGAAGGCCTTAATCAAAGGAATGTTTTCAGGAGCAGTCAAGGGCTGATTCCTGTGACAGAAAAAAGAATAGAAAACTGTATGAAAAACGAGGAGAAAAAAATGAAGAAAAAAGTGATTGCATCGATTCTTGCGGCTTCTATGGCAGCTATGGCGCTTACTGGATGTGGAGGCGGAAAAACAACGAGTGAGGCACAGGGTGCAACAACGGATGAAACCACAGCCAGCACAGAGGCAGGAAGTACGGCAGATGGCGCAGAAGCACCGGATTTAAACCAGGATACGAAGGGAACCACGATTACCTTCTGGCATTCCATGGGCGGTGTCAATGGCGAGGCAATGGATTATCTTGTCAATAAATTCAATGAAGAGAATACCGATGGCATTACCGTTGAGGCGGTTTATCAGGGAGAATATGATGATACGATTAACAAACTGAAAAGTGCACAGATCGGAAATATGGGAGCAGACCTGGTACAGATTTATGATATCGGAACACGCTTTATGATTGATTCCGGCTGGGTCATTCCGATGCAGGAGCTGATTAATGCAGATGGCTATGACATTTCCCAGATCGAGCCGAATATCGCTGCTTATTATACGGTAAACAATGAGCTGTACTCGATGCCATTCAATTCGTCCACACCGATTCTGTATTACAACAAAGATATGTTTGAAAAAGCAGGGATCACCGAGGTTCCTACAAGCCTGGAAGGAATTCTTGCCATCGGTGATGATCTGAAAACAAAGGGCGGAGCCGGTGAACCGCTGGCACTCTCCATCTATGGATGGTATTTCGAACAGTGGCTCTGCAAACAGGGACTTTCCTATGCGGATAATGGAAATGGCCGTGATGCTGCTGCTACTGCGGTTGAATTTGATTCCAACGGCGGAGCGCTCAACATCTTAAATGCGTGGAAAGCCCTGAATGATGCCGACGTTGCACCAAACGTAGGCCGTGCCGGAAGCGATACCGCAACAACAGACTTTACTTCCGGAAAAGCAGCGATCACTCTTGGCTCTACCGCATCCCTGAAACAGATTTTACAGGATGTCAACGGAAGTTTCGAAGTTGGAACCGCATATTTCCCGACAATCAAGGACGGCGATGAGGGCGGTGTTTCCATCGGAGGAGCATCTCTCTGGGCATTGAACAACAACGATGATGCAAAAGCAGCCGCCACCTGGAAATTTATCAAATTCCTGATTTCCCCGGAGTCTCAGGCATACTGGAATGCCGAGACTGGTTACTTCCCAGTAACAACAGCTGCTGATGAGGAGCAGACCTTCAAAGATAATGTGGCACAGTATCCACAGTTCCAGACCGCGATTGATCAGCTGCACGATTCCAAGCCGCAGTACGCCGGCGCACTTCTCTCTGTATTCCCGGAGGCAAGACAGATTGTGGAAACAGAAATCGAGAATATGATCAACGGAAATGAGACCCCGGAGAAAGCAGTAGAATCAATGGCTTCCCAGATCAACAGCTCCATCGAGGATTATAATCTGGTAAATGAATAAGAGACAGGCTTTACAAAAATAAGATTTCGTCCTATAGTGAAGAAAAACGAGTTCCCAAAGCGTGTTTGAACGGTTTTGTGAATGGGAAGATCCGATTTACGGAAATGATTTTTCAGATATGACTGGAAATGCGTCGGAGACAAAAATCCGGCGCGCTTCCGAATCTATAGCAATCCCGCAGAAGATGTAAAAAAATCAGCACCGCTTTTTTCACTTGTTTTCAGGCTTACGATAAAAGGAAAAAAGCTGCAGTCGGGACAAAAGATAGAAAAGAGTGCAGATTTGGAAATGGGAACGGAAAATGGAGGACAGATACGAGATGAAAACAAAAGTATGGGCACACAGAGGAGCCAGTGCATATGCACCGGAAAATACACTGGAAGCGTTTCTTCTTGCGGCAGAGCAGGGAGCAGACGGTGTGGAGCTGGATGTACAGCTGACGAAAGATGGCGAGATGGTTGTTGTCCACGATGAAGAAATCGACCGGGTCAGTGACGGAAGCGGATTTGTCAAAGATTATACGCTTGCGGAATTGAAGAACCTGAACTTTAATAAGACACATCTGGAATATCAGAATGTAAAAATTCCGACGCTTCGCGAAGTATATGAAGCATTAAAGCCAACGGGAATGACGATCAATGTCGAGCTGAAAACCGGTATTTTCTGGTATAAAGACCTGGAAAAAAAGGTACTCGAGCTGACAAAAGAGATGGAGATGGAAGATCGCGTGATTTATTCTTCCTTTAACCATTACAGCATTGCAAAAATTCTGGAACTGGATCCGAAAGCCAGCACCGGCATCCTCTACGCAGATATTATTTATGATGTCGTGAATTATGCGAAAAAAATCGGAACAGGAGCTCTTCATCCGGCAACCTTTCATGTGCAGATGGCAGACTTTCTTCAGCAGTATGTGGAAAGCGATCTTGCGGTGCATGTGTGGACGGTCAATGATAAGGCGGAGATCGAGCGTCTGATGGAGGCCGGTGTTGACGCAGTCATCACTAATTATCCGGATGTGGCCGTTTCCTGCCGCAACGCGAAGTGATACCGATTGGAGAAAAAAAGCTGTTCCTTTTGGATATCGACGGAACCATCTGCGTGGGGAACCGTCTGATTCCGGGAGCAGACCGATTTTTAAACGGACTGTCCGAGTACGGTGGAGATTATGTGTTTATCACAAATAATACGACGATGAGCGTAGCAGATTACCGGAAAAAATTTGCAAAGCTGGGCATCCCGACAACAAGCGCGAACTTTCTGACGGCTTCTGTTGCAACAGCGCATTATCTGAAGCAGAAATATGGATCCCGTCCCGTCTATGTGCTGGGAACGGACTCTCTGATCCGGGAATTGGAGAGCTTCGGTGTGTGTACCACCCACGATCCGGAGAAAGAAGGAATTGCATGTGTGCTTGCAAGCTATGACAATGAACTGACGTATCAAAAACTGACGGATATCTGTCGGCTGTTGACAGAGCGCCCGGAGCTCGATTACGCTGCAACGAACCCGGACTATGCTTGTCCGATTGAATTCGGCTACGTGCCGGATTGCGGTTCCATCTGCGAGATGATCGGACATGCGGTCCACCGCATGCCGACTTATATCGGAAAACCAGGTACACGGATGGTTGAGATGGCACTTGATATGACAGGCAGAACCCGCGATGAGGCTGTTCTTGTGGGAGACCGTCTCTATACGGACATTGCGTGCGCAAACATGGCGGATATTTCTGCAGCCCTTGTGCTTTCAGGCGAATCTACACGCGAAGAAATGCAGAACTCGCAGTATCTTGTGGAGTATGTCTATCCATCCGTGAAGGAAATGTATGCGGATTGGGTGTATGGACAAAAAAAGAAATGCTCTTAAAATTCCGAAATGGTTATGGTTTTGGAACAAAAAAACAAAAAGAAGAATTCTGAGAGGAGAACCTTTTTCCGAAGGAGTTCTTCTTTTTTGCTGCGGAAAAGGATACTTTCCGGATATGGGATAAAAGCCTGGGACGGTATAGAAAAAGCTTGCCAAAAGAGGGAATTTCCCTATATAATGATTCAGACTATAATAGGAAAGTAACTATTCAGAGCCCCATCTCGATTCCGCTTACGCTGCATCTCGATGTTGCTTCTCGCCATATGAAAAGGAAGAAAACCGCTCATTCATGCAAGCATGATTCGCAATTTTCTTCCATTTTGCATGGCTCTGAATAGTTACATATGAAAAAGAAAACGATCAGGAGATCGGAAAATTCCAATACAACAGAAGAAGGAGAATTTATGCATGAGTATTTTAAATGTAGAACATCTGTCCCACGGCTTCGGCGACCGTGCGATTTTTGAAGATGTATCGTTCCGCCTCTTAAAGGGGGAACACATCGGTCTGGTAGGCGCAAATGGTGAGGGAAAATCAACCTTTATGAACATCATCACCGGAAAGCTGATGCCGGATGAGGGAAAGGTTGAGTGGGCAAAAAATGTCCGTGTCGGCTATCTGGACCAGCATACCGTTCTGGAAAAAGGTATGACGATCCGTGATGTGTTAAAAAGCGCTTTTTCCTGGCTGTACGAGATGGAAGAGCGGATGAACACGATCTGCGATTCCATGGGAGATGCCTCCGAGGACGAGCTGAATCAGATGATGGAGGAACTTGGTGTGATTCAGGAGATGATGGATGCACACGATTTCTACATTCTGGATTCGAGAATCGAAGAGATCGGCCGTGCACTCGGCCTCGAGGAGATCGGTCTCGAACGCGATGTCACTGAGCTTTCCGGCGGACAGAGAACGAAGGTCCTTCTGGCAAAACTGCTGCTGGAAAAACCGGATATCCTTCTTTTAGATGAGCCGACCAACTACCTGGATGTGGAACATATCACCTGGCTGAAACGATACCTTGAAGAGTATGAAAATGCCTTCATTCTGATCTCTCACGATATCCCATTCCTGAACAGTGTTGTCAATCTGATCTATCATATGGAAAACAAAGAGCTGAATCGTTATGTGGGTGATTACGATCACTTCCAGGAGGTTTATGCGGTCAAAAAAGCGCAGAAGGAAGCTGCCTATAACCGTCAGCAGCAGGAGATCAGTGAACTGAAGGATTTCGTGGCACGAAACAAAGCCCGTGTGGCAACCAGAAACATGGCTATGTCACGGCAGAAGAAGCTGGATAAGATGGATGTGATCGAGCTTGCGAAAGAAAAACCAAAGCCGGAATTTCATTTCCGCACTGCGCGCACTTCGGGTCGTTTCGTTGTGACTGCAAAAGAACTTGTGATCGGCTATGAAGAACCGCTTTCCAGACCGCTGACCTTTGCGATCGAGCGTGGCGAAAAGATCGTGCTCACCGGTGCCAACGGAATCGGAAAAACAACACTCTTAAAGAGTATCCTCGGTTTGATTCCGTCCCTTGGCGGAAACGTGGAGCTTGGCGATTATCTGGAAATCGGATATTTCGAGCAGGAAATGCCAAAAGGCAACACCAACAGTTGTATCCAGGAAATCTGGGAAGAATTTCCATCCTATACCCAGTATGAAGTCCGCGCAGCGCTCGCCAAATGCGGTCTTACCACACAGCACATTGAAAGCCTGGTGCGTGTCCTTTCCGGCGGCGAGCAGGCAAAAGTGCGCCTCTGCAAACTCATCAACCGCGAAACTAACCTCCTTGTCCTCGACGAGCCGACGAACCATCTTGACGTGGACGCGAAAGAGGAGCTGAAAAACGCACTGAAAGAGTACAAAGGAACTGTTCTTATGGTCTGCCATGAGCCGGAATTTTATGATGGCCTGGCAACCAGCGTATGGGACTGCTCGGAGTGGACGACGAAAGTGATTTAATCGAATCAAGTAAGTTCCCTGCTTCCATTGCGTGGAGCAATAAGCAGTGGGTTGGGACTTGTTTGTATCAGGAGTGGTACAAGTCACTCCTGATAAGCTGCGAAGCAGTTATTTGGTTATGAGCAAGTAGCGAAACGGATTGCGAACATCCGCTTGACTAATATTAAGAAGAAAAGTCAGCAGAAAACGGACTTTATAGAAGGTGTTTTCTGCTGATTTTTTGTATTTAACAAGTAGTTAGATAAAAAAATGAATATACAGAATTGTGTGTATTTTTCTGAAAATAAGAAAATTCGAAAAAAGGTGTTGACTTTTGCTTTTGGTGGTGTTATTATAACTAAGCTGTCAGCGAGAGCTACAGTGAATGAGTTCTTTTGAAACAGAAAAACCTAGTTCGGAGCCGGGTGGCTGCCGCGGGTTGCAAAAACTGCTTCAAAAAAACTTGAAAAAAGTTCTTGACAAAAGCAAATGAGTTTGATAAAATAAACGAGTTGCTGATCGAGAGAACAGCAAAGAAGTTCGAAAAAGCTTCAAAAAATAAATTAAAAAAGTTCTTGATAAACGAAAGGTTCTGTGATAAAATAAACGAGCTGATCCAAGTCGGAACAGCAAAGATCCTTGATAATTAAACAGTGAAACACATCCTCGAAAGTTCTGAATAAGTAATTCAAAACGATCGAAAGATCCTTTAAAACAGTAAAAGGGATAAATTAGCTAGTATGTTGATTTTGAACTTGGAACAAACATTTTATCAGAGAGTTTGATCCTGGCTCAGGATGAACGCTGGCGGCGTGCTTAACACATGCAAGTCGAGCGAAGCAGTTAAGGAGATTCTTCGGATGATTCTTAACTGACTGAGCGGCGGACGGGTGAGTAACGCGTGGGTG
>NZ_QUGQ01000014.1:0-103629 GCF_003479155.1 Blautia sp. AF19-1
ACCTTTTTTCGAATTTTCTTATTTTTAGAAAAATATAGTTAATTCTGCATATTCAGTATTTTATCTGACTATTTCTTTTTTTACTCCATCATCAAAATCTTTTTCGGCTGATATCGTACAATCTGGTATACCATAACCATAGAAGAAGCCAGCACAACCCCCATTCCACAAAGATACAATATTATAATCTGCTGTGTCTTAATTGCAGCCTGCACACCGTTCGAAAGATCTACAGCTATTTTTATCACATTCGCCAAAGGATAAGAAAAAATTACCCCCGCTGTAATTGCCAGCAATACCGGGCAAAAAGATTCCATCAACATCTGCAGCATAATCCGCATCTTTGTTTCTCCAACAGAAAGAAGAATGCCAATCTCAAACATGCGATCCCGCAAATTCATAAGAATCAAAAAACTTAATGTGATAGTTCCAAGGATTACGGAAACTATCACCATGAGATTCGAAATCCCTGCCAGGCTCTTCAGGCTGTCGGCCACCGCTTTATAAGCTGAAACATTTACCGTATAGTCCATATCATATTCTTCTTTGATATATTCCGGCATTTTTTTCGCATCTTCAGCAAACGCTCTTCCTTCTTCCGGGTCCTTCAACTGCAATGTAATTTCTTTTACATTATCATTTTCATTCATCTCATAAACTGGTGTATCCAGGGTATAGATAGCATTTGCTGGGTTATTATATACCACATTTCCACTGTAAGCTGCCTCGTTCGTACTGTAAATACCACTGATTTTAAATGTATACCGCTCCTTTGTGTATGGTGAAAGAACAGCTATGGTATCTCCTATTCCCAGTCCATTCCGTTCCGCAATCCCATCACTGACTACCGCTTCTTCTGCATTCTGCGGTACATGTCCCGAAATCAGTGTAACTACAGAAGAAACAGAACTAAAATACTCGACAGGATCAGATGATCCCTCCACATAAATATTTTCTGTTCCATTTTCTTCCTGTCCGTCCATAATTTCAGCTGTAAAGTTATCCGCCAGAGCAGCTGTCACCGTATTACAGCTGCCAAACCGAATTCTTTCATCAGCGCAGAGTTCCAAATATTTTTGATGTGAAATCGAATTCACACCGCGCGGCTCTTCACTGTATATCTGACGCTCATTCGATACAAGCACGCTTCCTCCGATGCTCGTCCGAATCTCCCATATCCGTTCCCGACTTGCCGCGCGGATACATAAGCCAAACAGGATCAGGATGGATAAAATCAGGAAACTTAAAAACATCAGAATTGTATTTTTTTTATGATAAGAAATACTGCGAAATGCTCTTTTGATCCAGTTCATAAAAACTTTCCCTCCCCCTCATGTTTAATCCTGCAATTTTTTCTTTTCCAGCCGTACCACCACATCTGCCTCCGCGGCAAATGCTTCCGAATGTGTAACTGCTATTACACATTTCTTATCTTCATGAGCCAGCTCTTTGAAAATTTTCACAATGCCAGCCGCCGTATCAACGTCCAGATTTCCCGTCGGCTCATCCGCAAGAATCACCTCTGCATTTGTCGAAATCGCACGCGCAATCGCTACGCGCTGCTGTTCGCCTCCTGAAAGTTTATTGATATTGCGGTTCATCTGATCTTCTGTAATTCCCATTCGTGTCAGAAGTTCCCGCGCCCGTTCTTTTTTGTTTTTAATCGGATTTGACGTAATTTCCATTGCCGCCAGCACATTCTCCAGCGGGGTCAGATAAGGCAGCAGATTATACGCCTGAAACACAATTCCAATCTTGCTGTTTCGATATCTTGTATAGCCAATTTCCCGGATATCTTTTCCTTCAAAGCACACGCAGCCGCTCTTAGGTTCTTCCAGCGCACCCGCCAAAGTCAGCGTCGTTGTTTTCCCCGATCCAGAAGGACCAACAATCGTGTAAAGAGTACCCTTCTCAAATGAATAGCTGGCTTTATCCAAAATATCAATTCTCTTTCCGCCGCTCTCGTAAAAATAGCTTACCTCTTTTAATTCCAGTTCTGCCATATTGTTCCTTTCTACTATAATCTAGTCGCCTCTACATTTTTCCAGTTCTCACTTCCGTAAGAAACCCATCTTTTACCAAATATACTTTATCAAATTTTTCCAGTTTATCATAATGATGTGTAATAAAAATCACAGATTTTTCCGGCATTTCTTCTGTTATAATTTTATAAAGATATTCATTGGCTTCTACATCAAATCCACTGGACGCTTCATCAAAAAGCATAACCGGCGCATCTTTCAATAGTGCCCGTGCAACCACAAGCTTTTGTCTTTCTCCTCCTGAAAGAAATGCTCCATCATCTCCTATTTGTGTTTTTTCTTTTTCTGGAAAACGTTGCAAGTATTTTTTCACGCCACTTTTCCTTAGTACCTCATTCAGTTTTTGTCTGTCTGCTTTCCCCTCCAAATCTATATTCTGCACAATGTCCCCCAAAAACAACGCTGATTTCTGACTCACAACAGAAAAAAGGCTTCGGTATTCTGATAATTTTAGCACTTTTATATTTTCACCATTACATAAAATTTCTCCTTCTTCCGGTTCATAAAATCGTAATAGTAATTCCAAAATTGTTGATTTTCCACTTCCATTTTTTCCAATAATAGCCACTTTTTCTCCCGGCTCAAGTTTAAAAGATACTTTCTTTAACACTTCCCTATCCTTTGTATACTGAAATCTCACATTTTTAAATTCTAATATTGGCGAAATCTCTTTTTCCACTCTTTTACTTCCACTTCGTTCCTCTTCCATATTCAAAAATGTATAAAGTCGTTCAGCGGACGGTTTGACACTTGCAAAATGCATACGCAGATCAATTAAACTATTTACCGGTCTTGTAACATAACTAGAATAAGAAACAAAAGCAAAAACTGAACCTATGGAAATTTTTCCCACGAACACCAAATATCCACCAACTAAATAAATAAGAATTGTTACACCCCACTCTAAAACAGCATCCCCAAAAATATTCCATGTCTCAATCATGGTTCCTTTCATTTCAACCGCTAACGATTTACAAATCTGTTTTAAAAATTCGCATTTTCTTAATTCATATAGATTCCACAATTTAATTTCTTCCACAGTATTAATTGTATCGCCAAGCCATCCTCCAAATTGTTGCTCAACTTGAATATACATTTTCATGTTTTTCTCACGCTTTTTAGCAAGACATTTTACTAACACGTATTTCACTGGAATTACTATCACTACAATGCATAACAGTTCAGGACTCAACAGCATAAGTCCAGCAATTCCACTAATTACACGAAAAACATACGAAAAGCTCATCACTACATATCTATCTGTCATAGACGCAACCTGAGATACATCGCATTGTAACATTTGCACTATTTCCATACTATTTTTCATTTGAAAATAATGTTTTTTTAAATGCAATAATTTTCGAAATACATTGCAATACAAGTTCTTATAGAATGAATTATGTATTTCTGCAAAAGTTTTTGCCTGCACAACTTCAATCATTAAATATACCAGCACACAAACAAATAAACCGGCTACTCCATTAACAATTTGGGGCATATTTTTTTCGAGTATTCCGATGTCTGTGATCTGTTTTATCAATAATGGTTGCAGAAATACAGTTACTGTAGAAACAATAGTGCTTATACTCAAAATACCTATTTCTTTTTTATATTTGAGTAACTCTTTTAAAAAATATAAACATTTATTATTCTCTATTATTTTCTTCATTGTTCACAAATATAATATTTTTAATCCTTTAAGCAAACACTGATTCCTATTAGTCCAACCATACACACCCCAAGAAATATGTCCATCCAGACTATTTTCCCACTTTGCTTTTCTCCACTCGAAGGAGCCTTAAAAAATACTTTTTCAAAGCCTGTATCATTTTTATCAAAATATTTTTGTCCTATAACCTCTTCTTTCGTTTCATTCCCCTTCTTCTCAAGCCAATACTGGATCGAAATTTCCTGCATTTCTTCACCACCATATTCGGCTCTTTGATTATCTTTTGCAAGTTCTTCCGCTATTTTTCCGCCAAAAATCTTCATCGCACTATCTTGACTTTCTTCATAGGGTTTTCCAGCTCCCAAAAATAAAAATTGTCCTACTTTCTCCACGCTATCTGGAATCCGTATTTTTGACAAAGAAGAGCAATACATAAAGGCATTATCACCAATGCTCTCTAAACCATCATAAAAATAAATCTGTGTGATTCTAGTTCCCTGAAATGCGCTTTTTCCTACCTTTTTTAGTGTTTTTGGCATTACAATGCTGATAAACCCAGCAGTTGTATCACTGTACTGACCATCTTCCGCAAAGGCAGATTCCCCGATTTCAACAATGCCTTCGGATATCTGCACTGCCCGAAGATCCGTTTTTCTCAAAAAGCAGGAATCTCCGATTCTCGTCACTTCTTTCCCACCTACTTCTTTCGGTGTGACAATCACGCTTTCCGTCCCGATATAGTTTCGTAAAGTTACAGTTTCATCTTCTTCCACGCTATACTGGTAATCTCCCTCTTGGAGCCAGTCTGCCTGTAGCGAAACCTGTGTCGTTCCAGATTCCACTGCAAAAACGTCTTCCCGCCATACCAGCACCAGAACCATCGCTACGATCATTATCATTCTTTTTTTCTTCATGAACACCTACTTTCTGTCCAGCAATATAGATGCCGGGCTTTCTCTAGTTATTTTGCCGACTTGCAGAATTAATATCAAAAGGAAAAGATCTAAAATACCAAGAATCATCCCCGTCATGATTTTCCAGTTCCACTCAATGGACAAATCCGTATCAACAGTTACTCCCGTTGATTCATACGCAGCTATTTCGCTTGTCGGGAGCGCGTTTTTAATATTTCCCGACAGATCTTCATTTTCCTGCTCCACTTTCTCAGCCTGATTCGAAATCATCCGATCTGCGAAATACTCTGCTGTTGGTGTCGCACACAGCGCCGCAAAAACCAGGGCAATCAAAACCGGAACCAAATTCTCCAAAACGAACTGTCCTAAAATCCTTTTTCTGTGTTCCCCCATCGAAAGTAAAATTCCAATCTCACGTTTTCGCCCTTTGACTGACAGGCTGGTCAGAATGCCGAACAGTAAAATTCCGGCAGTCACAAATCCTACGATCATATATCCTATCAGACGATTCAATTTTTCAACAGGTTTCGCAACCATCTCATACCATTCCTTGTTTCGAATCAACTGATAGGACCATTCTCCAGATTCCAAATCCTGCTGTGATATTACCATTGGCTTTACGCTGGAACGTATTCCATTTTCATCGGTCTGTACAACATCATCCACACTTCCTATTTTTATTTTGTTTTTTGTTTCTTCTATGAATGGTTCAACTGATTTTGTATCTTTCAAATAGACCGTAACTGTATTAAATCCCACATTTTGAATTTTTAATGCTTTCATAGAATACTCGCAGAAAATATCCAGTGGAATAAAAATTAAATTATTGTGCCAGTCATTCACAACGGAATCGGACTGATAAACCTCTGGAGTTCTGTAAATGCCTCGAATTTTGAAACTAATTTCTTCCGGGGCACTTACTTTATAGTATTCGATCGTTCCCTGCTCCATTTTATATTTAACAGTATCGCCCACATGGAGATGATTTTTTTCGGCGTATTTTTCTCCTACCACAGCTTCGTATTTGCCCCGTTCTCCGTAGCTCAGTCCGCTTCCTTCCACAATCCTGTAACCCTTTGCCAGAAAATAGGTATCGTATGCGCAGTCCAGTGTTCCAACAGCCGTCATCGTATACATGCCTGAATCTTTCAGATAACCTTTTAGGCGCTGTTGTGTCTCCTCGCTGATATATGTTTCCGTATCCACCGGATCAAGCCAATATGTTCCCGCTTCCATGGTGTACCCCTGAACATAATTGCTGTCAATGAACTTTTCTACGATTGCGGACGGGATCGCATATACAGTACATGATTTTCCAGCTTCTCCCTCGGCCGGCCCGCGCAGAGTAATAGAGTTGGCCAATGTTTCCTGTGCTCTTTTCACTTTATTTCCACTTGCAATTCCAATCATCAGCATAGAAAATATCGCCAGGAAAAGTACTAAAAACAGTATGATATACATCAATGTTTTCGCAGGAGTACTTCTTAATTTTCTGCTTGCTCTTTTCAACATATTCTTTCTTCCCCCTATATATTTCAAAATGCGACAAGCTTATGTTTAATTTTCAAGTGTCCAAATAATCCTATCGCTCAATTTTTCTATTTGAGAATCACTTTTAATATCAACAACTGATATTTTTTTCAAATGCTCAAAATCCCTTTCCTTGTCAATTAATTTTAAAAAACACATCTTTTTTTGTTCAAAACTCGCATCCATATCAATTGCAAATTCTGATATTCCAATATCATTAATTGTAATATCATATCTTTTTTGAACCTCATCTTTAACATGACTAATAAACGCTTCTTCATAGCGCATATATGGTAGCATCAAAACACTATAATCTGGTTCTATTGCACACATAAACAATTGTGTAGTAATGCCAAAATCATTAGAATATTGTGGATTAAACGAGAGACATGCTCCTGGTATCCCAACAATTACAATATCATAATCTTGTTCTAACCGCTTTACAGCCGCATTTATATTTATAATTATCTCTTCATTCCTATTTTTCCCATTTAAATATTTCTTTTCAAAGCAAAATGTATCTTTCCCAATTAATCCATTTAATCCAGAAACAATTGCTGCAACTTTATATCCTTTTTGTTTCAAACATTTTTGCAGTTCTAATTCCATTTTCAATTTTCCACTATTTTGTGTCAAACCCAAAACGCAAATAACCGGAATATTTATCTTTCTTACTCTTAAATCGTCACACTTTTTTTGAATTTTTAATTTTTTAGCAACAACGACATTTTCATAATGCTGATCTATCTCTAAACTGTTCCTGATATTATTAATAGAAACTATCGTTATGGATTTCTGCTTTGCTGTTTTCACCACGCTCTTTATATATTCAGGCGATGCATCGTGCCAACTTTCAAGAAGAATTAACACTTCACATTCTTTTATAATATTACCTATTCCCTCCTCTATTATTATCTCACTACCATCACAACGTTGAATTTTTTTCCCGCAAAGTCCCCATGCTTTTATTGAAGCAATATGTATAATTTCACCATATCTACATTCATGTATGTTCTCAAATAGTGTTATACTTTCTTGATCTACCGGAAATATACCTACTCTTTTTAACATTTTCCTTCATACTCCTCAAATTTATAACCAAGTTCTTTTAAAGTACAGTAATTTTTCATTGCCTCTTCAAATCCCCCTCTAACCTTCCAGCAATGTTTTTCTATTTCTTTATTTGAAATATTTTTAGTGTCATCTGCACATGCTATACAAATTGTGCAATGTTGATATGCCCAACAATCCTTACACCGGTCTTGCGAATATCGTTCTATATTTAGCAAATTTAACACTTTGTTTTTATCTATTCCTTTTTTTATATCACCTATTTTGGAAACTTCTGATATTTCACTCACTCGCTCACACGGATATATATTTCCTTCTGCTGTTACAAAAATTTTTTTCGCGCCTGGAATACAGGGACCACTATGATGATTTACCTTTGAAATCTCTTCTTGCATTTTTTCCTCATGTTGTTTAATTTCTCTCATTTCATTATCAAATTCTTCTTTTACTGCTCTAGCCACAAATTTTTCATTAATTCGTTTTAATTTTGAAAGAAAACATTTAAAATATTCATATTCCTGTTCTTCAACAAATTCTCCGCTAAATTCACATTGTTTATCCGTATAATTATCATTCAAAACAGATATTCTACTCAAATTTTTCGAAATCAGCCTATCTTTATCCAAAAACTCATATATTGTTCTTAACTCATTTTGGGGATCTAACACTGTGTTGAAAGACACATTTTTTTTATAATATTTTCTGTCCATACTATATATCATTTTCATGCTATCTCTCAATTTTTCAAATGATCCTCTATTACTTCCTGCAAATATTCTATTTTTATCGTGCACTTCTTTAGGTCCATCCAAACTAAACATAATTTGTATATTATTTTTAATAAAATACTGAACAATTTCTGGTGTAAACAACGTTCCATTAGTGGTCAAATTAAAATGTACCGTTCTTTGGCAATATTCTCTCTTCACATACTCAACTACTTCTTTTATCAATCTGAACATTAATAATGGCTCTCCGCCATAAAATGATATATATATGTCTTCGCTAGACATCGAATGCCCATACAAATAATCTACTGCTTCTTTTGCAGTTTCCCAGCTCATTTCTTTTTGACTATGATTTCTATTTTTGTAATCACCAGAATAAACACAATAACTGCAACGCAAATTACATTTTTGTGTCACTTGCAAAACTAACTGATTCATTCTATTTTCTAAATAAGATTCTAAAAAGTCCGTAGCAAAATGTTTTACCTCTTCTACCCGCGTTCTTTTCAAATATCCTTCATTTATTAGCTTTTCTATTTCTCTTTCCGCTTTTTCATCCCAAATATTGTTTTCCAAAAAATTATATGTTTCGAAAGACACCTGAATAATTTTATCAGTATTCACATCATATACATAATATTCTTTTGCAGTTTTGAAACAATGAATAAATGGTTTATGCATGTTCTTTTCCTCTTGTTTTATATGCTATTTCTTTGTTAATCAATTTTATTATGTCATCAAATGTATCAAATTTTCCAGCCACAATATCTTTTTCCTTAAAATGAATATCAAATTCTTTTTCTAACTCCACATATACATTTATCAAATCTCTTGCGCTGAATTTTAGATCATTTCCTAAAAGCTTTTGATTTTTCCAGTCTTTTTTCTGTTCTAAATTTCTATATTTCTTTAATATATCTTTCACTTTTTCTTCTATCATTTCTATTCTCTTTCATCAAATCTACTATTGTCAGCATTTTTACTCTACAACAAACATATCAACATTTTAACAAACGCTATTTCAAAGGATCTATAATACTTCTAGCCATATTCTTAAACGATTTTTTATAATGCTTAAATCAACTTTTAAACTTATCCTCTAAGTCAAGCGGATATTCGCAATCCGCTTCGCTACTTGCTCATAACCGAATAGCTGCTCCGCAGCTTATCAGAAGGAGCTTGCACTCCTCCTGATACAAGCAAGTCCCCACCCACTGCTTATTGCTTTTCGCAATGGAAGCAGGGGACTTACTTGATTCGGTTAAAATGAGGACTACCACTAATTAACACTGTAGCAGCTCTCATCTTTCTTACATTTTAGTGATTAGCATTAGATCCAAATACACTTGTGTATAACTGATTCTGCGCCTGAGCTTTCTGAACATAGGCAGACCCACACGTAGAAAAGCATGTGCATGAACACGGTCCATTTGCATAAACACTCACATTATTTCTTCCCTTATGTTCTTTCTTTTTAAGCGTTTTCTTCATTTGAATACCTCCCTTCGAGCATAATTTTATTACCCATTGCGATCGCAAAAGTAATCCAGTAAATTTTAGTCGTCTAAAAGTTGCATTATTATCCATTTATATGCGTTATAACAATTTTCAAACTGCATTTGCTCCATCCTTGTTTTCACATTCCATCCTTTTTTATCAAAAACCTCAAAATCTATCAAACTATTACTTTCAAATATATTTTTATC
This sequence comes from Blautia sp. AF19-1, assembly GCF_003479155.1. Lineage (NCBI taxonomy): Bacteria > Bacillati > Bacillota > Clostridia > Lachnospirales > Lachnospiraceae > Blautia > Blautia sp. AF19-1. The sequence goes on from NZ_QUGQ01000014.1 coordinate 9,661, forward strand.
CGTTTGAATAATAAGCACATCTGGATTGTATATTGTATTTACTGCCATTATTAACGTCTCTGTCACATTCCCATGCGTATAAAATTCTAATGGAATTTCTGCCACGCAAGACTCTTTTAGGTTCTTTTCTGATGTTAATACTATACACTCATAGTCTTCCTTCCCAAAACACTCATATAACAACTTTGCCCCAATAACAGTACGTGTTAAAATTATCGGAATTGACCACGCTTTATTATTCACAATCCCATTCCATTCCAATTCTTTTTCATAGATACATTTGTTTATATGATTCATAATAAATTTTTTTGCATCTTGGTATGAACCTTTTTTATTTTTCCTTAAATAACATATCAAAAGCACAGTAATAATCGGAGCTGCAAAACTATTTGATTTGTATTCTTTCCCAACAATCTTCTTTAAAACGTCATCAAAATTTAACTGTATCGAATTCATTTCCGAAAAAGGAAATGATTTAGACACCGAAATTTCTTTTTCCTGCAATTTAGCAATATAATTTCTTACCCCGAAAACCCCATCAAAGCATGCCGGCCATGTAGGAAAGTTTGTATTTGATAGCGCTGCACATAATATCATTTTATTAGAAACCATTTGTTTTATAATATTTTCTATCTTTTTTGCATCTATATAATTTGTTGTTCCAACACTCATATGCACAAGTTTTATCTTTTCTTTTAAGCACCATTCTAACGCCGCTTTGAATGAATCAATGCTACCTCTTTCCCCTGTTTCCATAATTTTTATAGAGATAAATTCTACCTCTGGGCAAAAATATTTGATGATACTATAACACTTATCGCCATGTGTTAGTTTATATCTCTTTCTAAACAGATTATCTTTTTTTTCAGAATTGCACAAAACAACTTTTTTATTCTCATCAACATAGTATTCATTCTCACTCAGAAACAGCCCCCCTGCTGTCCCGTCATCTATAATTACATATTTTCCATCGTTTTTTTTATTTTTCATATGCAAATAGTCTTGTTCAGCTTTTCTTTTTCGTCTACATACTTACATTATATCTATATTTCTTCTTTTTTCAATGTGCTTTTTGTACATATTTTCAGTTTTTATTCATTATAAATTCACATAAATATTTTTTTCACAAAAACATGTAATTTTTTTTATATAAATACGTATATTTATAGATATTTCTTTTCATATCAGTTCAACCCCCATATTTTCCACAACTCTCAACTTTTTCCACTAATATCCTATTTGTTCTTTCATTTCCATTCTTATCCCCTTCTATCTAGCAGATTCTTCCGCTCTCAACTTCAGAGAAAAAGCGGTCGGCGTGTGGGCGGCGGATGCGGTGGGAGGGGAGAAACGTGCCGGGGCGCGGGGCATTGATTTGGGTGGGAGCGGAACCTGACGCGGACGGGACGGAACGGGGGAGATGAAATCCGGCTCACAAAGCCGGATTTCAAGAGACACTGAGTCGGGAAAACATCAGTTTTCCTGACGAATTGTCTCGGTGCTCCCCCGTTCCGTCCCATCCACGCCAAGGTCTCCGCCCCACCCAAATCACAGCCCCGCACCCCGGCACGTTTCTCCCCTCCCACCGCATCCGCCGCCCACACGACGTCCGCTTTTCCTCGTCCCCCCTCCCACCAAAAAACGGCCCCACAAGGAACCGTTTTTTCTCATCTTATAATACATTCTTCAACAGCATCAGCACCGGATTATTCTCCCGAATCCATGCCAGCGCCATATCGCCCTGGATCTGCTTCATGCATACATTCCCCCAGTGTGTCGCCTGAAAGCAGTACACCACCGCAAAGAAAATCCAGATCCACAGCACCGCACGCACGACACCAAGTCCTGCTCCTCCCATGCGGTTCAAAAAGCTGATCCCCGGAATCTCCGCAATCAATTCCACAATTTTCACCGCAATCGTCACGAAACCAACGGCCAGCACCAGTGTCAGAAAGAAAGCGATTCCTTTCATAATCTTTTCCGATACCGCCTTCGCCGCGTAGGATGCCAGACTGTGCAGCTGTTCCTCCTGGTACTCCCGCACCGCGCCGCTTCCGAGGATCTGGTTCACCAGCTCCTCCGGCACGCCCATGCTCTCCAGCCATTTCTTCTGCACATCCTGGTTTTCCCCCGACGGAAATTCATTGTTTTCAAATGTCTCTAAACATTTCTTCTCCACATACTGCGGCAGCGTTGTCCGCTCATTCAGCACATCCGTTACATACGGATTCATCCAGATCGCCAGTCCTGTCACCAGAATCAGGGACACCATGGACAGCACTGTCCGGACCAGCCCCTTTCGATATCCAGCCAGTGCGGAAAGAATACACACCGCAAGTAATACGTATCTCAGCCAATTCATGTTTTTCTTCTCCTATTTCAGCCGGATCATCGAAACGCCGTCCTCCTCCGCGAGCAGATACCGGTTCTGCCCCATGCCGAGGATCTCGTGAATCTGTGTTTCGCTGACCACGCCGCTGTACTTCTTTCTTCCATTTAAGGTATATACACACAGTTCCTGCCGGTTCGTCAGCAGAATCTGTTTTTCTTCTATCTGAAGGTTCTGGTAATAGAAATCCAGATTTTCATCCGCAAGCTGTTTTCCTTTCAGATTGTAGATTTTCATCCGGTACGGATGATCGTCACTCTCCCCGCGCAGAATCAGAACCACGCGGTCGTCTGCATACGCGCAGCTTAAAATTTCTCCATCTTCTGATACGCTCACTGTCTCTTTCGGCTTGTTCGTTCCTTCATAGATGCGGAAGCCGTTGTCAAAGAAGGCAACCCATGAGGATGTTCCCGCGGTTTCGATCTGCGGGCACAGCATATCGGTATAGCTCGATGAACTTGCAAGGTTGTCCACCAGATCCTCGCCCCTGCTCCCGAAATTGTAGAAAGCGACCTGTGATTTCATCTTGCCGCCGTCTTCGTAAGCGTAGGAAACCGCCATCCAGAGTCCGTCCGAAGAAAGCGAGAGATCCATCGGATAGCCCGGACTGTCCATATTCGGGTGGGAGGAGGCGATCTCCGTTCCATCGGTATTATAGTATTTGATCCAGCTCTCCCCGTTGTTTTCCAGAATCGCCGCAACGACGCCCTGGCCTGCAACGGATGCTTTCACGATCGGATACGACGCGGTAATTTCGCCGGCCTTTCCATCGGCATCGTATACAACAATTTTCGTTCCGTTTTTATCATAAATGGCAATTGCATCGCCGCAGGATATCATCTGCGGATTTTCCATGGTATAATGATCGCTCCAGAGGGTCTGATTTTTCCGGTCGCGCAGTTCGATGCCGTCGATGCCGTAGCGCACGATCTTATTTCCGGATTTCTGAAACATATACGTATCGGTGTCTTCGGTCTCTGTTGCCTGCAGCGTGTCGTATCCCTGAAAAGTACGCAGCTGAATCCATACCCCTGTACCGATTCCGGCTGCGAGAATGGCTCCCGCAAGGATTCCGACGGTGATCCGGCGTCTGCGTTTTCTTTTTCTGTTTTCTGCTTTATACTCCTCAAGATCCCGGACTTTTGCTCCGTTCTCCTGTTCTTCTCTGTTTTTTCCGTCCATTTTCATTCCCCTTATGTTCTTTTCGGACTTATTTTCTGCCGCCCTTTCGGCCGCAGTTTGATTCCGCTCTAGTGTACCATATTTTTCTCTATTTTGGGAGGTATATTTTCTGCCCCGCATATATGAGATCTTCCACCGCGATCTGGTTCAGTTCGCAGATATCTTTCACTCTGCTCATCGTTCCGTAATATCTCTCACTGATTTTCGAGAGGCTGTCCCCCTTCTGTACGGTGTACTCCTGCCAGACCTGCGCGGCGGTTTCTGCCGTCTCACTGCCGGAAGCAGTTCCCGGGGCGGACGATGGCTCTGCTCCCGGTGCTGGATCTGTCTGCGCCGTACCGGTATTGTTCTCCGCTGCACCAGTCTGCTCCCCGCCGGATGTGCTTTGCGCTCCGCTGCCTGCCGGATCCGTTCCGGATAAATTCTGCTCCTCACTTACTGCCGCGCTCCCGCTCTCATTTTCCGTTTCCAGTTCCGTTCCTGTGCTTTCCGGTGTCGAAGTATTTTCCCCTGTGTTTCCCTCTTCCGCCGCTGATGCTTCCGCTGCACTCTCCGCCGTCTGTGTCTTCTCTCCCTGTACGTTTCCCGCCACTGCTACCGTCTGCTCCTTTGTTTTCCCCGGAAACGGCAGCGCATCTCCGTATTTCTGCGTCACCGTCACAAGAAGCGCCGCAGCCGCGCATGCTGTCATCGCATAGAGGATCGGCTTTCTGTGATCGTGTTCCGGCTCCTCCCCGCTCTTCTCCTCAATCATCTTCCGAAAATCGCTGACAGCGCGGTCGGGCACGCTCTCTCCGTTTTCGATCGACCGGTTCTGATTCTGATCGATCAGATACGACTGCATCGGCTCATTCTTTTCATAATAAATGTAAAAGCCTCCCGTGCTCCGCAGGGTGCCGCCCTCGTACGTATAGAAGGTTTCCTCTTTTTCCTGTCCGTTGACGCGGAACAGCGTCTTGTCATTTCCGCCGAAGTGGTTCAGATGCGCTCGGATGATCTGTTCATTCAGATCCTCCCCGTATCCCGGAAGAGAAAGTGCCCAGCCGAGGATCTGCTGGTTTTTGAAATATTTTTCCATCACATCGTGGACCTCCGTCCATACTGCATCATCGAAGACCAGGTGATCCGGCGCCGGCTCCATCGTATGAATCGCGGCCGCGCTGCGGATAAAAAAGTAGGAAATTCCGTCCGCCCACTTAAATTCGCCGAACAGCATAGCGGCACGTCCCTCCGGTGCGGAAAAATATTTTTTCAGAAAGGTTCCGACATAATCTTCCAGATAAATCCGCTCCCTGCCGTTCGTATCACCGACCTGGCGGATATTTTTCGGCAGATGAAAGTATCCTTCGTTGCCGTTCGCCTGCTCTTTGTTTTCTTTATAGACAATCTCAATCATGCTTTTCACCCCTTTTTGCCTACTTTATCACGGATGTTCCGCGAAAAAGATCGTTTTGGGGCAGGGCTGTCACGGTTTTTTCCGACTGTTTTCCCGTTTTTCTGCACCGGAGGGCATGTCATGTTTTTTTCATTACAGGAATAGTTTATACCATATACGGTTAAACTGTGGATGATTCTTCTGAAAGGCAGGTACCGGTCATGTTTCGAAAAAAAGACGCCGAAGTTTACTACATCAATGAGCGAAGCCGCAGCGCCAGCGAAGAGCTGGCGTCGCTGTTTTCTTACTGCATTCAAAAGGACGGACGCATGTTCCGTGAACTGGTATTTCTCTGCATCGGAAGCGACCGGATCACTGGGGATTCCTTAGGACCGCTGATCGGGTACCAGCTTTCGCCGTACTGCAGCCGCATTTTTCATGTCTACGGAACGCTGGATGACCCGGTGCACGCCCTGAATCTACCGGACCGGATTTCGTACATCCATTCCCGCCACCCGGAGGCACTGCTCGTTGCGATCGATGCTTCGCTTGGTTCGCGGCGTCATCAGGGATACATCACGATCGGAAACGGGGCAATCCGGCCGGGCGCGGGGGCAGGGAAGACGCTGCCCGAGGTCGGAGATATTTTTATCACAGGCATTGTGAATGTATCGGGCAGTTTTGAACAGCTTCTTCTGCAGACAACCCGGCTTGCCACGATTTTCCATATGGCGGAATCCATCTCGCAGGGAATCCTGCTCGCCTGCCGGGAACTTGAGGCGGCCGGGACAAGCGAACTTCTGCTTTAAGAAAAACTGCAGACAACAAAACAGGCAGAGACTGCACCGTTTTCCGGTGTGGCCTCTGCCTGTTTTCTTTTGTCATTTATTTCGAAAAATCTTATTTACAGAACTCTTTTACCTGCTCGTAAACGCCCTCGCCGTCGAGTTTGTATTTTGCAAGAAGAGCGACTGCCGGGCCGGACTCTCCGAAGACGTCCTGTACACCGATTTTCTTCACCGGAACCGGGCATTTCTCTGCCAGTGCGTCGCAGACTGCGCTTCCAAGTCCTCCGATCACCGAGTGCTCTTCTACGGTTACGACTTTGCCGGTCTCTTTTGCTGCTGCAACGATCAGCTCCTCATCCAGCGGTTTGATGGTGTGGATGTTGATGATCTTGGCATCAATGCCGTCTGCTGCAAGTTTCTCTGCTGCTTCCAGAGCGGAGCTTACGCAAAGGCCTGTTGCAACGATGGTGACATCCTTGCCTTCACGGAGAACAACGCCTTTTCCGAGCTCAAATTTGTAATCCGGTCTGTCGTTGATCACCGGCACTGCCAGACGTCCGAAACGAAGGTAAACCGGTCCGTTGTATTCATAAGCTGCTTTCACGCAGGCTTTTGCCTCTACATCATCTGCCGGGTTCAGGATGACCATGCCCGGGATGGTTCTCATCAGGGCGATATCCTCGTTGCACTGATGTGTTGCGCCGTCTTCTCCTACGGAAATTCCGGCATGGGTAGCACCGATTTTTACGTTCAGATGCGGGTATCCGATGGAGTTGCGCACCTGCTCAAACGCACGGCCTGCGGCAAACATTGCGAAGGTGCTTGCGAACGGAACGATGCCTGTGGTGGAAAGGCCGGCAGCGATTCCCATCATATTACATTCTGCGATACCACAGTCGATGTGACGGTCCGGATATGCTTTTTTGAACACACCGGTCTTGGTTGCTGCTGCAAGGTCAGCGTCGAGTACGATCAGATTGTCATGCTCTGCGCCAAGTTCAACCAGTGCATTACCGTAACTTTCTCTTGTTGCGATTTTCTTTACTTCTGACATAACGCTTCACCTGCCTTTTCCAGTTCTGCCATAGCAATTGCGTACTCTTCATCGTTCGGAGCTTTTCCGTGCCAGCCTACCTGGTTCTCCATGAAGGAAACGCCTTTTCCTTTTACGGTCTTTGTGATGATGGCGGTCGGCATGCCTGTTACGGTGCGCGCCTCATCAAATGCAGCTTTCAGCTGATCGAAATCGTTGCCGTCCGCTACGTTGATTACGTGGAAGTTGAATGCCTCGAATTTTTTGTCGATCGGGTACGGGCTGTTGACATCTGCTACGTTTCCGTCGATCTGAAGTCCGTTGTTGTCTACGATCACAACGAGGTTGTCCAGATGTTTTGCTCCGGCAAACATGGCTGCCTCCCAGACCTGACCTTCCTGGATTTCACCATCGCCAAGAAGTGTATAAACACGAAATGCTTTGTTCTGCAGTTTTGCACCGAGTGCCATTCCGACTGCTGCGGAGATTCCCTGTCCGAGGGAACCGCTTGACATATCAATACCCGGGATATGTTTCATATCCGGATGTCCCTGCAGGTAAGAGCCAAGGTGGCGAAGGGTCAGCAGGTCTTCTTTCGGGAAGTAACCTTTTTCAGCCAGTGCTGCGTAGAGTCCCGGCGCTGTGTGGCCTTTCGAAAGTACAAAACGATCGCGGTCCGGATCTTTTGGATTTTTCGGGTCCACGTTCATTTCTTCAAAATACAGATACGTGAAAATATCGGCTGCAGACAGAGATCCGCCCGGATGGCCGGCCTTTGCTGCATGAACGCCGCTGACGATCCCTTTGCGGATCTCATTGGCCGTCTTCTGAAGTTCTAACTTGTTCATGTCTTTTCTCCTTGTTTAGTTGAATCGGAATCAAAAGCTGGAAATATCGCTATTGTTCACTTTGTTCACAATACCATATTTCCAGCTTTTATGCAATCATGTTTAGGTCTTATTCGCCGAATACAGCTTTGTAGTCAGCCTGGAATTTTGCGATTCCGGCGTCGGTCAGAGGATGTTTGGTCATCTGTACGATTACGTTGTATGGAACAGTTGCAATGTCTGCACCAGCCAGTGCGCAGTCGGTTACGTGGATCGGGTTGCGGACGCTTGCTGCGATGATCTCGGTGTCGATGCCGGCTACGTCGAAGATCTCAACGATTTCACGGATCAGATCAACGCCGCGGGTGCTGATGTCATCGAGTCTTCCAAGGAATGGGGAAACATAAGTTGCACCTGCTCTTGCAGCCAGAAGTGCCTGGTTTGCGGAGAAGATCAGGGTTACGTTTGTCTTGATGCCCTCTGCGCTCAGAACTTTAACAGCTTTGAGTCCTTCTACGGTCATCGGGATTTTAACAACCATGTTTGGATGGATGGCTGCGATCTCACGGCCTTCTTTGATCATGCCTTCTGCATCTGTTGTGGTAGCTTTTACCTCGCCGCTGATCGGTCCGTCTACGATCTCGGTGATCTCTTTGATGACCTCTTTGAAGTCACGTCCTTCTTTTGCGATCAGGGACGGGTTGGTGGTAACGCCGCAGATAACGCCCATGTCGTTTGCTTTTTTAATGTCCTCTACTTTTGCTGTGTCGATGAAAAATCTCATGTTGTTTTTCCTCCCATATTCATACTTTCGTAAGGTTTCGGGGCCTGTTGTTTTCCGCAGAACGGCTCCGTTTTTCTGTTATCTCCAGTATAGATATGTTTGGTTTTTCCGTCAAGTCGGCCTCATTTTTATTAATTAATTTTATTATTTATAAATACTATTTTATAAATTACTCTGGCGGATTTTTTCTCATTTTTTCCGGTTTTTCCTTTTCTTTGTGTTTTCCCGGTTTGCGCCGGAGCTGTTTTATTCAAAATTATTAATAATAATTTCAGCCGTCCTATTTATTTTTTAATTTTTCGCTTCTTGCATACGAAGTGCTGCGCCGCACGATCAGTTTCGGCTCATACTCGACATGATACGTGCTTAAGGGTTCATTGCCGTCCTGGCTTTCCCGAAGAGACTGGATTTTCCGCAGGATGATATCGCACGCATCGCGGCCCTTCAATGGCACATAGTGGTCGATCGTCGTCAGGGAAATCGAGCGGAAGCTGGAATAAACGGTGTTGTCACATCCCACTACGGAAATATCCGCCGGAATGCGCAGTTTGCTCTCGAGCACGGCGTCCATGATCCCGAACGCGATCATATCATTCATGCCGACGATTGCCGTAAGGTTCTTGTCCTCCCGCAGCAGTTCCTTCGTCAGATAATAGCCCATCTTGTACTCAGAATCCATGCTCGGGATCACCTCGTCGAGGTCCTCATCCGCCGATTTGACGATCACGCCGTCGCCGTATCCTGCCTCCTCAAACTCGCGCACAAAGCCCTCCACGCGTTTCAGGCGCTGGCCCTGTTTGGAAGTCAGCGGAGGTGAAACAAACGCCACATGCCGGTGTCCCAGTTCCAGCAGGTGGCGTGCCATCAGCCTGCCGGGTTTTGCATTGTTCAGCTCGACCGCATCAATTTCCAGCAGCTCTTCTCGGTTGTTGATGATGACAAGCGGAATCTCCGCGGCCAGCTCCTCCACTTTTTCCTTGCAGTTTCTGCTCGGATTGCAGGTGTAGATAATGCCGCGCGGACGCACACTCTTCATCATCCGAAGATAATTCTCTTCGATTTTCAGGTCCCTCTGCGTATTGCAGACAAATACCCCGTAATTCTTCTCTTTTGCAACTTCTTCGATGCCGTGCAGCAGCATCACATAGTAAGGATTCGTCAGCGTCGGACAGAAGACGACGATCAGCTTGTTGCCGTTCGACTCTCTTCTCATCTTCCGCCGCGGAATCTGGTAGCCCAGCTCTTTTGCCGCCGCCTCCACTTTTTCTACTGTTTCCCGCGAGAACGAAACGTTTTCCCGCCGGTTCAGGATCATGGAGACCGTCGCCTGGGATACGCCTGAGGCTGCTGCGACATCACTGGATGTCACTTTTTTTCTGCCCATAATTACAGCTCCGTTCTGCCCTCTAACGCACGCAGAAGGGTGACTTCATCAATATTTTCCAGATCGCCGCCCACCGGAACGCCGCTTGCAATCCGCGTCACCTTGATGCCGGTCGGCTTGATCAGCTTGCTGATGTACATGGCCGTTGTCTCGCCCTCCAGGCTGGAGTTCGTGGCAACGATAACCTCCGAGACATCGCCCTGGAGGCGCTGCATCAGCTCTTTTAACCGGATGTCGTCCGGCCCAATCCCCAGCATCGGGGAGATGGCCCCGTGCAGGACGTGGTAAACGCCGTCGTATTTTCCGGTTTTTTCATATGCCGCAAGATCCTGCGTCGTCTCCACCACCATGATCACGCTGTGGTCGCGCTTGACATTTGCGCAGATCGGGCACAGCTCTTTGTCGGTCAGGGTCTGGCAGCACTTGCAGTACTGGACGTGGGATTTTGCTTCTGTGATCGAATCGGCCAGCCGTTTTGCCTGGTCGGCCGGCATATTCATAATATGAAAGGCCAGCCGCTGTGCGGTTTTCACACCGATGCCAGGCAGATGGGACAGCTGCTCGATCAACTGATTGATGTATCCGCTGTAGTAATCCATCAGAACGGGAATCCTCCGCCCATGCTGCCGAGTCCGCCGGCAAGTTTGCCCATAGCTTTGGCTGCCTCGTCCTCAACTTTGCGCAGTGCTTCGTTGGTTGCTGCCATGATCAGATCCTCGAGCATTTCTACGTCGTCCGGATCTACGGCATCTTCGCTGATTTTAACTTTGGTTACTTCTTTTTTACCGGAAATGGTTACTTCTACGGCTCCGCCGCCTGCTGTCGCAGTGAACTCTTTCTCCTCCAGTGCTTTCTGGTTCTCTTCCATCTGCTTCTGCATTTTCTGAGCCTGCTTCATCAGATTGTTCATGTTGCCCGGCATTCCTCCCGGGAATCCTCCTCTTTTTGCCATGGGTAATATCCTCCTGAAAAATTTGTTTTTAATCTATTCTTCCCCGTCGTCGAAGTCGCTCTCGTCGTCCTCCTCGACCGGGATTCCATGAATCGCCTGCGTCAGTGCATCATCCACGGAAATCGTGGAGAGCGCGGCGTTTGCATGCTGGTCTGCTAAAATGAGCTGGACCTCTACGGTTTTTCCAGTCATCTGTTCAATAATGGTGCGGATCTCATCGGCTGCCTCCGGCCGCTCAACGTAGATGGATGCGAGCTGGTCTGCAAACTCAACAAACAGTTTGGCGTCGCCCGTCTCGCTGTTGTATTTCGGAACGGCGCCCTGCAGAAACTGGCGGAACATGCCGCTTGTCTGGCCGACAATTGCCTTCCAGGACGCGCTGATGCGCTGTAAATCCGCTGGTGCGGCTTTCACTGGTGCCGGTGCACTCTGCGGTGTTTCTGCCGCCGCATAGCCGTCTCCGGCCGCTCCGGAGCCTCCTGCACTGCCGTTTCCTGCTCCCGGTGCATTTGTCACCATCATCGGGATTCCGCGCTCCATTTTTTCTTCGAGAATCCTAAGACGCTCCAGCACGGATTCGAGGTTCTGCTCCATCTGCGGTTTGCAGAGTTTGACGAGCGCCACCTCAACGAGCACGCGCTTCTGCGCCGCATAGCGGAGCTGGCCGGAGAGCTCGGATAAAACGCGGATATAGTGGATCAGCGTCTCATCGTCTACCATCGTGCTCTCTTCTTTTAAGAGCTTCAGGTTTTCTGTAGAGACGTCGAGCAGTTCTTCGGTTTCATCTGCGCTTTTTACCAACAGCAGATTCCGCAGATACCACGTAAAGTCGGTAACGAACTGTCCCAGCTCTTTTCCGCGGTTTAAAAGGGTTTCCAGCGTGCGGATGCTTCCCGTTACATCCCCGGCGAGGATCGTACGGAGCATCTGGCTGAAGATTTCGGTATCAACAGTTCCGAGAACCTCAAGGACTTTATCGTACGTCAGCTTCTGCCCGAGGTAGAAGGCGATGCACTGGTCCAGGAGGCTTAACGCGTCTCGCATGGAGCCGTCGCCCGCCTTTGCGACGTAGCGGATGGCTTTTTCTTCGACGTCCACGCCCTCTTTTTCCATCAGTTCACTAAGACGCGCCGCGATGGTATCGATCGTGATGCGGCGGAAATCGTACCGCTGGCATCTGGAAAGGATCGTCACCGGGATTTTGTTTGCCTCTGTGGTCGCCAGAATGAAGATGACATAGGACGGCGGCTCCTCCAGGGTTTTTAAGAGTGCATTGAACGCTCCGGTAGAAAGCATATGCACCTCGTCGATGATATAGACTTTATACCGTCCCTGTGTCGGCCGGTAGGCTACCTCCTCACGGATTTCACGGATGTTGTCGACACCGTTGTTCGATGCCGCGTCGATCTCGATGACGTTCGTGGAAACGCCCGCCAGAATCGCCTTACACGTCGGACATTCGTTGCACGGGCTTCCGTCCACGGGATGTTCGCAGTTGACCGAGCGGGCGAGAATCTTGGCGATCGTCGTTTTTCCTGTTCCGCGGGTTCCGCAGAACAGGTACGCATGACCGATGCGGTCCGCGCGGATCTGATTTTTTAATGTTGTTACAATGTGATCCTGTCCTTTTACATCCTCAAAGGTGGAAGGACGGAATTTTCGGTACAGAGCAGTATAGCTCATAAAATTTTTCTCCTTTTATTGCATCGGCATGGAAGCCTGCCGCCGGCAGTTTCTTTTGGACAGCAGTGCAGCAGAAGAACGGAGACCTTGTTCTTCTTGCTTTAAGGCCTCCGTTCTTTTTCCTTGCCTTTTTCGGGAACGCATCAATCGCCGAAGCTGATTCCCATCCGTTTTGCCTGCAGGACTTCCTGTGCATTCGGATCTACGGTCTTTAATTTTCCGGCGCACTCGCCCAGCGGAATTTTCTTTACTTTTCCGTTGACCATTCCGACCATGTAGCCGTACTGTTTGTCCAGAATAAGCTGTGCTGCCTCGGATCCGAGTCTTGTGGAAAGGACACGGTCATACGGACACGGGCTGCCGCCTCGCTGCATGTGGCCCGGTACGGTGACGCGGATTTCCATGCCTGTCTTTGCCTCGATCTCTTCTGCGATCTTGTAGGATACGGACGGGTATTTCTTTGCGATTTCTTCCTGACGTTTTTTCAGCTCTTTCTTCGGAAGTGCTGCGTCTTCTTTTGCAATTGCACCCTCGGCAACGGCAAGAATGGTGAATCCACTTCCGCGCTCTTTTCGTCTGTTGATAGCCTCGCATACTTTTTCAATATCGTATGGAATTTCCGGAATCAGGATAACGTCTGCGCCGCTTGCGATTCCGGCATACAGAGTCAGCCAGCCTACTTTATGACCCATAACCTCTACGATAAAAACTCTCTGGTGAGAGGAGGCTGTTGTATGGATGCAGTCGATCGCATCGGATGCAATATTGACGGCACTGTAGAAACCGAAGGTCATATCCGTTCCGTAGATATCATTATCGATGGTTTTCGGAAGATGGATAATATTCAGTCCTTCCTCTCTCAAGAGGTTTGCTGTTTTCTGGGTTCCGTTTCCGCCAAGAATGACAAGGCAGTCCAGAAGGAGCTTGTGGTAGGTATGCTTCATTGCTTCCACTTTGTCCAGACCGTTTGCATCCGGGGTACGCATCAGCTTAAACGGCTGACGTGAGGTTCCGAGAATAGTTCCTCCCTGTGTTAATATACCGGAAAAATCTTTTGCACTGAGCATGCGGTAATCGCTGTAGATGAGGCCTTTATAGCCGTTCATGAATCCGTATACTTCGAGATCTTTTACATTGTTTGCAAGGCCTTTTACGACTCCGCGCATGGTCGCATTTAATGCCTGGCAGTCTCCGCCGCTTGTTAACAGACCAATTCTTAACATATGACTTTTCCCATCCTGTTCTTTATTAGATTTTCACGACTGCTTCTTGTTTCTTGGCAGTATTATGGAATGTTTACATTATACCCTATTTTTTTCGTTCTCACAATAGTTCGGGGGAAGAAAGCGCGGGAGTTTCTATTTTTTGTACGAAAAAAGGAAGTCTGGGGTTCAGGCTTCCTTGGATTTTCTTTTTTATGCGCGCCGCACTTCGAACTCTCACCACGAACGTTACTCCTACAGCCTACTCGGCCCAGGCACCCTCACGGCACACAGGAGATTCCACTTAGTGCTGCTGCATTCCTGCCCTGACACGGTTCATGGAGTCCTGTTGCGTAAGACCCAGACGTCAACGTCACTTATAGAAGGCAGCTTCGCAATGAAAGAGCCCTCGGATTGGCATCACCCCCGCTGTAGCGGATTGCGGGTACAGGGCACCGCTATCTCCCCGGCTGCGCATTGTTTAGTATACGGGATTTCGGAGGGGATGTCAAGGAATTTGTGAATTGAAATATTGGTATAGCACGAGTATAATTTATAGTAAGGCCAGAAAATAACGCAAAAATTCAGTACCGCAGAGTGTGAACGACTGCTTTTTTCATTATTTTCAAGATTTGCTATCGATAATTTTTTGAAAATGATACATTTTTTTCTTATAGAAGGAGGATGGACGAATGATACGAGTTACGGTCTGGAATGAGTTTCAGCATGAGCGAACGCAGGAGAAAGTGAAAGAGATTTATCCGGACGGGATTCACACCTGTATTGCAAAGTTTCTGAGACAAGAGGAGGAGCTTTCGGTTCGGACGGCTGTGTTTGACGAGAAGGAGCATGGGCTGACGGAAGAAGTGCTGGCAAATACCGATGTGCTGGTGTTCTGGAATCATATGCTGCAGGAGGAGTTCTCGGACGATGTGGCCGAGCGGGTTCGGCGTCATGTGCTGGCCGGAATGGGGCTGGTAGTTCTGCATTCAGGGCATTATTCCAAGATTATGCGGAAGCTTCTCGGAACAAGTATGACGCTTCGGTGGCGGCATGGGGATCGTGAGAGACTGTTCTGTACGTGTCCGACCCATCCGATCGCGCAGGGAATTCCGGCATGGGTGGATATTCCGGAGGAAGAGATGTATGGGGAGTTTTTTGATATTCCCAAACCGGATGATGTGGTATTTACGGGATGGTTTGCAGGCGGTGAGGTGTTCCGCAGCGGATGCACCTTTACACGTGGGCTGGGCAAAATTTTCTATTTTCAGCCGGGACACGAGGAATACCCCATTTACCATATGCCGGTGATTCAGAAGATTATCAAAAATGGGGTACGCTGGTGCGTTCCTGTAGTACGAAGACCGGCACCACTGGATAATGCATGGGTGAATCCATCTACGGAGGAAGTGTATCTTTCTTCACACCAAAAATAGCAGCTGCAGTTTACCGATATCTGTATCCCGTTTGATTTTTTCAAAACAGGGGTCTGATTTCACGATCAAAAATGTTCTGCAATACGCGGATGGAATCTGTGTACACATTGCATAAATCAGGAGGAAATGTTATATGAGAAAGCTTTCCGTTTTTTACGAACACATTCTACAGGCGTGTGAGCAGTCCGGTAAGACGATTCCGGAAGTGCTCGCGTTCTGCAGGGAGCAGGGAATTTCGGCTGTTGAGATGAACTACAGTCTGTTTGCATCAGAAAGAGAGGTCATTGCCCCGATGCTTTCCGATGCGGGGCTGGTGATCAGCTGTATGCATGAAACCTTTGATTTTTCCCATGATACGGATCTTGGCAGAGCACAGCAGATGCTCGATACTGCGGCATCGCAGCAAGTTTCGCGTGTCCTGTTTGTTGCAGGCGCGCTTGAAACTGCCGAAGCGGCAGAGCTTGCAGCCTGCAGCAGCACCTATGAGACAACGAGTACTTTTATGGCCAAAAACAAATCGATTCAAAATATGGTACATGCGCTTTCCTCACTCGCCGAATATGCGGCTTTACGTGGCGTTTCGATTACCTTAGAGGACTTTGACGGTTTTTTACAGCCGTTTGCACGCACATATCCGCTGCTCTGGTTTATGGAGCACGTGCCGGGGCTGCGGTATACGCTTGATATCGGAAATTTTGCTTTCAGTGATGAGGATGTTTCGTATGCTGCCTGGCTTCTGAAGGATTATATTGTCCATGTTCACTGTAAGGATCGTGCCGAAAGTCCGCTCGTTCACGGACGTTTCTGCCGCGGCCTTGGCCAGACACCGGCCGGAACGGGATATCTGCCGATGGCAAAGCTTCTTACAGATTTAGAAGCGTGCGATTACGACGGTTATCTCGCCATCGAGCATTTCGATGCACCGGATCAGTTATCGTTCATCGAACAGTCCGCAGCGTTTCTGCGCCAGTGGGTTTCCGAATAATTCCGCCTCTTTCATAAGCGCTCTGATTTTCGGAAAATTTCGTATTTCCGGGGAGAAATTCAGCAAGGAAAATATGTCGAAAAAATTCTTTACTATCTTTGGTTTTTTCGTATCTTTTCCTTGCTTTCCAGGGAAAACATGGTAAACTAAATTTGAAGCTTTTTGAGAAGGCATGATTCGAAAAGCAAATCTAAAACAAGAGGGTTTTAAAGTAATGGGAGAAATTATTATTCCGCAGGGTTACAAATCTGCATTAAACCTCCACGATACACAGGTGGCAATTAAAACAGTAAAGGATTATTTCCAGCATGAGCTGACACATCGTCTGCATCTGCTCCGTGTAACAGCTCCACTTTTTGTACAGCCGGAAACCGGCTTGAATGACAATCTGAATGGCGTAGAACACCCGGTTTCTTTTGAGTTAAAGGATCAGGGTACCAAGAAAACCGCTGAAATTGTTCAGTCTCTGGCAAAATGGAAACGGTATGCACTTCACAAATACGGCTTCTCTGAGGGAGAAGGCATCTACACCGATATGAACGCCATCCGCCAGGACGAGGTGACCGACAACATTCACTCCGTTTACGTGGATCAGTGGGACTGGGAAAAAATCATGTCCCCGGAAGAACGCAATCTTGATTTCTTAAAGAGTACCGTAAAAGATATCTATGAGGCACTGAAAAACACGGAAAAACATATGGCAGACCAGTACGACTACATCGAAACCATTCTGCCGGATGAAATTTTCTTTATCACTTCCCAGGAACTTGAGGATCGCTATCCGGATCTGACTCCAAAGGAAAGAGAGTATACAATCACCAAAGAAAAAGGTGCTGTCTTTATTATGCAGATCGGCGGCGTGCTTGCTTCCGGAGAGCGTCAGGACGGACGTTCCCCGGACTACGACGACTGGTCCTTAAACGGCGACCTGATCGTTTATTATCCAGTGCTTGACATCGCTCTTGAGCTCTCCTCCATGGGTATCCGCGTCAACGCAGATGCTCTCCGCGCTCAGTTAAAGGAATGCGGATGCCAGTCCCGCGCGAAGCTTCCCTTCCAGAAATCCATTCTGAACGGCACTCTCCCGCAGACAATCGGCGGCGGTATCGGACAGTCCCGTATCTGTATGTTTTTCCTGCGCAAAGCGCACATCGGAGAGGTACAGTGCTCGGTATGGCCGATGGAGACACGAGAGGTGATGGATGTGATGAATATTCAGCTTCTGTAAGATTGGTTTCGAATAGACTATTACTGTAAAAGGGATACGTTTCCTGTCCGCCCGTTTTCAGGGTATGACAGAAACGTATCCCTTTTATATTTTCCTGCATTGCTGCTGCATTTCGTCCTTACATCAAATCTTTTTCTGCTTTTCGCGGTTTCAGAACCGTTCTTCCAAAAGCTCAAGCAGTTCCTCTCTCTGAAAGGATGCTGTCTTAATTTCATCACCGGAGAGGATCTCTTCCGCCAGCTCTTTTTTCATCTGCTGAAGCTTGATGATTTTTTCCTCGATGGTTCCTTTTGCAATCAATTTGTATACCGTCACAACATTTTTCTGCCCAATACGATGTGCACGGTCTGTCGCCTGATTTTCAACAGCAACATTCCACCATGGATCGTAATGGATGACGATATCCGCGCCGGTCAGGTTCAGGCCGGTTCCACCTGCTTTCAGGGAAATACAGAATACAGACGTGTCATCCCGGTTGAACTGTTCCACCATTTGTGCACGCCGCTCTTTTTTCGTGCTTCCCTGCAGGACAAAGCAGCTGATGCTTTCTTCCTGCAGACGCGCGGTCAGGATCTCGATCATCGAAGTGAACTGGGAAAACAGCAGGATTTTGTGGCCGGATTCCACGGCACTCTGAATCAGCTCGATGCAGAGATCGAGTTTTGCCGAACCGCCTTCGTAATTTTCGTAAACAAGCGCAGGATCACAGCAGAGCTGACGCAGCCGCGTCAGTTCAGAGAGCACCTGGAACCTGGAATCGGCAAATTCTTCCTCTGTCTGGTTCTGCAGTATAAGCGCCAGCCGCTGGGCATGTGCATGATACAGCTCCTTCTGCTTCTGTTCCATGCAGGCAGCCATATTTTTCTCAATTTTGTCCGGCAGATCCTTCAGCACTTCCTTCTTCAGACGGCGCAGAATAAACGGACGGATCATCTTTTGCAGACGTTCTAATCTTTCTTCGTCGCCGTTCCGCACAATCGGAAGTTCAAACTGCTCGCGGAATTTCTGATATCCATAGAGAAATCCCGGCATCAGATAATCAAAGATGCTCCATAGTTCACTTAACTGGTTTTCTACCGGTGTTCCGGTTAATGCCAGGCGGAACGATGCATGGATCGTTTTCACGGCTTTTGCTCCCTGCGTTGCGTGATTTTTGATGAACTGCGCCTCATCAATGATCTCGCAGAAGAACGGGAGATCCTGATACAGTTCGATATCGCGGCGGAGCAAATCGTACGAGGTAATCAAAATATCCTGCATACCGGCATTTTGGATCATCTCTTTCCTCTGTTCCTGTGTGCCGGCGACGAGTCTCGTCTGCAGCTCCGGAGCAAAGCGGGCACATTCGCTCTCCCAGTTATAGACGAGAGATGCCGGTGCAACGATCAAAGAGCGACGATTTGCATTTTCGGGTGCTTCCTGCATTTCAGATAAGAGAAAGGCGATGGTCTGCAGCGTCTTTCCAAGTCCCATATCATCCGCCAGAATACCGCCAAAGCCGTTCTGGCATAAGGTTTTCAGCCACCAGAATCCTGTTTTCTGATATTCACGGAGCTGTGCCTGCAGATTGTCCGGAAGTTCAAAATCGTTCTCCTCTGCAGTTTTCATATTTCGGATCAGCATACGGAACTCGCGGTTTTTCTCAACCTGAAGATCATCCTGCTCTTTTAAACGGGTATCGAGGTAGAGTGCTCGGTATTTCGGAATTGTGATCTCGCCTCTCTTCAGCTTTGCCTCGGAGATCTGCAGATTTTCCCGCAGTTCCGAGAGAACGCGGATACCGTCCTCGTCCATATCCATAAATTCACCGGTCCTCAGGCGGTAAAATTTCTTTTTCCGGTCATATTTTGAAAGAATCTCTGCCAGTTCCTCCATGCCAAAATTGCCCGGATTCAAATGAAGTTCCAGTACATTTTCTGCGAGGGATACACCGACAGAAACTTTCGGGGCCGGGATGACACGGATCGCTTTTAACCGGTCAGAAACAAAAATTTCGCCCAGTTTCTGCAGATCTTCCATACCGCTGCTTAAAAACTCATACATCTCATCGGCTCCCTGGAGAAGCATCTGATGTTTCCGCGCATCATAGGCGCTGAAACAGGATCGAACGAGCTGGTTTGCCGCTGCTTCTTTCCGTACATCACGGCCATGGGAAAGCTGATGGATATCGTTTGCATCTGCAAAAACATTGTATTTTTTCTCGCCATAGACAGCCAGAAGTTCGCAGGTAATCATATCATGCTGCGGCGCATCCAGATAAATCTGAAATTCCACCTGCGGCGGAAGATACTGCTGTAATTCCAGCTTTTCTTCTTTTTTTACCTTAAAATGTTCCTCCAACACCGGGAGAAGTCCCTGGCAGAAGGTCGGGATATCTTCTTTTGCAATTTCACAGACTCCGTCCGGACATCGCTCCATATATTCCAGGAATTCGCAGACTTCTGCTATCTCTTCCCTTGGGATTCGGTAAATTGTATTTTTTTCTGAAAGAAAATACAAATATTTTCTGCCATAAAAAATGGGATCCGCGTACATCTGTACCTTTAGGCCATCTGCTTTCCGTAAAAGCTTCATTTCATACTGTGGCATCCCCTCCTGGCAGTGCCACAGTTTTTCTTCTCTCCAGTTCGTACGACAAAAGAACTCCTGGCTGCCAACAGCCTCAAAAAATTCATCCATATTCTGCACAGAAATCATCACATAACGGTCATCAAAGCAGGACGCATAGCTGCCGGTACCTATCTGATAGCATGAGCCGCGTTCCATGGTATATGCGCTCAGAAATTCTACCATCGGACGGCTTTCTTCTTCAAAAGCATCCATACAGTGCAAAAAAGAAAGCTGTGCACCGTAGCTGACCGTTTCCATATTTTTTACAGCTGCTGTCATTTTTGAAACACTTTTTAATACATACATCCTTTTGCTTCCGATTTTAAATTCTGCCCGAAAGGAATCGTCAAACTGGCTCTCCAGATGAATTTCCAGTTTAACCTGACCTGCTTTTGCTTTCGGCAGAAAAGCAACCTGATCCCGCATCGCATAATGTGAAAGCAGTTCAGAAAAACCGGGGCTCGTCTCTGCTTTTGGTGTTGGTTTTACTACTTTTCTGACAATTTTATGTTCTCCCTGGAATTCTTCCATTCCTTTTTTCACGCCGACAGCACGAAGAAGCTGCTCCAGTTCCTGATGTTCTTCGTCATTTCTCACTTTTTCTTCCAGTTTTTTTCTCTCTTTTTTCCGCCATTCAAGATAGTACAGCAAAACAGCGACACAATGTTTGCACAATCCCCAGTACTGCTCATGTGCCGGACAATCACAATCATCTTCCATAATTTCAGACATTTCTTCATCTACAGAAACGCTGACACAATACATATTTTTTCCGCTTCCGTCTACGACAGCTGTAATTTTATGCAGTTGATATCCGAAAATATCCTCCATTTCCTGTACCTGAAAAGCATGCACTTTCTGTTCTTCATAGATCTTTTTTCCACGGTTATATGATACAGAATTCGTCTCCTGTTTGATGTCCGCCTTTGTAATCATGCTGGTAAAATCCTTTCTGTTCTATCTTTTCCCATCATTCACAATTCGTATTTTACAGATTCTGGTTTTGATCACATCCGACAAGCTTCTCGGAAAGCTCTTTTAAAGTATTTTCCTGATATCCCGCTTTTCCTGTTTTCCTTACCAGTTCCGCCGTTTCTCTTAATAACGGGTGCCAAATGTGTTCCAGTTTTTTTCTGCCATTCTCTCCAAATACTTCTTTTGAAAGACTGTTCCGGTAATCCTCTGGTGACATTCCAAAGAATTGGATTCTGTTTCCGAACCGCTGCCAGAGTCTGTCGGCAATTCCAATCCCATCCGGGTCAAGACCTCCACTGTAGTAAATGGGAATCCCACTCTGTACGATCAACGAAATCAGTTTTAATGCTGCATACCGCGGCTGTCCCGACGTACACAGCAGCGACACATTCTTTCCCTGCACCTGTTCCATAAGATAGCTGAATACCATTTCGTTTTCCACAATGTATACACACGTTCCGACAGGCTGTACTTCTGTAATACCCTTCAGATTTTCCATGGTAAGCACATACGGTTCCCTGCATCGGCAAAAGGCTTCATATGCAGGATGCCATATCTCCTGTTTTTTCAAACGAATTCCAAACGCATGTACCAGGGAAGAAATGTTATCCGGTACAATTCCCACGCACTGCAGCAGTTCTCTCCATTGCACTCGGTACTGATAAATAAGAGGTTTCATCAATTGCCTCCAAGTAGTCCATCTTTTTTCCTTTCTTCTTCTCTTTTATTTCAACTAATAAAAATTATATCATATCCTGCTATATATGATAAGTTTCTTTTGGTTAAAAACAGAAAAACCCCGGCCGCCTTACGGCGCCGGGGTCTCTTACGTTTGAGCACAAGTATCTTTCGATACAATTATATTTTATTTCCCGCAGTGCTTTCCTCGATTTCGCTTCGCTCCATCTCGGTCGGGCTGTCGCCCTATAAATTCTCCGACTAATGCCCTTGTGTGAGCAAGCTCCCACCGGTCATTACTCTCCGAATTTGCACTGCTCATAGATAACCGAAATTAGTCGATCAGAGTAGCAACACGGCCTGATCCAACGGTACGGCCACCCTCACGGATAGCGAAGGTAAGACCCTGATCCATAGCGATCGGGTGGATCAGTTCGATGGTCATCTCTACGTTATCGCCAGGCATGCACATCTCAGTTCCTTCCGGAAGAGTGATAACACCTGTTACGTCAGTTGTACGGAAGTAGAACTGCGGACGATAGTTGTTGAAGAATGGAGTATGACGGCCACCCTCGTCTTTTGTCAGAACGTATACCTGAGCGGTAAATTTGGTATGGCAGTGAACGGTACCTGGTTTAGCCAGAACCTGTCCTCTTTCGATCTCTGTTCTCTGAACACCACGAAGCAGAGCACCGATGTTATCACCAGCCTGAGCCTCATCGAGGAGTTTACGGAACATCTCGATACCAGTTACAACAGTTTTCTTGGTCTCTTCTTTCAGACCTGCGATTTCAACTTCCTCATTCAGATGAAGAACACCAGCCTCAACACGGCCAGTAGCAACAGTACCACGACCAGTGATGGTGAATACATCCTCTACAGGCATGATGAAGTCTTTATCTGTGTCACGCTGCGGATCCGGGATCCAGCTATCTACTGCATCCATAAGCTCCATGATTTTATCTCCCCATGGGCCAGCCGGATCTTCCAGAGCTTTCAGAGCAGAACCCTGGATGATCGGAGTGTCATCTCCCGGGAAGTCATACTCGTTCAGCAGCTCACGGATCTCCATGTCTACCAGCTCAAGCAGCTCTTCGTCGTCTACCATATCGCATTTGTTCATGAATACAACGATGTAAGGTACACCTACCTGACGGGACAGAAGGATGTGCTCTTTTGTCTGAGCCATAACACCGTCTGTAGCAGCTACTACAAGGATAGCTCCGTCCATCTGTGCAGCACCAGTGATCATGTTCTTTACATAGTCAGCATGGCCTGGGCAGTCAACGTGTGCATAGTGTCTTTTCTCTGTCTGATACTCAACGTGTGCAGTAGAGATTGTGATACCACGCTCTCTCTCTTCCGGAGCTTTATCGATATCTTCGAAGTTCTCAGCAGTGTTTCCTTCTACTCTGGTAGAAAGTACTTTTGTGATAGCTGCGGTCAGAGTTGTTTTACCATGGTCAACGTGGCCGATGGTACCAATGTTACAATGCGGTTTTGTTCTTTCAAATTTAGCTTTAGCCATTTTAAAATGTCCTCCTTAAAATTGCGCCCAGTGGGCTTTTTTGAGACTAAATTGGTGGCAGGAACCCACCTGAATCGTAAACCTGCTAAGTCTGATTATATTGCATTTCCGTCTTATTTGCAAGGGAAATCTCAGAAAAATAATACTTTTAGGCTGTGCAGCCTTTGACAGCTGCACACCCGATTATTTTTCTTACATTATTTTGCTTTTGCAGACAGAACTTTTTCCTGTACGTTTTTCGGAACCTGCTCGTATTTATCAAAGAACATGGAGTAGTTACCACGTCCCTGAGTTTTAGAACGAAGGTCTGTTGCGTAACCGAACATTTCAGCCAGCGGTACGAATCCACGGATCATCTTTCCGCCGCCGATGTCATCCATACCCTCGATACGACCACGACGGGAGTTGATATCACCGATAACATCACCCATGTAATCTTCCGGAGTGGAAACTTCGACTTTCATGATAGGCTCAAGAAGAACCGGAGCACCCTTCTGCATAGCTTCCTTGAATGCCAGAGAACCAGCAATGTGGAATGCCATCTCAGAAGAATCGACCTCATGATAAGATCCGTCGTATACATTTGCATGAACACCGACTACCGGGAAGCCTCCCAGGATACCGGCTTTCATAGCCTCTTCGATACCTTCGCCTACAGCCGGGATATACTCTTTCGGAATAGCTCCACCGACAACGGTAGACTCGAATTTGTAAATCTCTTCGCCGTTTGCATCCATAGGCTCGAATTTAACTTTACAGTGACCATACTGTCCACGTCCACCAGACTGTTTTGCATATTTGCTGTCGATGTCTGCCGGTTTGGTAATGGTCTCTTTGTATGCAACCTGCGGAGCACCTACGTTAGCCTCTACTTTGAACTCACGAAGCAGACGGTCAACGATGATTTCCAGATGCAGCTCACCCATACCAGCGATGATGGTCTGACCAGTTTCCTGATTGGTGTGTGCACGGAAGGTCGGATCCTCCTCAGCCAGTTTTGCAAGGGACTCGCCCAGTTTGCCCTGGCCTGCTTTTGTCTTAGGCTCGATAGCCAGCTCGATAACCGGCTCCGGGAACTCCATAGACTCAAGGATTACCGGATGCTGCTCGTCGCAGATGGTATCACCTGTTGTGGTGAACTTGAATCCGATTGCAGCTGCAATGTCACCGGAGTAAACTTTATCCAGCTCCATACGTTTGTTTGCATGCATCTGAAGGATACGTCCAACACGCTCTTTTTTATCTTTTGTTGCATTCAGTACGTAAGAACCGGAGTTCATGGTTCCTGAATACACACGGAAGTATGCCAGCTTACCAACGAATGGGTCTGTCATAATCTTGAATGCCAGTGCGGAGAACGGCTCGTCATCGGAAGAATGTCTTACGATCGGGTTTCCGTCCAGATCGGTACCCTCGATTGGCGGGATATCGGTCGGAGCCGGCATGTACTCAAGAATAGCGTCCAGGAGTTTCTGAACACCTTTGTTTCTGTATGCAGAACCGCAGCATACCGGTACAGCTGTACACTCGCAGGTAGCTTTACGCAGAACTGCTTTCATCTCGTCTACAGACGGGATATCATCATCCAGATAACGCATCATCAGCTCATCATCCAGCTCGCAGATTTTCTCTACCAGCTCGGTGTGATACAGCTCAGCGTCGTCTTTCATATCTTCCGGGATATCAACGATGGAGATATCATCGCCCTTATCGTCGTTGTAGATGTAAGCTTTCATCTCGAACAGATCGATAATTCCCTTGAATTCATCTTCCTTACCAATTGGAAGCTGAAGGCAGATAGCATTTTTACCAAGTCTGGTCTTGATCTGATCTACAGCGTTGTAGAAGTCAGCACCAAGGATGTCCATCTTGTTGATGAATGCCATACGCGGTACGTTGTAGGTATCAGCCTGACGCCATACGTTCTCAGACTGAGGCTCTACACCACCTTTTGCACAGAACACGCCGACAGCGCCGTCCAGTACACGAAGAGAACGCTCTACCTCTACGGTAAAGTCAACGTGGCCTGGGGTATCAATGATGTTGATACGGTGCTCAAGAGCGCCCGGTTTCGGCTTGCAGTTCTCTTCCAGAGTCCAGTGGCAGGTTGTAGCAGCTGAAGTAATTGTGATACCACGCTCCTGCTCCTGTTCCATCCAGTCCATGGTAGCAGTTCCTTCGTGAGTATCACCAATCTTGTAGTTAACACCGGTATAGTACAGGATACGCTCGGTCAGGGTTGTTTTACCTGCATCGATGTGAGCCATAATACCAATGTTTCTGGTTCTCTCTAATGGATATTCTCTTCCAGCCAACGGATTTTCCTCCTCTTAGAATCTGTAGTGAGCAAATGCCTTGTTAGCCTCTGCCATCTTATGAACTTCTTCTTTCTTCTTCACAGAAGCACCTGTGTTGTTAGATGCATCCAGAATCTCGTTTGCCAGTCTGTCTTCCATGGTACGCTCGCCTCTCTTACGAGAATAAGCGGTCAGCCAACGAAGGCCAAGAGCCTGACGTCTGTCCGGTCTTACCTCGATCGGTACCTGATAAGTAGCACCACCGATACGTCTTGCTTTTACTTCAAGAACCGGCATGATATTGTTCATTGCTTCTTCAAATACTTCGATTGCTGGTTTTCCAGCTTTTTCTTCTACTTTAGCAAATGCGCCGTATACGATTTTCTGGGCAACGCCTCTCTTACCATCCAGCATGATGTTGTTGATCAGCTTGGTTACCACTTTGTTATTGTATAACGGATCTGCTAAAACATCTCTTTTCTGAGTATGTCCTTTACGTGGCACGTTACTTCCCTCCTTAACCATCATTCGATTAAATCATCGGTACTCACACTTATTTGCAGTATGTCCGCGCGTGTAAATTCTCTATAAATCCGCAGCCGTGGGGATTTATGGAATAACGCACAACATTTCGCTTTTTTGTGATACTAGATATATCTCGAACTCGTTTTACTTAATTATTTCTTTTTCGGTCTCTTAGCACCGTATTTAGAACGGGCCTGTTTTCTGTTAGCAACACCTGCAGTATCAAGTGTACCACGGATGATGTGGTATCTGGTACCTGGCAGGTCCTTAACTCTTCCTCCACGGATCAGAACAACGCTGTGCTCCTGAAGGTTGTGACCTTCTCCTGGGATGTAACTTGTTACTTCGATTCCGTTGGAAAGACGAACTCTGGCGATTTTACGAAGAGCTGAGTTAGGTTTTTTCGGTGTAGCAGTTTTAACAGCTGTGCACACACCTCTCTTCTGAGGAGAAGACATATCTGTGGATTTCTTTCTCAGAGAATTGTAGCTTTTCTGCAGTGCCGGCGCGGTAGATTTCTTTACGGAAGTCTCACGGCCTTTTCTTACTAACTGGTTGAATGTTGGCATTCCATTTCACCTCCTGATAGATTTCTCCGTGTGTCCCACGGGGTTTCATACGGCTGCTTTAGTTCAACATAATTGCTTTGCAGCTTTTGCGCGCACAAAAAACAGTCTTTTACGCACGCTCGTTTATTATAGCGTCTGTCCTTTCAAAAGTCAAGGGGGAAATTCGCAAAAAATCGCGTATTTACGCGGCTTCTGCGGATTTCCCCCATTGATGCATTACTGTGCAAAAGTATTTTTTCTTCCTATTATAATCTCACCAGATTATTTTCTGACATTTTCTGTTTTTCGTTAAAGCGGACGGTTCCTGAAGGCCGGACACGCATCACACCGCTTCGGCTTCTCCTCGCTCTGTGCATTGCCCCAGAGGTCACGCGCTTTCTCTTCGGCACACCCTTTGCACCAGGGAAACATGCGGACATTGCTGATGTAAAAGTTCTCAAAGTTTGTCTCGTCGTTGTTGATGTCAAACTGCTGCTTTCTCGACAGCTCTTCCGTATGTTCTGCAATCCAGGCCTTCTGCCCTTCGGTCGCCGGATACCCCGGTCCGCCGAGGACGTAATCCATATCGGCATGGAGATTTTCCGGTTCGCCTGGTTTGTGGAATCCTACAAATAAAATATAACCGCGACGTAAAAGCTCCTGGATCGGCTCGTCCGTCTGGCCGTCCTGACCTAAAATCGCCCGCGCGGTCTGCGCATGAAAATTTTCTGTTTTGGGATAGAATTTCCCAGTTGGTGCTAAAAATCCATCTGCCATTTTCTTTTCTCCCATGTTCTCATTTGCTGTATGCTTTTCTATACCATAACCGATTTTTTCAAAACAGGCAAGGTTTGTTTTACTGGATTTTTTTTTTTATCTGTGCTATACTCTTTCCCGTGCATTTATGCAATCGGATTTTCCCGTCTTTTTGCGGGTGTCCGGACTGGTTCGTGAACTTCCCAGTATAAAAAACCAAGTATCTCAAAATTTTCATCAAAGGAGATTGGAAAATGAATGCAAGAAAACTGGTCATCGACTGTGATCCGGGCATCGACGATTCTCTCGCCCTGATGCTTGCCGCGGCTTCGAAAGAGCTGGATCTTGTCGGCATCACCACAGTCAGCGGAAATGTACCCGCTTCTATGGGCGCTAAAAATGCCCTCAAAATTCTTTCTATGATTGGAAAACCAGATGTCCCGGTTTATGTCGGCGAGGAGACGCCTCTGGTCCGCGACTACGTGGACGCGATGGACACCCACGGCATGGACGGTCTCGGCGAATCGGGCTGGCCGGATGCCGAAGGCCTTACGCCCAACAAGGACGCTGTTTCTTTCCTGATCGAAACCTTAAAAGCAACCCCTGATGTTACCATTCTTGCCCTCGGACCGATGACGAACCTTGCAAAAGTCATCTCCCGCGCACCGGAGTGCCTGACAAACCTGACGGCTCTTGTCTCCATGGGCGGAAGCTATAAGAGCCATGGAAACTGCTCCCCGGTTGCCGAGTACAATTACTGGTGCGACCCGGATGCCGCAGCCGAAGTATTCCGCGCGTTTTCCGAGCTGCCGCAGCTTGCAGGCAAAAAGCTTCATATGATCGGGCTGGATGTCACACGAAAAATTGTCCTGACGCCGAATCTTGTGGAATATATGAAATGCGTAAATCCAGGAGTCGGAACCCGCATTGAGGAGCTGACACGCTTCTACTTTGATTTCCACTGGAAACAGGAAAAGGTCGTCGGATGCGTGATCAACGATCCGCTCGCGGCCGCTTATCTTGTGGATCCGTCTCTCTGCAGCGGTTTTGATGCGTATACGCAGGTAGAAACCGGAGGCCTCTGCATCGGACAGACGGTTGTGGATGCCATGAATTTTTATCAGAAAGCACCGAACAGCCACATTCTGACGCAGGTCGATGTGCGCCGTTTCTTCCTGATGTTCTTTGAGCGCGTTCTCGGCGTGCCGCAGGAGGAATCCGCACCGGTTCTCGACCAGATTCTCACCGCACCGCCGGTCTTCCCACATGAGACGATGTTTCAGAAGGGAGGCGAGGCATGATGAATACTAACCGTACGTTAAAGCTCACGACACTCGCGCTCTGCGGTGTCATCAATATTCTCGGCGGTACCATTGCTCTGCTGCTGCGTCTTCCGGTTTATCTGGACTCCATCGGAACAGTTCTGGCAGCCGCTCTGTTCGGACCTGCTGCAGGCCTCGTTCCGGGACTGATCTCCGGACTCATTTCCGGCATGACGAGTGATATCTATGCGTTTTACTATATTCCGGTGCAGCTTGTCATCGGTCTCGTTGCCGGCCTTGTATTCCGCAGACTCCGCCCGTCCCATACGGCAGGATCCCGCAGCGAGAGTCTTTCCCTCCGCTCCATGGGCTGGAAGCTGTTTCCGGCAGCGCTTGTGATCTCACTTCCGGGTACTGTGGTAAGTTCCACAATCACCGCGGTTGTTTTCGGTGGAATTACTTCCTCCGGCTCCACTGTGCTGGTGCAGCTGCTTCACAGCCTCGGTATGAATCTGACTCTCTCTGTCTGCGTTGTACAGGCCATGACAGACTTTGTGGATCGAATGATTGTCCTTGCGGTCGTCCTCGTGATTCTGCCCGCCGTTTCTTCTGCTTTCGGCAGTCTTTCTATGAGAAGCAGAAAATAATCTGTACCAATAGCACAAAGAATCCTGCAAAAAATTCACTTTCTTTTTTGCAGGATTCTCATATTTTGGCATAACAAGAACTCCGAAAAAAGGGGAGGCTGCATCAGGAGCCATCCCTTTTCCGGAGTTTTTTATTTCTTCTTTAATAAAATCATTCACATGCGCGGATCCATACCTGCATTTCGCCCTCACCTCGGTTGTTCCACATATAATATGGAATCAGCTTCAGTTTCGTCTTTTCCTCTTCCTCTTTCTGATACAGATGATACAACGGCTGTTTTTCCGCATCGCCCAGCTTCATGCGACGTCCCTCGGCCGTTACGCGCACAAAATGCTCGCCCAGCTCATCGGCTGCTTCTGCGGTTTTTTCACCATTCACACAGAGTTTTGTCAAATGCAGATTCTTTCCGTTGTCTGCTTCTTCCATACAGTAAACAACCGGTCCTCGTTTTACGGCAACACGGCCGGCGTCCTCGCGTACAAGCGGATTGGATGCCAAAAACTGGATTTCCATCGGGAAGTTCAGGCGGATCGTCTCACCCTTCGCCCATACTTTTGTCACATACAGATACCCGTCTTTTTCTTCCACTTCTGCGCCTTTTGGAATCTCTTTTTCATAAGAAGCACACCATCCCGGGATGCGGAATGCAAAGGTGTACGGCTCTTTGGTATCGCTCTCGCAGGTCACGGAAACATGGCCGTCCCACGGGAATTCGGAAGTGATGGATGCTTTTACTTTTTCTCCTTCCACTGTTCCACCCATGTACAAGTGGACAAACAGGGTTGTGTCGTTTTCCGTGTATGCGTAAGATGCAACTGAGCTTACCGTTCTTGCCAGGTTCGGAGGGCAGCAGGCACAGCCGAACCATTTCTGACGGATCGGTTTTACATGGAATTTCCGCTCATCCTTGTGACATGCCTCCGGCAGTACCTCCAGCGGATTGACATAGAAGAAGCTCTTTCCGTCGAGCGCCATTCCGGAGAGAACGCCATTGTAGAGGGCTAATTCCATCACATCCGCGTACTCTGCTTTTGCCTGAATCTCCAGCATGCGGCGAGCAAAGAACACAAGACCGATGGATGCACAGGTCTCTGCGTAAGCGGTATCGTTTGGCAGGTCATAGTTGAAAGAGAATGCCTCTCCTATATGAGTGGCACCGATTCCGCCGGTGACGTACATTTTCTGATGCACCATGTTGTTCCAGAGAGTTTCACAGGCTTTCAGCAGGCTCTCATCCTGCGTTGCCCTTGCCACATCCGCCATGCCGGAATAGAGATATACGGCGCGTACGGAGTGCCCCTGCACCTCATCCTGCTGACGCACCGGGCGGTTTGCCTGATTGTAGCTATATCGTTCCTCGCCCTCCGGGCAGGTCAGACCGCGCTCGATATCGTAATAGTATGGTTTTGTTCCGCGTTCATCGATGAAGTATTTCGCAAGATCAAGATACTTCTGCTCGCCGGTCAGATCATAGAGACGCATCAGAGCCATCTCTGCAATTTCGTGACCAGGATAACCTGCTTTTTTACCCTCGCCGTGACCGAGTTTGCTGGCAATAAAGTCCGCGAAACGCTCTGCTGCTTTTAAGAGATGGTCTTTTCCGGTCGCCTGATAATAGGCTACGGCGCCTTCCGTCAGATGACCGAAGCAGTACAGCTCATGGTTGTCCTTAAGGTTTGTAAAAATCATATCCTGATCGTTGATCAGATAGTAGGTATCGAGGTATCCGTCTTCTCTCTGTGCTGCGCAGACAGCTTCAATTGCTTCATCTGCCGTTTTTTCCAGCTCCGGATCGGGATGCTGTGTCAAGGAGTACGCAACTGCCTCCACCCATTTGGTAAAATCGGTATCCTGGAACAGGAAGCCATAAAATCTTCCGTCCATTTTGCCATCCTTCGGCAGTGTCTCAAAAGTATCCAGCGGATATTTGATCTGAACAAATTTGTCTCCTTTTGCTTTCCGCTCTTTTTCAACTTCACCGGCGCGGCGGTAGTTCCGCATACAGAAGCTCGGTGCTGCTCCCGGAACATTGTCATTTAAGGCATTCCACTGATACGGAATTACTTCGGTGCGGACAAGCTCCATCTCTTTTTTCCAGAATGCATCGGTAACCTGGACTTTTGCCAGGGATAATGGTTTGCTGAAGTTTTTCTGATCCATTTTTTCGGTCTCCTTTTTCATTTTCTTCCGCCGCCTCCTGGTTTGAAAAAGATATTTTCCTTGCTTTCAGATATGGGAAGCGTTACACTTCTTTTGACGGCTGTTTTCCTGTTTTTCTATAGTTTTATTTTAGCAAAACGGACCGCCGTTTAAAATACAAGAATGTTTGAAAAGGTTTGAAAAAGTCATATGATCTCTGTTTTATTTCCAGATGCCGCCTGTTTTACCTACGACCTCTGCGGCAAATTCCAGTCCCCGTCCCCGGAGTGGATGCACCTGACACGGAATCTCGTCAATTTTGAACTGATGGTTGTGACGGAAGGAACGCTTTTTATCGCGGACGAACGCCGCTCTTACGAGGTTCACCCCGGCGAATATCTTCTTTTGCCGCCGACCGTCCATCAGCATGGCTCGAAAAAGGGAAGCTGCTCTTTCTACTGGCTCCATTTTATCCCTGGTATCCCCTCCGCACCGATCATCGCTCCTTCTGACCCGACCGCCGGATCGGTTCTGGATGAGTTTCATGCTGCACCGCCATCCTCCTACCGTCTTGAGGACCTCGCTCCCGCCCAGCTTCCATCCAACTACCCCGAAACGTTATGCATCCCGCGCCAGGGAACGCTTTCCTCCCCGAACCGCGTCATCATCCTCATGAAGCAGCTCCAGGACACTTCCCTGCGTTTCCACAATACGTTCCTCAACAACAGCCTGACTGCCGCTGTTCTCGGCGAAATCAACTGTCAGAGTCCCTTCTACCGCACCTACACTTCCGAAACGCAGCGGACGCAGATCCTGCAGGACATCATCAGCTACATCCAGTACCACAGCAGCGAGTCCCTCAAAGTCACCGAACTCGCCCGTTATTTCGGCTACAACGACAAATACCTCTCTTCCCTCTTCCACGAGGGCACCGGAATGACACTGAAGCAGTTCATCCTGAAATCCAAAATGGACAGCGCTATGGCCGAGCTGACGGACACAAATCACACGGTCTCTCAGATTGCTTATAATGTGGGATTTCAGGATGCGCATAATTTTTCCACGGCTTTCCGAAAACTCACCGGGATGACGCCGGGACAGTACCGGAAGAGTTATGGGAACCGGAAACTTTCTTTTGAATAGGACGGGAGGATACGACCCCCAGGCACAGCGGAGCGTCCGCCCCCCGCGGTGCTGTTTCGGAGGGGAAGAGGCTGTAAGAGGCCGAAAATTTGCTAAAACCGGAACCGGGCTCCGCAAACTCCCTTCGGTCAAACAGTGCTGCGCCCGGTCCCAACGCAAATTTCCGCCCTCTAACATCCTTACCCCTCCTGCAAATGCACCGCGGGGGGGCGGACGCTCCGCTGCGCCTGGGGACCCATCTACGTTTTGGCGGACGGAAGTGATTTACTCAATGGATGGATTCACTTATTCTTTAGAAATTTACTGTTTCTTTTAGAAAATAGACATACTTTGCTCACATTTCTTCCCTATACTATAACTTAGATAGTTGATGAACCACTCAAAACTATCTCCCCCCTCATTATGAAAGAGCAGCCCGCATATCCGCGGGCTGTTCTTATTTTTTGTCTTTTTGCACCCCACGTAACGTAAATGCCGCCTGCGGTCGGGGAAAACATCCCGACCGCAGGCGGCCTCACAATCTACCGTGGAATCACATTACTCTTCCGCAGCTTCAATTGCTGCAGTCTCAATAATAAATTTCACGCTTCCATCCATTCCATTTGCCTTACCACTGTAAGAAGTATAAGCGCATTTATCCGAATTCAGCGCCTGAATCCGATCCAGTACATCTCCCAGATCATCCTCAAAGGTACTCTTCAGCTTGCTGGTACCCTCTTCTTCAAACTTCTTCGTACCGTCAGCCAGTTCTTTCGCACCATCGGACAGCTCGTCAATACCATCAACAACCTTGCTGCTTCCCGATTTCAGATCAGAAGCTCCGTTTGCCAGAGAAGAAGTTCCATTTGCCAGTGTAGAAGCTCCGCTCGCCAGAGTAGATGCTCCGCTTGCCAGCGTAGAAGCTCCGCTGTTCAGTTCAGAAGCTCCGCTTGCCAGGGAAGAAGTTCCGTTTGCCAGTGTGGAGGCTCCGCTTACCAGCTGGGATGCTCCGCTTGCTACCTGAGAAGCACCGCTTCTTAAGCTTCCGCTGTTTGCAGAAAGTTTTGCAGATCCATCGCTTAACTGGCTTCCCAGCTGTCCAAGACCTGCGGTCAGCTGTGTCGTGCCGCCCTGCAGAGTCGTAACACCCTCAACCAGCGCCGGTGCATTTGCTTTCAGCTGGCTTGCGCCGGAAAGCAGCGTATCATTGTAAGCACTCAGCTGAGTAAATCCTGCGTTCAGTGCATTGATGCCTGCTGTTGCTTTTGCAAAACTCTCATTTGTGCTGCTGTACAGCTGGCTCACACCTGCGGACAGAGTACCGACGCCCTTGTACAGAGCGCTTCCGCCTGCATCAAGCTGTGCCACACCTGCGGTCAGTTTCTGCATTGCACCAAGATTCTGCTCAACAACTGCTTTATTATCGGTGATGGTCTGCATCTGTTTCTGCATGGTCTCAAGCTGCGGCATCAGAGCTGCAACCGTCTTCTGCAGATCACTGTACTGACTCTTGATGTCGCTCATCTTCTGCTGCATTGCTGCAAGACCGGAGAGATCCGGGCGCTCGATTTCGAAGTTCAGTTCCGGAAGAGTAATCTGCGGGGCTGTAACCGGAGTAACCGAAACGGTTCCTGCTGAAGCGGAAACGCTGACACTTCCGATCTGGTTTCTTGCTTTACTTAAGGAATCAGCAAGCTCTGTATTTCCAGCGCTCTTAGCTGCGGAAATCTGTGCATCCAGTGCAGCCGCTGCTGCAGAGAGCTGATCATTTGCCTGTTTTGCTGCATCGGCGGATGCCTGGCTTGCTGCTGCATCCGCTGCGCTCTGTGCTGCTGCTGTTGCTTCCTGGTTCAGCTGTGCTGCTGCTCCGTCTGCCCATGCCTGAACCTGTGCTGCCATCTGGGTTCCCATCTGCGTTGCCTGATTCGTGATCTGTGCCTCCAGACCGCTTAAGTAGCTCTCAAGTCCTTTGGACAGCGTATCCATCTGGCTCATCAGCTCGTTGCCGTTTGACATCATGCTGTTGACAGATCCTGCGATTGTGGTGTTCAGAACCTCGGAGAGCGCCTCGGTCTCGGAGATCAGGGTAGAACCGGTGCTGGTCATGCCGTCTACCATCGTCAGAAGGCTCTGTACATCGGTGCTCTGCAGCTGCTCGTTCAAACTGGTCAGTCCCTCGGAGAGTTGTTTTGCTCCTGCTAAAATATCATTCTCATCTTTTCCGTCGAGTGCTGCGTTCAGTGTTGCGATTGCACTGTTTACCTCGGTCAGGCCGTCTGCCAGAGGCTGAAGCTGCTCAGCGCCTGCTGCAAGCTGTTTCTCGCCTGCTACATAAGAAGCAACGCCGTCGGACAGCTGTGTTGTTCCGTCGGTGTACTGTTTTACGCCTGCAACGACTTTATTCACACCGTTTACATACTCGGTTACGCTTCCAGTCAGCACACCGTTCTTTCCAAGATACGTCTGGATTGCTTTATTCAGGGTATCAGCGCCCTCGGTGTAAGAGTTTACGCCGCTTGCCAGGGAAGAAGCTCCGCTGCTTAAGGTGGATGCTCCGTTGGACAGGGTAGCTGCTCCGCTGTTTAAGGTAGAAGCTCCGCTGTTCAGAGTAGA
Source organism: Blautia sp. AF19-1 (assembly GCF_003479155.1). Lineage (NCBI taxonomy): Bacteria > Bacillati > Bacillota > Clostridia > Lachnospirales > Lachnospiraceae > Blautia > Blautia sp. AF19-1. The sequence goes on from NZ_QUGQ01000014.1 coordinate 44,610, forward strand.
AGTTCCGTTTGCCAGAGTCGATGCTCCGCTTGCCAGTGTGCCGGCTCCGCCTGCCAGTGTGCCGGCTCCGCTGTTCAGCTCGTCAGCGCCGTCTTTTAACGTTCCGATACCGTCATCCAGCTCTTTGTAGCTGTCTTTTAAAGTATCCACACCATCGGAGAGTGCCTTGGAACCGTCAACCAGTTCCATTGCAGCATCCTCAAGATCACTCAGTGCATCCTTCAGGTCATCGTATCCGGTGATGTTGTCGGTATCGATGGTGTCGAGAACATCATCAAGTGCAACGGTGAAGGTAGAATCCAGAGAGAAGTTCTCCACATCTGCAGTGATCTCCAGGCTTTCCGGCAGTTCGAAATCGCTGTCACCGGATACCAGATCTTCAAGGGAATCGGAATTTAATCCCAGGCTTTCCTGCAGGCCCGGCATACCAAATCCGATTACGATGTTTCTGCTTCCATCGGAAATGACTTTACCATTGTCGATCTTGACATTGGAGAAAGTATCCTGCGGAAGAATCATTCCGGTCATCAGGACGAATGGGGTGTACATCGTCTCTTTCTTGCCGTTGATGTCAACCGTTGTCTTTGTGTTGTTTGTATAGTCAACTTTGATTTTCAGTTTTCCGCTCTTTCCGGCCAGGTCATCCGGTTTGATTTCCTTGCCGTCCAGATAATAGGTGAACTTCACGGAAACCGGAGGCTCTTTTGTGGTTGTTCCCTGATAATAGATATCCTCGCCGTCTGTCTGCCAGGTCAGCTTGTTTCCGCTCTGGGTGAACTCCTCGTCGCCCTTTACGTTTTTGATGTCCTTCAGTTCACTCTCATCTTGCAGGTTCTTTTCCGTTCCTGCGTTCTTCAGCCAGTTGGATACGGTAATCTGATCTTCCGATCCGTCTGCATTTGCATTTACATATACGGTTTCTTCTTTGGAAACCGCTGCGTCCTCTCCTGTCGCTGCATAAACCGGAGCAGCTCCCATAACAGCAGCCATACCAACAGCAAGACCAGACATCATCTGTTTTCTCAGTTTTCTGTTTCTATTCATTGTGATAAACTTCCTTTCTGTGGTTTTTATAATGGTTTTTTATGATGAAATCCAGGATCATAAGAGAAGTAAAACCCGCTCGGAGTAAGATACTGCGGGATACCGTTTCCCTCAGATCGAGGATGTTTTTCCTATGCCTTTCAATCATCTAATGTTATAACGCAAAAATGACTCTTAGTCAACATTAAATACTGCACAAAATTGACGATCGGTCATTTTTTTCTTCGTGCATAGTCACAAAAATGAGAAAATTAGTCATTTTCCCTTTGACAGTTTCCATGTATGATACCTATAATTATAGACAAGATAATGACACACGCTTTTGATATCTTTCATGAAAGGAGACTCTCTGTGGGAAAAATTGATAATAACAAACAAATGAAACGTGAGTCCCTTCTGGACTCTGCTTTCTCGCTCTTTATCGACAACGGCTTTAATAAAACCTCTATTTCGGACATCGTGAACAACGCCGGCGTTGCAAAGGGCACTTTCTATCTTTATTTCAAAGATAAATACGATATTCGAAATCATCTGATTGCGCACAAGGCAAGCCAGATATTCCAGGCAGCCTATGCGGATCTGCTGCGCCATCCGGACATCCAGGATTTTGAGGAGCAGGTGCTTTTCATCACCGACAATATCCTCGATCAGTTTGCTGCCAACCACAGCCTTGTGACGCTGATCTCCAAGCACTTAAGCTGGGGGTTCTTCAAAAATTCGCTTACATTTTCTCCGTTCAGTGACGCACCTGCTATCTACACGATTTACGAATCGCTGCTCTCTCACGCGGCATATACGTACCGCTCACCAGAGCTGATGTTCTATATGATTCTGGAACTCGTAAGCGGCACAAGCTACAATGCCATCCTGTATCAGCAGCCAATCCCGCTTGAGGACTTAAAGCCGGAGCTCTACGACGCCATCCGCGGCATTTTCAAACAGTTCCGGATCCGTAAAAAACGGAATGTAACAGAAAGTACGGAAAAAACAATTTCGTCAGCACAGCAGCCTGATCATCCGGCTCCATTAAGGGCAGCGCAATAAAAAAATACTTTCGCGGAATCTTCCAACCAAAGAAACCACGAAAGTATTTTTTTGTCTTTTTTATGATACCTGCGTTTCCAGATATTCGGCAATCCGCTGCTCCATCACCGGGACGAGCCACTCAGCGTAGCCGGCCTTCATCGGATGGATCGGATCCTGGAGATACAGTTTCCGTTTTTCCGGCGAAATGCTGTTGATCCGTTCGTCATTCCAGAAATCAATCACGCCGATCTGCCATTTTTCCTGAATTTTCAGAAGTGCTTCCACCATCTTTGCGTACGTATCGGAATCATACTGTGGGTTAGTGTAGAACATGACCCGGCAGTGCCACGTTTCTTTTGCATACGCAATGATGTACTCGATCGCACCGCAGACGGTTTTGACATCGAAGCTGTCCAGATCACGGGATTCCGAAATTTCGCCGAGCGGGCTGTTGCGCGTTGCATCGTTCGTGGAAAGCTGGCAGATAAACAGATCCACCTGACGCTCCGGGTCGAGATTGTCGCGCATGCGCTCGATGTAGGAATCCTCACAGTTATCAATCAGCGTTGTTCCATTGACCGCTTCTTTGATGCAGATACAGCTGTCTTTTTTCGCTATGTACTCCGCGAACGCATTGTTGTGGGCCGCAAATCCCTTCGTCACGGAAGATCCCAGGAAGACAACCGTCTTTCCTTTTAACGGACTCGTCTTTTTAAACGGGATCCGGGAAACATCGTACCGGACGGAATTCCCTTTTTTGAAGTAACCAGTTTTCTTATTCATTCTATATACGCCGCCGGCAGCTAAGGCTGCGCCTCCTGCTGCCAGGATTCCGGCTATGATTTTTGCATCCATGGGTAAACCTCCATTATCTGAGTCAGTACAGATTTACAGATCCTTTCGGATCTTTTTTCGAATACCCCTATCTTACATCATTTTTTCGAAAATGCAAGTAAACTTTGTTGTCGATTTTGTTCCGATTTTGTTAACAAAGTTCGGCTTTTCTGTGTTTTGGTCGAATCCGCAGCGGTTCTGGCGAAAGCTTTCACCACTTTTTCCAAAAAAAGATTGACTCTCAAGTGTACTTGAGTGGTATAGTGAGAGTAAGATTTTATTTTATCACAAAGGAGAATTCTGTCATGAAAGAAACGGTTTTAGGCAGTCATCTGAGAAAAGTTCCTTCGATTGCAGTCGGATGCATGCGGCTTTCCGAAAAATCGAAAGACGAGATGAATCATTTCATCCATTCCGCGCTGGAACAGGGCGCATATTTCTTTGATCATGCTGATATTTACGGCAGCGGCATGAGTGAAACAGTTTTCGGTGATGCATTTGCCTCCGATCCTTCCCTGCACCGCGAGGATGTTCTGATCCAGTCCAAATGCGGCATCCGCCAGGGCTGCTATGATCTGTCAAAAGAGCACATTCTGGAATCGGTGGACGGTATTTTAAAACGGCTGCAGACCGATTATCTCGATCTTCTGCTGCTCCACCGCCCGGACGCCCTCGTAGAGCCAGAAGAAGTTGCAGCAGCGTTTGATGTTCTGTTTGAGAGCGGAAAGGTCCGCCATTTCGGTGTTTCCAACCACAAGCCGATGCAGATTGCGCTTTTGCAGAAATATGTCCGCCAGCCGCTCGTTGTCAATCAGGTACAGTTCAGCATTCCGGTTTCCAATCTTGTCGCCAACGGCATGGAAGTTAATATGGAGACACCGGGCTCGGTTGACCACGACGGAAGTCTGCTCGACTACTGCCGGCTCCATGATATTACGCTTCAGGCGTGGTCGCCATTCCAGATGCCGTCATGGAAGGGATGCTTCCTTGGAAGTGACGAGTATCCGGAGCTGAACCAGAAAATCCGCGTGCTGGCCGAAAAATACGGTGTCAGTGATACCACGATTGCAGCGGCGTGGATTCTGCGCCATCCGGCGAATATGCAGCTCGTCACCGGTACGGCAAGTGAAAAACGCCTGAAAGAGATTATCGCGGCATGCAATATTACGCTGACGCGGGAAGAATGGTATGAGCTGTATCTGGCGGCAGGTCATCCGCTTCCGTAAGTTTTTCTGTCCGCCCGTATGCGGAGCAAGGCTAAAATCCGTTTTTCGGATCCGGGATTGATTTATAACATCGGAAAAGCATTCCTTTGGATCTTGTCGATCTTCCGGAATGCTTTTCCCTTTTTCCTTTTCTTTTTTCATACAGCTATCTGCAATCCGCATTTGCTGCCTGCCCATAACCAAACAACTGCTCTGTGATTTATCAGATCTCTCCCACCAGATATCCCTGTTTTCCGTCGCGCAGGAAGATCGGCAGTGTTTCGATCGGTGCCTCGATTTCGTAGGCTTTTCCGCCCTCATAAACATCACCGGTATTTGCCAGTGTCCAGGATGCACCGGCCGGCAGATAAACGGTACGGCTCGTTGCTTTTGCCCGGACAATCGGTGCTACAAGGATGTCGGAGCCGAACATGTAAGCATCGGAGATGTCCCAGCACGCTGCATCCTCCGGGAACTCATAGAACATCGTTCTCATGACCGGTGTTCCTTTTTCGTGCGCTTCTGCCATCAGGCTTCTCGTGTAATCGCGCATTTTTTCGCGGACACCGATGAATTTTGTCAGGATTTCATAATTTTTCTCTCCGAAGCTCCATACCTCGTTGTCAGCTCCGGTTCCCTCACGCACTTCGCCAGCCTTGTTGATGATCTCTTCTCTTGGTCCCCGGTTTCCGTGAATACGCATAACCGGGCAGAAGGTGCCAAACTGGAACCAACGCACAAGCAGCTCCTGGAAGTCCGGATCTTCGGTCACACCGCCGTGGAATCCACCGATATCGGTCGTCCACCACGGAATACCGCAAAGTCCCATATGAAGGCCTGCACAGATCTGTTTGCGGAAATCCTCGTAGGTTGAGAAAATATCCCCGGACCACACGAGCGCACCGTATTTCTGGCTTCCGAGCCATGCACAGCGCACAAGGTTGACAATATCTTCCTGCCCATTCTCTTTTTGTCCTTCGTAGAACATGCGGGAATACTCTCTCGGGTAAATATTTCCGATCTCTTCCACCGGGCCTGCGGCGTAGCGGTAGCACTCATACTCGTACGTCGAAAATTCCGGCTCTGCTTCATCCAGCCAGAACGTACGGATGCCGAGATCTGCATAGTTTTTCTTTACTTTTTCCCAGACATACTTTCTCGTTCTCGGATTCGTTGCATCCAAAAAGACATTATTTCCATGGAACAGCATCTGAACATCAACACCTGCATTACTCTTCACGAGAAGTCCCTGCTGTTTCATTTCTTCGTAATTTTCACTTCTCCAGTCGATCTGCGGCCAGATGGAAACCATCGTCTCAATGCCCATCTCGTGCAGCTCATCGATCATTGCCTTCGGATCCGGGAAGTATTCCTCGTCAAAACGGTAATCACCGCATCTTGGCCAGTGATAGTAGTCGATCACAAAAACATCCAGCGGAATGCCGCGTTTTTTGTACTCGCGCGCCACGTTCAGAACCTGCTCCTGGTTGTAGTAGCGCAGCTTGCACTGCCAGAAGCCAAGGCCGTACTCCGGCATCATCGGAACTTTACCAATGGCATCTGCAAAGTGCTCTTCAATTTCTGCCGGGGTATCGCCTGCGGTTACCCAGTAGTCGAGCTGCTTTGTGGTGCGTGCCAGCCATTCCGTTGTGTTCGTTCCGAAATGAACCTCACCGACCGCTGCATTGTGCCACAGGAAGCCGTAGCCAAGGCTCGATACATAAAACGGAATGCTCGCCTGCGAATTACGGTGCGCCAGTTCCAGGTTGCATCCCTTCAGGTTCATTCTCTCCTGCTGATACTGTCCCATACCGTAAATCTTCTCATCCGGGTTGGAATCGAAGGATACTTTCAGCTGATAAGCGCCTCCCTTTAATGCACGGTAATCGTGTGCGCGCAAGCAGAGCGCTCCGCCGTTTGCGATCTCGGAGAGCAGCACCTCGCCCTTCTGATTCAGGAACGTAATCCGCAGCTTCTGTCCCCACGGCTGAAGCTCGAGAACCGCCTGGATTTTACCGTTTTTGATCGTCGCTTTCAGTTCATCCACCAGCTCAATTTCCGCTTCCACCGGTTCCGGATCAAGCAGTGCAATGCTTCCCTCTTCTATCTCCGAAAGAAGCGTACCTCTCACCCGAAGACTGTCCTTCTGCCACGGCTCCACCCGGACCGTCTCCCCATCCTGCCGGAAAATCAGCGCATTTCCCTGTTTTTCAAAATACTGCATAAAACCCTCCCTTTCCAGAACCCGCCGTTCCAAACGCATGCATGGGCTCTGCTCTTTTCGTTTACTTTCTACTTAGCATTATACTAACATTTCCGGCAAAATACTTGATCTTAATTTTCATGTTCTAACACTATTTTGATCTTTTTCAATTATTTCCCATTGAAATAAAGCTCTTTCTTAAGGAATCGGAATTCACCTTTCCCCTGCGTCCGTTTTTCAACGCAAAGAACCCCCGGAGCCATTACAGCCCCGGGGGTTCTCAGTATTTCATTTATTATGCAAGCTTCAAAGTATTAACCTTAACTCCAGGTCCCATAGTAGGAGCCAGAGTAACGCTCTTCAGGTACTGTCCCTTCAGAGTAGCCGGTTTTGCTTTGTTGATTGCACCGATCAGCGTCTGGAAGTTGTCGCTTAACTGCTCCTCAGTAAAAGAAGCTTTTCCGATTGGCACGTGGATAATGTTTGTTTTGTCAAGACGATACTCAATCTTACCTGCTTTGATCTCTTTAACGGCTTTGGTAACATCCATAGTTACGGTACCAGCCTTCGGGTTTGGCATTAAACCTTTCGGTCCAAGTACACGGCCCAGACGACCAACAACACCCATCATATCCGGTGTAGCAACAACAACGTCGTAATCAAACCAGCCATCGTTCTGGATTCTCGGGATCAGCTCCTCAGCTCCAACGAACTCTGCACCTGCTGCAACAGCCTCATCAGCTTTTGCGCCTTTAGCGAAAACAAGTACACGAACCTGTTTTCCGGTACCGTGCGGCAGAACAACTGCTCCACGGATCTGCTGGTCTGCGTGACGTCCGTCACAACCAGTTTTGATGTGAACTTCGATTGTCTCGTCAAATTTAGCAGTAGCTAATTTCTTAACTGTGGAAATAGCATCTGCCGGATCGTACTGAATGCTACGATCAACTGCTTTTGCAGCCTCTAAATATTTCTTACCATGTTTCATTGTCTAATAACCTCCTGGTGGTAGTTGCGGGAATCTCCCTCCCACGTCAATACGAGAAGATGTAAACTCTTCTTCTAAATTAGTCCTCTACAACGATACCCATACTTCTTGCGGTACCTGCGATCATGCTCATAGCTGCCTCAACAGTTGCTGCATTCAGGTCTGGCATCTTCATCTCTGCGATCTCACGAACTTTGTCCTTAGAGATAGTAGCAACTTTCGTTTTGTTCGGAACGCCGGAACCAGATTTCAGGTTGCAGGCTTTCTTAAGCAGAACTGCTGCCGGAGGAGTTTTGGTTATGAAGCTGAAACTTCTGTCTGCATATACAGTGATAACTACAGGGATGATCAGGTCTCCCTTATCTGCTGTTCTTGCGTTGAACTCTTTGGTAAACTGTACGATGTTTACTCCGTGCTGTCCAAGTGCAGGTCCAACCGGTGGTGCTGGTGTTGCTTTACCAGCAGGAATCTGTAATTTGATATATCCTGTAACTTTCTTTGCCATTTTACGGCACCTCCTAAATAAATGTGGTAATTGCGGGAATTTCCCTCCCACGAAACGCCCCTGGGGCATTTCTTACATCTTCTTGACTTCTGCGAAACTTATTTCTACCGGCGTTTCGCGGCCGAACAGCTCAACATTGATGGTAACCATCTGTTTTGTATCATTGATACTCTGAATCAGTCCGGTTGTATCCTTCCATGCGCCGCCTGTTACAACGACTGCATCGCCGACTTCAAGGTCAAGCTCAACCTTTTCCTCACCACCGGTGATTCCAAGGTTCACCATTTCCTCATCCGTAAGCGGTACCGGCTTGGATCCCGGTCCTACGAAGCCCGTAACACCTCTGGTATTGCGGACAACATACCAGGTATCGTCGTTCATGATCATGTTGATCAAAACGTAGCCCGGAAACAATTTCCGGAGTACCTGTTTCTTGGTTCCGTTCTTGACTTCAACAACTTCTTCCATAGGAACACGTACTTCCAAAATCTGATCCTCAAGATGACGGTTCTCAATTGTTTTCTCAATATTGGCTTTTACTTTGTTTTCATAGCCCGAATAGGTGTGGACTACATACCAGTTTACTTCTGACATTCTGACACCTTTATCCTTATTTGATCAATAAATTGACGAACTCGATTACAGCGCTGTCAACCAGGGTGATTAACCCGCAGGTTACTGCAGAGATCGCTACGACTGCAACGGTCTGCTTGCCCAGCGTTTTGTTGTCAACCCAGATGATTTTTCTGAACTCTGCTTTCAAGCCCTTGAACCAGCTCTTTTTGGATGCTTTTTTTTCAGTTTCTGCCATTGGATCACCTCTTACCAAAGATTATTTGGTTTCTTTGTGCATTGTGTGCTTTTTGCAGAATCTGCAGTACTTCTTTGTCTCCATTCTCTCAGGATGGTTCTTTTTCTCTTTTGTCATGTTGTAATTACGCTGTTTGCATTCAGTACATGCCAATGTGATTTTTACGCGCACGACTTCCACCTCCACTGTGTATTTGCGTTATCGCTTGTGATCCTTGCGGATCAGCGGCGGTCTCTTCATTTCTGCCCTGTTTTTGCTGCTCGTACTTCAGCAATTTCAGGCATAAAAAAAAGACCTTCTTCCATGTCGCTGGTTTATTGTAGCACAGGAACTGCCTGTTGTCAACAAAATTCACCAAAGTACGCTGAGATTTTTTATCAGGATCGTATCGTTTACTGGTTTCCGACGAACTGTAACACCCTGTTTGTTCGAGGCGGTTCCGGACAGGAAATGATTCTGCGCGCAATTTTTCCTGCGCGCAGAACCATTCTCTTATTCTTTCCCCCCAAAAAGCCTTACGCATCCGATCTGGAATACGCGTTTTTCATCTGGTTGCTGAGTTCAAAGAGTACCTTGTGCAGTGTTGCACCCGTCTCCTTTTTCAGCATTTCAGCGATTTTGTTGTTTGCTTCTTCTCTCAATTGTGTCTGTTTTGTTTCGTCTGTCTCCCCTGCAAGCAGCGCATCGTACTGATGGATCAGTGCATGGCCTTTTGCCATCACCTTTTCCTGATACCGCTCAATGTGGAAGATAGAAGACTTATAGGATGCATCTGCCATTGCTGCCACCATGCGGCTTGCCCAGTAGAAGTTATCTGTGGAAACCTCTCCCGTTGTGTTGGAAAGATACTCCGGTGTTGTCGTCACATCGGTGTAGAACGGAACCAGCACATTGAATGCATTTGACGCAAATGCAATCCACTGCAGAATGCCGTTGTCTCCTTTGTGATCCGGGCGCATCTGGATGACAGAAAGGAAATCGGTCCGATTGACACCGATGGAGCGGTATGCCCCTTTCCACGATTTATCGCCGTATGCGGCATACGGGTCGTACGGTGTTCCCTGATAGTGAGAGGACAGTACGTATTTCACATCCTCTACGGTGATCTTCTTCTCCGGAACCATCATCCACGGAATATCGTCAGATACTGGTGTGTAATCGGCATCCGGTCCGTCCCATTTTTTCGTGTGCGGGTTCAAATAGCGCTCCATGAACCAGGCACGCGGTGTATTGTAAACGTGATCGGAATCATCGTGGCTTCCGAAGGCATCGCGCGGATTAAAATTTCCATCCATAGAAAGATCCAGATGATATGTTTCAATAAATTCTTTCAAGTCTGCTGAGCACATATATTCCTTCTGTTCGCCGAGTGCATCCTCCAGATCAAAATGGTCGATGCCAAGCTGGTTCGGCATGGCCACATAATGGTCATCCGGCACTTTCACTGCCATCCAGTGATGGCCGCCGATCGTCTCCAGCCACCAGATCTCATCGTGGTCCTGAAATGCAATGCCGTTCATCTCGTATGTACCGTACTGCTCCAGCAGGCTGCCCAGTCTTTTGACACCTTCTCTGGCGCTTTTAATATAAGGAAGAACAATATAAACGAGATCCTCCTCGCCGATTCCGCCCGGAACCTCTTCTTTTCCGTCTTCCGCCGGCTGATAAACGACAAGCGGATCAGCACCCAGCACACGCGGATTCGATGTGATTGTCTCGGTCGCAGTCATACCGACCTGCGCTGCATTCACGCCGCTTGCCGCCCAGACCCCCTCGCCTTTTTCTGCGTTTGGCACTGCAGTGTACCGCATCGGATTGTCCGGAAGCTCAATGGTCAGATGTGAAATCTCGGTTTTATAGGTTCTCGGCTGCTCCTCCGGTTGAATCACTACAAATTTTTTCGATGTATAATGGCCTGCACCGGAATCGTCGTTTCGCGCGATCATGGTGGAACCGTCATACGATGCTTTCTTTCCAACTAAAATGGTTGTACAAGGCATAGCTATAGCCCTCCTTTTGCTGTCTTATGCTTCCGATTATGACACTATAAACTGCGATTTGCAAGCACCATGTTATCTGTCATTTTTTTCGTTTTCTTCCTTTTTCACAAAATAAACCGTATCAATTCCTTCTCCCCTGTCATCCTTCAGCCGCCTGACAAGACTATATCCCAGCTTGTCCAGGATATGCTCCTGGGCCCCGTTCGTGGACCAGGTACGGAGAGTAATCCGGCTTCCCGGAAATTTTGCCGCGATGTCCTTTTCTGCTTCTGCATACATTACCTCCGAAATTCCCTGTCCGCGGTAATCCGGCCAGACGCAGAGGGTGGTCAGATAGCAGGAATCCGGATATGCTTCCAGATTTTCACAGTTAAAATGATCCTTCCAGGTCATAAAGGCCCGCACGACTCCCTCTTCCTTCCACAGCACCACATGCTGACTGCAGATATTTTCCAGATATTCTGCAATTCCATCCGTCTTTTCTTCTGTCTCGGCCCAGTTCGTCTGGGATGTACTGTTGCGGTGGGAAAGCGGCGGAACGAAGTCCTGATCGCACAGCTCCAGCAGCCGCCGGATTTCCTCTTTCTCTTTTCGGTCCTCTATCCCGTCCCTTACAACGACTCTGCTCTCGCAGCACATCCACGGAAGCCGGCATACGAGTGCTGCGGCTGCACACATGCCATCTTCTACACTGGCGGCATCAAGCCATTCTTCTCTGGTATGCGCTCCCCCGCCCCGGCAGAAACCGACACAGATGGCAGGAATATGCCGCGACAATGGGATATTACAATCTGTAGATGCCTCAGAGCATACCGGCTCTTCCCCGTCGGCTGCCTTCAGCGTTTTCTGCGCACACCGCGTCATACGTGCCATCTGGACAGGATCGGTTTCTCTTGCGCACGGCCGCTTTCCGACGAGCTCACAGGAATACTGTACCTCCTCACTCTGGCGTGCTGCTATGGTCTGCTCCAGATATGTTTCGCAGGCTTCCAGACTCCGGTAATCCTCCGAACGGAATTCAAACAGCATGGAGGCATCCTGCGCAATCGTATTAACAGAGGTTCCTCCCTCTATTTTTCCCACATTGTATGTTGTATGAGATGCTGCATCCGTCTGAAAACGGTAAAGCTCTCCGATCAGACCCGCAAGCTCTGCAATGGCATTTTTTCTTCCGAAATTCAGGAAAGAATGACCGCCCTTTGTTTTTGCCGAAATCCGATACCGGACAGACCCGATGCAGATGGGATACATTTTATCCCGATACAGGTCAAAGGCTGCCATTCCACACAGATTTTTTTCATAATGGTCGACAAGCGCGCGAACTCCGCACAGATTGCCAAGCCCTTCTTCTCCCAGATCCGCTGCAAAAATCAGACCGCATGGAAGCTCCGGCTCTGTCTCATGAACGTATTTTGCCGCCATCAGAAGCATCACGACATTCACGGTATCGTCTGTGATGCCGGGACAACGCCAGATCATTCCGTCTTCTTTAATCTCCAGCGGCTCCTCCAGCGAAAACACGGTGTCCAGATGCGCCGTATACAGAACCTTCTTTTCCTGTTCCGGCCGATACTCCCAGATTACATTTCCAAGCTCATCCGTATGAACTGACTCCATGCCCTGCTGTTTCATCCATTCCATGCAATATGCGATTCTCTGATCCTCTTTTCCCGTTTCCGTCGGGGTCAGTGTCAGCTCCCGCAGCGTCTGCAGCGCAAGTTCTTTGTTGTTCCGGCAAAAGTTTCGGTATTCCTCTTCTATTTCCCATTTTTTACGCATGAAGTACAATCCTTCCTTCTTTGTATTCCCATTCTGTTCCATATCTCTTGCTCACGCGGGTGAGATATTCTGCAATTTTTTCTGCTGTTTTTTCGTCTGCCACGTACGGAATATTTTTTTCTGCGTTTTCCCTGTCCATACCAAGCTCGACCGGCAGAAGCTCCAGATGTGTGCATTTTCCCTGACAGATCTCGAAATACGGCAGCACACTCCGATAGACCTCCGGAATTTCGTAGAGGGAATGTGAGGACTGCTCCTGCCGCCTGGCGATTCCGATGGATGCTGCCGTGTGAATATTCAGGCCATATTTTTCCATGTAGTCCGCAGGCAGAAGGCGTACATACTGATTTTCAAAAATAAAATTTCCGAGGCAATAGAAAATCGGACAGTCACGATACAGTTCGATTCCCTTCAGCTGATGCGTTCCGCCCCCGATCACCGCGCTGGCTCCCGCATCGATACAGGCGCGTGCAAATTCCTCCAGAAAATAATCCGCTTCCTCGTCATTGTCCTTACGGATTTCATGGGAATGTACCATAACCAGGACTGCCTCACATGTCATCTTCGCTTCCCGGATTGCATCGACGGTGCGTTTCACATCGATCGGATTCGGGCTGGAGCTTCTTCCCTCTGTTCCGTCCTTGCTGATTTCAAACATTTTCCCGCCAAATTCCATGACACCCTCGGGAAGCGGAGCGATAAATCCCTCCTGCCGGTGCAGATCCCGCAGTCCGTTGATTCCGGTCACCTCTGCAATCTTTGCAAGATCCTGCGCATGTTTCTCCGTAATGGTATATTTTTCCGAAAAGCGCAGCGGATTTAAGCCCGGCCTGCCAGGCTGCCGTTCCGTCTGGCTTCCCGCCCTGGCTGCATTTTCAAACGTAGAACAGATATCAATCACCGCAATCTGTCCCGCTGTTGTGTCCAGAATGGCAGGACGCGATGCTTCGTAAAGATTTTTGCCTGCTCCGGCATATGCCACATCCTTTTTTTTCAGTTCGCTGATCGTAGATGCAAGTCCTTCGTAGGAATAATCCATCGTATGATTATTCGAAATCCCAAGAAAATTAAAACCGTAACGCAGGGTATCTTCCAGACACTTCGCATCTGCAGTCAGCCATGTTCCGCCGGAATACGCCGATGCGTAACAGCTGCCGTCCGATATCGTTGTTTCCAGATTCGCCATCCGAACCTCTCCCTGCATCAGAAATTCGCGAATCGGCAAAACATCCTGATATCCCGGCAGAAGCCGTTTCATAATCAGAATATCACCCGCCGCCGATACTCTTATTGTTCTGTTCATTCTTTTTTTGCCTCCCGAACGATTCCTGCTCTCTGCTTTTAGAATCGCATCTTTATCCATTCTTATTTTTTCGTAACGGTTCAAAAGTCCCATCCCGGTTTTTCTTTCCTTTTACATGGTTCCAAATCGTTACTTTTTCTCTCTGTATCTGCTGCTTCTTTCTACCAGATCCGCAAAAAGGCGGTTCATCTCCGGCGCTGAGTGGATCAGCCCTTCCGGATGCCACTGTACGGCCACAATCTGTCCGTTGCGGCTTTCTATCGCCTCGATGGTTCCATCCGGCGCCGTTGCTGAAACCACGATGTCCTCTCCCGGCGTACGCACTGCCTGATGATGCATGGAGTTTACCGCATGGGTTCCCGCCCCAAGGATTTCTGCCAGATGGGTTCCCTCTTTAATTTCTACATGGTGATGCAGATACGACCGCTCCAGGGACTGCAGATGCAGAATTGTAGTTTCCTTCTGTGTATAGATATCCTGGTACAGATCACCGCCGCACAGGACATTTAAAAACTGAATTCCTTTGCAGATGCCAAGCATAGGCATTCCCATCTCTTTTGCTGCCCGTCCAAGTGCAAACCATGCCTCGTCGATCTCCGGGCGGATGGTCTGGATCTGCGGTTTTGGCTCTTCCCCATAATACCACGGATTTAAGTCCTCTCCGCCGGGAACCAGAATTCCGTCGCACACAGCAAGTATGCCTTCTGGATCCGCTTTCATGGCAACTGCCGGAATTGCCATAGGAATTCCGCCGTTATTCAGAACTGATTCGATATAATCGCTGTTGACATACATTCTCTCCGCACTTGAAAAAAGTCCCGGCTGTGTTTTATACGTATTTCCCAAGATTCCAATGATCGGTTTTCTCACTTGTAAACTCTCCTTTTTTACCAGATATGCCGAAAACGGCTTCACCTTTCCTGTGAACCCGCTTCCGGCATGCTTTTTCTTTCGTTATCGAATATTTTACAGTACATCCTGATGGCAGATATGACGGATCTTTTCCTCATCTAAAGCACGAATGACATTGGCTGCCATTGCGCTTGCTGCCTCCAGGTCTTCTTTTGCGCAGAAATTGTAATGGCTGTGCGCATAGCGGGATGGAACACCAAGCACCAGACACGGAACTGCTTTTCCTGTCACGCTGATTTTTGCTGCGTTTGTACTTCCGCCTCTTCTTACGCTCTCCTGGTATTTGATTCCGCATTTTGCTGCCACTTCCTCGGCCAGTGAAATAAACTGCGTATTGGAAATATAGCTGTTGTCCAGGATACGAATCTGAACACCCTTCTTCATGCAGCCCTGTGCCTGTCCTGCGCTGATGAAAAAGTCATCGGAAGGAGATCCTTCAAATACAATGGCAAGATCCGGTTTTACAATCTGGCTCGTTACCACAGCACCGCGGGTTCCGACCTCCTCCTGCGCCGCAAAGGCGCCGACAACATTAACTGCAAGAGAAGCCTGCTCCTTTTCCAGCTGTTTCATCGTATCTACGATGCACGCGCAACCGGCACGGTTGTCAAATGCTTTTCCGAAGCAGATTTCATGCTCTGCATCGTATTCAAAGGTTACATCCGGCATCATCGGATCACCGATATGGATTCCGAAAACGTTTTCAACCTCCTCGCGGCTGGTTGCTCCGACATCCACATACATTTTTTCAATTTCCAGAGTCTGACTGCTGCGTTCCGCTGTTGTCATGAAATGAACCGGTTTTGCGCAGATAATACCATGTACCATTTTTCCGGATCTGGTGCGGATCCATACCGCATGTGCCGGAAGGCTGGTCAGATGAAAGCCGCCAAGCATGATAATGCCAAGGCATCCGTTGTCCTGGATATTCTGTACCATGAAACCGCATGCGTCCAGATGGGCATCCAGCTGGATGACCGGACGGGAATCCTGCTTTGTTCCCGGCATCCGCACATACAGGTTATTCATTGCGTCATTTTCTACATCAAATTCTTTGCAGTAATCTGCTATGGTACGGATGACATCCTCCTCAAATCCACTTGGTCCAAATGCATCGGAAAGCTTACCAAACATTTCTATATCCATTGTTTTATCCTCTTTTCTTTGGGTTTCTATCAGATTTATATTCTTAATATACAACAAAGCAGTGTGCTGTGACAATATCCATCCAGCGATCTGTCTCCAGCTTATTTGTGAAGGTATCTACCCTCTGCATTCCCGGATAAAACGACATCGTGTACGCTTTTTTCCAGTCTTTATAGGTTACCTCATATGTAAAGTGCTCCGGAAGAGCCACCTGACACTCTTTTTTCTGTCCGGCAACTGCCTTTTTTACCCCTTCCCGGATTTCGGATATCACTTTTCCTTTCGCTTTGCACCACGTTGCCGCACCGACACCATGCTTCGTTTCCACTGTCGTAATGCCCGGAATCAGTTCTTTGGCCTGACGGCAGATCTCCTCATCTCCGGAAAGAAACAGCACCGGTACGTGATGTGATGCTGCTGTATAGCTGTTCAGCATGCACTCACTCATCACTTTTCCATTCAGATGAATATACAGGCTGTTTCCTGTCGATGTGTGGCTGATCGAAAAATTGGGATCTCCTGCCGGTGCATGGTATCCAAGATACAGTACGCCGTCATAGCTGTCGTCGATACCATACATCATATTATACGGATGACCACTCTTTCCCCGGATCAGGGTGACATACTCCGGCATTTTCAGCGGGTCAATGTTGGATGCATCTCCGTGACCGTCCTTTACGACAATCTCATCCGCGCCCGCTTCATGTGCTGCTTCGCATGCCGCAACGACCTCTTCGGTCATCTCCTCTGCAAATCTCTGGTATACGCTTTCCTTCTTATGTGTTTCATCGGTCAGTGCCACTCCGGCACAGCCCTCGATATCTGCACTGATAAAAAGCTTCATTTCTGCTGTTCCCTTCTTTCTTTATCATAAAGATGACAATATACGTAATGTCCGTCATCCACTTCATACCGCTCCGGTGCCTGTGTTTTGCAGCATTCCATGCATTTTGGACATCTGGTATGGAATTTGCAGCCTGTCGGCGGCTTGTGGGCGGATGGGATGCTTCCCTCAAGCAGAATTCTTTCTCTTTTTGCCGTCGGATCCGGAACCGGAACTGCGGAAAGCAGTGCCTGCGTATACGGATGCATCGGATTGCTGTAAATTTTCTCTTTTTCTCCGACCTCCACGAAATTGCCGAGATACATAACACCGACACGGTCACTGATGTATTCCACAACGCTCAGGTCATGTGCAACAAAAATATAGGTCAGATCCAGGTCATGCTTCAGTTCATTTAAAAGATTCAGAACCTGCGCCTGAATAGACACATCCAGTGCCGAAACCGGTTCGTCTGCGATGATCAGAGACGGTTCTACCGCAAGTGCACGGGCAATTCCGATTCTCTGACGCTGACCGCCGGAAAATTCATGTGGATAACGGTTTGCATGGTAGTCATCCAGTCCTACCCGGTGCAAAAGATCCAGCACTTTCTTTTCCAGATCCGCTTTATCCTGATACAGATGATGCACCAGCAGCGGCTCTGCAATGATATCAAAAACGGACATTCGTGGATTCAGGGACGCATACGGGTCCTGAAAAACCATCTGTACTTTTTTCCGGATGGAACGCATTCTCCGGTCATTGTACTCTGTAATATCTTCGCCATCCAGATACACATGGCCCGATGTCAGATTTTCCAGTTTGCAGACGCCTCTTCCCAGTGTGGATTTTCCGCAGCCGGACTCGCCTACAATTCCGAATACCTCGCCTTTTTTCACCTCAAAGGTAACTCCGTCTACCGCTTTGACGAATTCCTTTTTCCCAAATCCGCTTCCGGCAACCGGATAATAAATTTTCAAATCCTCTACTCTAAGTAATGTATCTGACATCCTAGTCACCTGCCTTCTCTACGTGATCTGTTTTGAGCTGTCCGCTTTCGCAGAGCCAGCATCTGCTGATATGGCCTTCTTCGATCTGGAAAAATCCCGGTTCTTCCTCGCGGCATTTTTCCGAAGCGTATGGACATCGCGGCTCAAATTTGCAGCCTTTCGGCATATATTTCGGGTTTGGAACGTTACCCGGAATCGACTTCAGTTCTTTTCCGGCGTCTCCCAGTCTCGGAATCGATCCCAGCAGTCCCTTCGTATACGGGTGGGACGGATTGGCGAAAATTGTTTTTACATCTCCGCGCTCTACCACGCGGCCGCAGTACATAACGGCAACATCATCGCAGACCTCTGCGACAACACCAAGATCATGTGTAATAAACAGGATGGATGTACCTGTCTCTTTTTTCAGCTGATTCATCAGATCCAGTATCTGTGCCTGAATCGTTACATCCAGTGCAGTCGTCGGCTCATCCGCAATCAGGATTTCCGGCTTGCATACAAGTGCCATGGCAATCATGACCCTCTGTCTCTGGCCGCCGGAAAGCTGGAACGGATACTCCTTCATCATATGTTCCACACGCGGAACACCGGTTTTCCGGAGCATATCTTCCGCCTTTTTCAGTGCCTCTTTTTTTGATATTTTTTCGTGCTGCAGAACACATTCTGCCACCTGGTCTCCAATCTTCATGACCGGATTCAGACTGGTCATCGGTTCCTGGAAAATCATGGAAATTTTGCTTCCGCGCAGCTTTCTCTGCTGTTCCTTCGTCAGCTTTACAATGTCATCGCCATCCAGCAGGATTTCGCCATCAGCAATTTTTCCTTTCGTTCCGGTCAGTAATCCCATCACAGAGAGGGATGTCACGCTCTTTCCACTTCCCGACTCACCTACGATGCCAAGCGTTGCGCCGCGTCGAAGCTCCACATCGACACCGTCTACTGCTTTGATCACGCCGCCATCGGTATAGAAATACGTATGTAAATTTTTTATCTCAAGTACGTTATCAGTAGCCACTTCTGCTCCTCCTTATCAATCGGAAAGTTTCGGATCGAGTGCATCGCGAAGTCCGTCGCCTAACAGGTTAAAGCTCAGTACGGTAAGGAAAATCGCAAGACCCGGGAAAATCGTCACATACATTGCACTTGCCATATAGTTTCTTCCGTTGGAAAGAAGCAGTCCCCATTCCGGTGTCGGCGGCTGTGCGCCCATTCCCAGGAAGGAAAGGCTCGATGCTGTCAGAATGGAAGATCCAAATGACATGGAATACTGTACAATGATGTCCGGAATGGCTCCCGGCAGAATATGGTGAAACAGAATTCTTGCATCGGAAACACCGATGTTCCGTGCCGCCAGGACAAAGACGGAATTTTTCAGGCTCAGCGTTTTGCTTCGGACAAGTCGTGCGAAGGTCGGTGTAGAAAAGACAGCGACCGCAATCACAACGTTTGTCATGCCGCTTCCGAGGATTGCCACGATGGCGATTGCAAGAATCAGTCCCGGAAAAGCGAACAGGACATCGCAGATTCTCATAATAATAGAATCAATCCATCCGCCGTAATATCCGGCCAGAAGTCCGAGAATGGTACCACAGACTGCACCGACCGTAACAGCGCCGAATCCGACTGCAAGTGAAATCCGGGTTCCACAGACGATACGGGAAAACAGATCCCGTCCAAACTCATCCGTTCCAAACAGGTGCTTCATACTTGGTCCCTGCAGAATCGCATTGTAATCATACTCATTGATTCCGTACGGCACAATTTTGCTTCCGAAAAACGCAAGGAAAATGAGAAAAATGATAAAACAAAGCGCAACTACTGCATTTTTCTGTTTTTTAAATTTTCGAACCATCTCAGAAAACGGAGTTTTAATTCTCTCCTGGTTCTCGGTCTGTACTTTTTTCTTTTCTTTCATTCCACTCATCTCCTACTGAAGTTTAATTTCCGGATTCAGAACCGCATAGAGGATATCGACAATCAGGTTGATGACGATAAACTGCAGCGAAAAGATCAGAATCAGGGACTGGATTGCCGGATAATCTCTGTAATTGACCGATTCAATCAGAAGGGAGCCAAGGCCAGGATAGGCAAATACCGTTTCTGTGACAACAGAACCTCCCAGCAGAAAGCCGAACTGCAGACCCACAACCGTCACGACGGAGATCATGGAGTTGCGGAAAACATGCTTCCAGATCACAACCTTTTCTTTGATTCCTTTTGCTCTTGCTGTTCTGACGTAATCTTCTTTTAAAACCTCAATAATGGAGGATCTTGTAAATCGTGCGATCACGGCTGCAATTCCGACGCCGAGCGTGATCGACGGCATAATCAGACTTTTCAGGCTTGTTCCGCTTGTTGTCGGCAGAATTCGCAGTTTTACCGCAAACAGCATAATCAGCAGAAAGCCGATCCAGAACGAGGGGAGTGAAATACCCGAGACCGCAATCGTCATTCCGGTATAATCCTGCCATTTTCCCCGGTGTGTTCCGGACCACACACCAAAGAGCACACCAACAACCGAGCTCCACAGCAATGTGACAAATGCCAGACGGACGGTATTTCCGAATCTTCCCGCAATTTCCTTTGTAACCGGCTGCTTTGTTCGAAGGGAGGTTCCGAGATTTCCTTTTAAAAGTCCTGTCACGTAGGTAACATACTGTGTCGGAATGGATTTATTGAGGCCAAGCTCTTCTCTTACTGCCTCTACGTCATCCTGTGTTGCCTGCTCTCCTGCAACGAGTCTCGCCGGATCTCCCGGAATCAGGCGGACAAAGAAAAATACAAATGTAACAACAATAATCAGTGTGGGGATCGTACCCACAATACGCTTCAGTATATATTTTGGCATATTGTATCTCCTACTTTCATGCTTATCCTACAGGTACAATCCCACGGATCACTGCCTGCTTTCCTGTTTGTAAGAAACCGGCGCCCTCTTTTGATGGAAGGACGCCGGGGTCTTTTTCATATCCTTATTTCAGTCTGCCGTTATTCGGCTGCCATTCTGGCATTTCTCATGCCGATGCTTCCATCGCCTAACAGATATACTCCGGTAATGTTGTTGCTGGTTGCCCAGATGTTTTTATCACTTGCGATGCAGAGCAGCGGAAGATCCTTCCATACAGTATCCTGTACTTCTGCATAGATCTCACCACGTTTGTCTTCATCTGCTGTTGCAAGACCATCTTTGAGAAGCTGATCTACTTTTTCATTCTCATAGTAGCTGATATTGAAGCTCATCGGCGGCTCAGACTCGGTTGCCAGCATCGGGCGAAGTCCCCAGTCAGCATCACCGGTGGAAGTAGACCATCCGCTTAAGTAGCAGTCTACCTCGGCATCTGCTCCTGCGCAGTCAGCTCCCTGAACCTTTTCATTCAGAACGGCATTTTCCATTCCGTTCAATTCCAGATCAATACCAACCTCAGAAAGCTGCTGTTTGTAGAACTCTGCTTTTTTCTGATTTGCTGTCGTGTTGCTGTACATCAGTGTTGTGGTAAATCCATCCGGATATCCTGCTTCCTTTAACAGCTCTTTTGCTTTTTCCGGATCGTAGGAATACGGATCATTTCCTTTGTAGTGCTGTACTTCTTCTCCTACCATAGAAGTTGCCACAGAACCGTAACCGTTCATAACGACCTGGATATATGCCTCTTTGTTGATTGCATAAGCCATTGCCTCACGAACCTTAACATCGTTGAACGGTGCTTTCTGTGTATTCATGAAGAAGTACCATACGGCGATGCTGTCGCCCATTCCAACGGATACGTTGCTGTCACCTTTTAAGGTGTCAACGCTTTCGGTCGGTACAGACCACATAATCTGTGCGTCACCTGCCTGAATTGCAGATACACGGGTAGCACTTTCTGCAACCGGTTTGAATGTGATGCTCTTAAATCCTGCATCCGCATCTGCCAGAGCAGTTCCGCCGCAGACGTCTGCATCATATCCCCACCAGTCTTTGTTCAGCTCTACTTTCATATGGTCACCGGCAACCCACTCAACAAATTTGTACTGGCCGGTTCCTACCGGTGCCTGTGCACAGGCATCTTCTCCTGCTTCAATCTGTTTCGGGCTCATGATCAGCGTAGCCGGATGTGCCAGGTTGCTGATGAAAGCACCGAATGACTGTGATAAATAGATTTTAACGGTATAATCATCTACCTTCTCTGCATGATCCAGAACATTGCAGAGGAATGTAGTACGTTTCAGTCCAAGGCTCTTATCTGCCCATTTGTTTACGTTTGCAATCAGGGCATCTGCATTCCACGGAGTTCCATCGGTAAAGCTTACGCCCTCACGAAGATGGATCGTATACTCGGTTGCTTCATCATTTGCTTCGTAGCTGGTTGCCAGCATCGGAATGATCTGCATATTCTCATCAAATCCAAACAGACCGTCCATCATCATTCGCTGTACGCCACCGGAAAGTGTATCGGAAGTATCCATCGGATCCATGGTGGTAAAGTCTACAGCTACCATTGCCGTAATATCAGAATCCTGGGATACCGACTCGCCTGCCGGAATCGTGATGGTATTCTCCGTACCTGCTTCTGAACCGGATGAGGTCGATGCAGCGGATGCTGTTGATGTGCTCTTACTTGTGTCAGAAGAACCTGTCGATCCACATGCTGTCAGTGCCAGTGCCGTTGCTGCTGCAACCAGAGCACGCATTACATGTCTTTTTTTCATTGTTGTCTCCTCCTTTTCTGCAAGTGTTGCTGTTTTCTTTGTTCTTTCTTTTCACAGATAACAGAACCATGATATAAAAAAGAGCAAAGATGCCTTACCTTTTTTTTACAGCCCCTTTGCTTAATCGGTATTATAGATGTAATGCGTCACTATGTCAAAGCATTCTTCCTGATTTTTTCTTTTCTTTTTTGTCTTTTTGCATTTAGGTTGTTTATTTTCGTCAAAAATGATATAATTATCCTAATTTTTAACCCATTACCACTTTTTAGCAGGAAAAGAGGTCCCTTTATGAACAGAAAACAAAAGCTTGGCAACGTATTGATCATTTCTTCCCGGAAACGAATGCTTTCCGAATTTCAGTCTTATCTTCACTCCGTGCTCGGTGAATATCTCACCTTCAACACCCTTTTAAGAGAGCAGGCCACAGACCCCTCTCTCTTCCGGGGATACCAGTGCGTCCTTTTTCCAAGCGTCCGCGCCATGGAAACCTTTCCGCTTACCCTTGACTCCTCCATTTTGCAGCTCCCCTGCGACCGCGTTTTCAACCATATGTTCCTGGATAAAATCATTCAGATTCCGCCGCACGAACGTGTCTATCTGGTAAACGATGATAAATATTCCACGCTCGCTATCATTTCCCAGCTTGAGGAATGCGGCATCACACAATATGACTTTGTTCCGTTTTATCCCGGATGCAAAGATACCGAGTCTGACATTCAGTTTGCCATCACCGCCGGCGAGCCGCAGCTCGTTCCTTCCCGCATTCCCAATGTGCTGGATATCGGCAACCGCATCATCGATATTTCCACTATTTTACAGCTCTGCGAATATTTCAACATTCCTCTGCAGACCGTAAACCGTGTATCGCGCAATTATGTCAATCAGATTCTTCACACCGTCAAGACCTCAGAAACTTACTATACAAATTATGTACAGACCGAACAGCTCATGCAGGTGATCCTGTTCTCTCTTCCCATTGGCATCTGTCTTTTTGGTGCGGATGGCCGCATTCAGTTCATGAACGCTAAATTTGCACATGCCTTCTCGCTTCCTTCCTCCAACTTTGAAGGACAGCCTTTTTCGGAATGTCTTCCGCCTGCCTACGCGGACACTGCTTTCGACCGCAACGGTGACTGGACCATTCTCCTTTCGGATCAGAAAACACAGATCACGTTAAGCGTTCTCTCTATGGTTTTTCCGGATACAGAGCCTGTTTTTCTTGCGTTTCTTCCCGAGAGCAGATCCACGGAAATGTCGGTACCGAAAGACGAAAAAACGGAAGAAAGCACTTTTTTCGCTTCCTCCCGTACCTTTTCCCTTTCCCTGTCCCACGCAGATTCCGTCCAGAATCTGACGGCGCAGGCCAGACATCTTGCACTTTTTGATTTTCCGATTCTGATCCAGGGAGAAAGCGGTACACAGCGCAGGACACTCGCACGTGCGATCCACAATTTTTCGCGCCGCCATCATTATCCGTTTTCCGTTCTTCATTCTCCGGGAAATGATCTGACCGAAGCCTCCCTGCTCCGGCTTCTTGCCGAAACCAACCATGGCACACTCGTCCTTTCCCAGGTGGACCGTTTTCCGCTTTCCATTCAGGATCTGCTGGTCAATGTTCTTACCAATGTTCATGGTAACTTCTTTTCCGCACCGGAAACCCGCCGTTTCGATGTGCGGATCATTGCTATTGCGGATGATAACCTTTACAAAAAAGTAGAAAAAGGAACCTTCCTGCGGGAACTTTTTCACCTTTTAAGTGCTTCAGAGCTTCAGACAGTCCCGCTCCGCAGACGCAGGGAGGATATTCCCGATCTTCTGAATTACTTTCTGCTTCAGTTTTTCCACAACACCGATATGACCTGCGACCGGATCTTTTCGGAAGGGCTTCTGCGCTTTCTGAAGGAATATGCGTACCCCGGAAATATTCATGAGCTGTACAATCTGTCCTGCAGCCTGTTTACCCGGTACAGCAGCCATAAGCTGCAGCTTTCCGATCTGCCGACGTACCTCCGCTCCCGCCAGATGGCTGACGTTTCCCTCACCGACCTTCAATATCAGGTTCTTTCTTTCGTATCGACGCATCCGAAAGCAGGCCGCCTGGCAATCAAAAACGGACTGGCCGACGGAGAAACCTTTGTATCCGAAGCGGCTCTGCGCACCGTACTCGGAGAGCTTTCTTCCGCCGGTTATCTCATCGTGCACCGGACAAAAGGCGGATGTGAAATTTCCGAGCTGGGGCGTATGGTTCTGGAAAAATAATTTATTTCAGAAATCCCGGTATTTCCAGAAATTCTGCAAGGCTGCGGTATCTGGCTCCGTCCAGGCCTCTTTTTTCCTTTGCGGTTACCATAGAGTTCAGGATCGCTTCCTCCACAGCCTCTGCCGCTGCTTCAAATGCCTCGTTGATTTTTTCTTCTTTTATCCGGGCACACACTTCCACCTCACATGTACTCTTTGTGTCTACGCGGTTTGCTGTTGTAAATCCGATCATGATTTCACCGCTTCCGTGGCCGGTGTAGGCTCCTGTTCTGGCGATTCCAACTCCACAGCGGCGGATAATCCGGTACAGCTGCCGCTCTGATACCGGAAGGTCTGTTGCCAGAACCGTCATAATTGATCCCCGGTCTTCGGCGCTGCTTCCGCATTCTTCCTTCCGGATCCGCTCCAGAATCTTCTCTCCTGCCGGTTTTCCACTGATTTTCAAATCTCTGGTTGCCCCGAAATTTGACTGTACCAGAACACCAATGGTATATGTTTTTCCGTCAAGCACCAGCGTGCGGGATGCTGATCCGATTCCCCCTTTCAGCCCATAGCAGATCGTTCCTGTTCCGGCACCGATATCACCTTCCGCAAAGTCTGTATCCGCCTGCTCCAGTGCATGATACAGCTCTTTTTCCCCCACTACCCGGTTACAAATCTCATTGATTCTCGAATCATTACATTCTCCGACAACCGGATTGATGGAAAAAACATCTTCCCCTTCTTTTCGGGTCTGCTGTATCATCCATGAAATCATGGCATCCGCCACTTTTCCGACATTCAGTGTATTGGTCAGGGCAATGGGCGTTTCAAGAGTTCCGAGCTCCTGTACCTGCACAAGACCGCACGTTTTCCCGAAACCGTTATGCACGTAGGCAGACGCCAGGTACTTTTTCAGAAACGGATTGCCTTCTCCCGGCACAATCACCGTCACTCCGGTATGCTGATTGCCACTTTCCACCGTCGCATGGCCTACCCGCACACCGGGCACATCCGTAATTTTGTTTCGCGGTCCATTTTCATGATGTCCGATCCGATATCCGTAATCACTGATTCTTTTCTGTTTCATCCTGTTTCCTCCTCTTTTTATGATGTACTCCCGGAATTTTTCAGCTCACGCAAATACAGGCACAAAAAAGACTCCGAAGATACATTTTTCTCTCACTTTACGCTCTCTTCTCTCTTCTGTCCATACCTCTTCCCACAATTTTTCTTCTTTTCTTTATATTTTTTCCATTTCTTTTAGAATTTGGACACACTTTGCTCACATATTCCTTTTATAATAAAGTTCGGATAGTTGATAAACCACTCACTATCTCCCCCCTCATAAAAAGATGGCGATATACTTTTGTATATCGTCATCTTTGTTTTTACTGACAAAAACGCCCCCGGGCGGAAAACGTAACCACTTCCGTTTTCCGCCCGGGGGCATTCTTTCTTCCTTTTTGCTCAGGCCTCTGCAGCAGCTTCCTCTGCTTCCGCTTCTGCCATCGCCTGTTCGTACTGTTTCAGGATAATGGTCTGAATTTTTTCTCTGGTTCCGGAGTTGATCGGATGTGCGATATCGCGGTACTCCCCGTCCGTAGCCTTACGGCTCGGCATTGCGATAAACAGTCCTTTTTCTCCTTCAATCACCTTGATATCATGTACAACAAATTCGTCATCGATTGTGATAGACACAACCGCCTTCATTTTTCCTTCTTTTGTTACCTTGCGTACTCTCACGTCTGTAATGTTCATAAACTTTTATGCCCCTTTCACCCCATAATCAGATGGCGTATCTTTCGTTTTTTTCGACAACAATTTTGATGCCGTCCTCCCCACAGTGATAGGAGTTTGCACGGATGGTGTCCCTGCTCTCCACAATACAGTTTTCAATGTGAGTGTTGTCTCCGAGATATACATCATTTAAGATGATAGAATTTTTAATCACACAGTTGTTTCCAACATATACCTTCTTGAACAAAACAGAGTTCTCAACCTGTCCGTTGATGATACAGCCGCTGGATACAAGAGAATTTTTCACTGTGCAGCCAGGATTGTATTTTGCCGGCGGAAGATCGTCGATCTTGGAGTAGATGCCCGGATACTGTCCGAAGAAGTAATCTCTTACCTCCGGTTTCAGGAAATCCATGTTGGTTCTGTAATAGGAATCTACGGTAGCAATGTTGCTCCAGTAGGTATTGATCTTGTATCCGTAAATCCGTTTCAGGTTTTTGTAACGGATTAAAATATCCTTTACAAAGTCGTAGCGGTCTTCCTGTGCGCTGCGCTCAATCATTTCGATCAGCTGGCGACGGCGGATGACATAGATACCGGTAGAGATCACGTTGGAGCTCGAAACCATCGGTTTTTCCTCGAACTCCTCGATGCGGCAGTCCTCATTCATCTTCAGGACGCCGAAGCGGCTGGTATCTGCTTCCTTGGAATCCGTGCATACCACGGTAACATCCGCACGTTTTGCAATATGGTATTCCAGTACCTTATTGAAATCCAGTTTGTATACGCCATCTCCCGATGCGATGACTACGTACGGTTCATGGCTGTTTTTCAGCCATGTCAGGTTCTGACTGATCGCGTCTGCCGTTCCACGGTACCACCAGCTGTTATCTGATGTAACGGTTGGAGAAAATACAAACAGACCGCCATGTTTTCTTCCGAAATCCCACCATTTGGATGAGCTCAAATGCTCGTTTAAGGATCTGGCGTTGTACTGTGTCAGGACAGCCACCTTCTGAATATGAGAGTTTGCCATACTTGACAGCGCAAAATCGATGCTGCGGAAGCTGCCTGCGACCGGCATAGCTGCAACGGCTCTTTTATTGGACAGCTCTCTCATTTTGTTGTTGTTACCGCCTGCAAGAATAATTCCCAATGCTCTCATATTACTCACCGTCCTTTTCTACAATTGCTCCGCCGGACGGAAGTATGCCATCCGGGTAATCTTCAAGGGAAGTTTCGCCGGAAATGCAGACATTCTTTCCAATGGTTACGCCATCCGGAATGACTGCCTTTTCTCCAACGGTCACAAGTCCGAATCCGTAAATATTCGGTTTTAAGACGTTCGGCGCTTCCTCGCCAACGCCCATCACAACATGTTTGCCGACATGTACGTTTTCTGCAATAATGGCCTTATTGACCTGGGTTCCCTCGCCGATTGTGCTGTGGCGCATAATAATAGAATCTCTTACAACAACACCCTTTTCAATGCGCACATCCGCACCGATGACGGAATTATGTACCTCTCCGTAGATTTCAGCGCCCTCGCCGATAATACAGCGGTCGATGACAGCGTCCCCGGAAACATACTGCGGACGGATGATATCACCTTTGGTATAGATCTTCCAGAACTCCTCATATAAATTGAATTCCGGAATAATATCGATCAGCTCCATATTTGCTTCCCAGTATGAGCCAAGCGTTCCGACATCTTTCCAGTAGCCGTTGAACTCATACGCAAACAGACGTTTTCCATTGTCGCGGCAGTACGGCAGAATGTGTTTTCCGAAGTCACAGCTCGGCTGATCCTTCAAGGCTGTCAGAGATTCCTTTAATGCTTTCCAGCTGAAAATATAGATACCCATAGAAGCGAGGTTGCTTCTCGGGTGCTCCGGTTTTTCTTCAAATTCGGTAATTCTTCCGTTTCCGTCTGTGATCATGACACCGAAACGGCTTGCTTCTTCGATCGGTACCGGCATACATGCGATGGTCACATCTGCGTGGTTTGCTTTGTGATAGTCAAGCATCACCTCGTAATCCATTTTGTAAATGTGGTCGCCGGAAAGAATCAGAACATATTCTGGATTGTATGTTTCCATATAAGCCATGTTCTGGTAAATTGCATTTGCAGTTCCTGTATACCATTCGCTGTTTGTACTTTTTTCATATGGCGGCAGAACGGTTACGCCGCCTTCGTTTTTATCGAGATCCCACGGAATACCGATTCCGATATGGGTATTCAGCCGCAGCGGCTGATACTGGGTCAGTACGCCTACCGTATCAATTCCTGAATTGATACAATTACTGAGCGGGAAGTCGATGATTCGATACTTTCCGCCAAATGCTACTGCCGGTTTTGCCACTTTCTCCGTGAGCACACCGAGACGGCTTCCCTGACCGCCTGCCAGCAGCATTGCTATCATCTCTTTCTTAATCATGCAATCACCTCTTGTCGTATCTAAAGATTTGCAGTAACTGTAAGAATGTACGGTTCTACGCTTACCGTTCACCGCTTTTCCGCGAACGGTAACCTTCGCTGCCCCCCTTCAGGCTTTGCCTTGCAGGAAGGGGCTACTTACACCTGAATCACTTTCTCACGCAGCGAAACAGCACCTGTCTCCCTGTGTACGAAACAGCAACCATGCTGTCGGTTCTGGTTTTTCATATCCACGCACTTCTTTGATAACTACAATTAAAATTATATCACACTTCCGTCTCATTGTGAACATTTTTTATAATTTTTCTTTTATTTTATCTTATATTTTATTGATTTTGACTATGCATTTTATTTGTGTCAAAAATCGTATCATGATTTTCTACAATTTTCGACAGCGTATTCATTTATTTTTACCAGTTTTTGTTACATTTCGTTCATTTTAGTTTGCAATATTTCTTTTTGCATATGTTCTGGTTTATAATACTTATCCATTGTTTTTTATTTCATTTTCGAATTCATCCGCTTTTTTTCTTTTACTTTTCCGGCAAATACGTGTATACTATTAGCCAGAACAGTTCCAGCCGGATTCCGGGGAACCGGCGCTGCATTTCGTTCTGTTCTTTCCTATATTAATTGAAAAATATGTATTGAGAAAATTTCCCCATTTTCAGTGAAAAGACACATTGAAGGAGATACCATGTACGAAGTAGATTTCAGCAAACCAATCCATATACATTTTATTGGCATCGGCGGCATCAGCATGAGCGGCCTTGCCGAGATTCTTTTAAAAGAAAGCTTTACAATTTCCGGTTCCGATGCAAAAGAAAGTGACCTGACCCGCCACCTGACTTCTCTTGGCGCACAGGTTTTCTACGGCCAGAAGGCGGAAAATATCATTCCTGGCATCGACCTTGTCGTTTACACCGCAGCGATCCACCCGGACAACCCGGAATTTGCCGCCGCCAAAGCTGCCGGCATTCCGATGCTGACCCGTGCTGAACTGCTTGGACAGATCATGCGCAACTACGATACACCGATCGCCGTTTCCGGTACACACGGAAAGACGACAACAACTTCTATGCTCTCCCACATTCTGATGGCCGCTGACTGCGATCCGACTATTTCTGTCGGCGGTATTCTTCCGTCCATCGGCGGAAATATCCGTGTCGGCCATTCCGAAACCTTCCTGACCGAGGCATGCGAGTATACCAACAGTTTCTTAAGCTTCTTTCCGAAAATCGGCATTATCCTCAACATGGATGCAGACCATCTCGATTTCTTCAAAGATATCGACGACATCCGCCACTCTTTCCGTGCGTTTGCCCGTCTGCTCCCGACCGACGGCATGCTGATTATCAATGCCGATACGCCGAAATACGATTACGTGACCGAAGGTCTTGGCTGTAAGGTTGTCACCTACGCGCTGGAGAATCAGGCTGTCGCTGATTATACCGCTGCCAACATCACCTACGATGAGTTCGATCACCCGTCCTTCGACTGCATCTGCCGTGGCGAGCTGCGCGGTCGCTATACGCTGATGGTTCCGGGACTTCACAACGTTTCCAACGCCCTGGCTGCCATTGCACTGGCCGATGAACTGCAGCTGCCGGAAAACGCTATCCACGAAGGCTTTGCCACCTTCCGCGGAACCGACCGCCGTTTCCAGTATAAAGGTACATACCACGGAGCAAAGGTGATCGACGATTATGCGCATCATCCAACCGAAATCCGTGCAACGATGGAAGCCGCTGAAAACTGTGCGCACAGAACACTGTGGTGCGTCTTCCAGCCGCATACCTACACCAGAACGAAAGCGCTGCTCGATGATTTCGCCGCCGCTCTTTCCCTGGCAGACCATGTGGTTCTCGCCGATATTTACGCAGCCAGAGAAACCGATACGCTCGGCATCTCCTCCAAAGATATCCAGGAGCGCATTGTAAAACTCGGCACTGCCTGCGAATATTTCCCATCCTTTGCGGAAATCGAAAACTATCTGAACGAAAATCTTGCCGAGGGCGACATGCTGATCACCATGGGTGCCGGAGACGTTGTAAAAATCGGTGAGGAGCTTCTTGCTTCCGAAAAATAAAATCATTCTTTCGCTTTACCTGCTCCCTGTGGAAAATGGAGTTTTCCTTTTTTCCACAGGGTCTTTTTTTGCTCCGAATCCACACAATCTGTCTTTTCGCCAAATAGTTACGCACATTTTTATTCACAGCTATTTTCCTGTATTTTCGCCTGTTTTCAGAGTTATCCACATTATCCACAATTTTATACACATTTTTACGATCCACACAATGTGGATTTCCTGTGTATAACTTTGTTTACATAACGATATCACCAGAAAGTCCTATACTTCCCTGTTTTCCTCCATTTTTCAACATTTTTGGTAGATGATAATATTTCACAAAACGGATTTCTCCACATTATCCACATTGTCCACAGTCCTTTTTCATCCACCGTGCCTTTTTCCCGGAATGTTTTTTCCGCAAAACACCTATTCACTTGTCGAAAATACTGTGTTATACTTGATTGTGTATGAGAAGGCAAGACGTATAATAAAAAACAGATCGCTAAAAGTAAAAATCTGCCGCACGATAAGAACAGGATGGTGTAATTTTGAGTATGCTGACATTAAACAATGACTGCCTGGCCAGTGTGACTGCTGTGCCGGATCTTTTTCTGGAACAATATATGCCCGCAGCCAACGGAGAATTTGTAAAAGTGTACCTTTATCTGCTGAAGCTGGTCAAAGACCATCAGCAGGATTCCACTCTGTCATCGATGGCAGATTTTTTTTCCTGCACGGAAAACGATATCGTCCGGGCGCTGAAATACTGGGAGAAGCAGGGACTCCTCTCGCTCTCCTACACCGCCGGGGAAAGCGTTCCGACCGGAATCGCCTTTCTGCCGCTTGTCCGGAAGGAAGAAAGCGGAATCCTTCCAACACCGGAATCCTCGATTTCCGGCCCGATTGCGGCTGCACCGGCTGTTTCTGCTGTATCCGTTGAAATCCCGCAGACGGAACAGACCCCGGCTCCATCACCACAGCCGGCCGTTTCTGCCCCATCTGCCTCTTCTCCGGCAGATGATCTTTCCAGTTCCGGTATTTCCGGACAGTCAGTAGAAAAAAAACACGCTCCCGGCAGCCGCGAAGAACTGCAGCACGTTCTTTACGTTGCGCAGACGTATTTCGGTCATCTTCTGTCGCCAACGGAAATCGAATGCATCATGTTTTTCTATGATGATCTCCACTTTTCCGCGGATCTTCTGGAATACCTGGTGGAATACTGTGTTTCGAAGGGAAGCACCAGCATCCACTACCTGAAAAAGGTAGGACTCGCCTGGCAGGAAAGCGGAATCCGCGATGTTGCCTCTGCCAAACAGGAGACCACGACATTCAACAAACATTACTACACAATTTTGAAAGCATTCGGCATCCGCAACCGCGCACCGGTGGAAAAAGAAGCCGAGATGATGGACCGCTGGCTGAATACCTACGGTTTTACGATTGATCTTATCATCGAAGCCTGTCAGCGCACCGTTTCCAAGATCGGCCAGCCGAGCTTCCAGTACGCGGAAGGCATTCTCTCCAAATGGAAGGAACAGGGCGTCCGCTCCATGGCAGACGTCGAACAGCGCGATGCGGAGCACCAGAAAAGGAAGAAAACCGCTTCTGATCAGAATGCGGCACGAAAAACCGCTCCTGCTGCTTCAAGTAACCGCTTCAACAATTTCCATCAGAGAGAATACGACTACCAGAAGTTAGAAGAACAGCTTCTGAAATAACGCCCGGAGGACGAAACAACTATGGCACTGACAAACCCGCAATACGATGCGATTATGCGCATGTACAACGAACGGCAGCTCCGCCACCAGAGAGAACAGCAGGAGCACATCCGCATTGCTTATGAAAAGATTCCGCGCCTTGCGGAAATCGACGCCGAGATTGCATCCCTCTCGGTCCGGAAAGCAAAAGCGATGCTGAACGGAGACGCTTCCATGGATCTCGACCTGAATGCTGCCATCCGTGACCGTTCCCAGGAACGCGCGGCGCTCCTTTCCATGCACGGCTACCCGGCAGACTATCTCGAGCTGACGTATGACTGCCCGCTCTGCCGCGACACCGGCTACATCAACGGCACGCAGAAATGCGCCTGCTTCAAAAAAGCTGCCGTCGATCTTCTGTACCGGCAGTCCAACGTGGAGGAGCTTCTGAAAGCCGAAAATTTCAGCCAGTTCTCTCTGGATTACTACTCGGACAGCCTGACCAGTACCGGAACACCGCTCACTTCCCGCGAGGCCGCTGCTGCCGCGCTCGAAAAAAGCCAGGCGTTCGTCCGCAATTTCGGCTCGTCGTTTGAAAATCTCTTCTTTTACGGCGACACCGGTGTCGGAAAAACGTTTCTTTCGCACTGTATTGCCCGCGAGCTGATCGAGCAGTCGTTCTGTGTGATTTATTTTACTGCATTTGATCTGTTTGACCTGTTTGCACGCTACACCTTTTCCAGTTCAGAAGAAGCAAAAGACGCTCACGCCAATATCTTTGACTGCGATCTTCTGATCATCGATGATTTAGGTACGGAACTGACCAACAGCTTCGTCTCTTCCCAGCTCTTTCTCTGCATCAACGAACGCATCCTGCGGAAGAAATCGACGATCATCTCCACGAACCTGCCCCTTGACCGCTTCATGGAGACGTACTCGGAACGTACCTTTTCACGAATTTCAAGTAACTACACCATCATTAAACTTTTTGGAAACGATATTCGGATCCAGAAAAAACTTTTGGGAGGAACCAAAGCATGAGTAAGGGAACTGAAGGACATTTTGACACACTGCCAATCGGAAGACTGGGACTGATCCCGCTGAACAGCAGCGCCGCACTTGGAAAAAAGGTCGACGATTATCTGGTCAGCTGGAGAAAGGGACGCGGCAATGAATTTGCGGAAAAATATGTCGCTGCCTATGAAGGATATGAGCGTGACAGCTACATTATCCAGTCTCAGGTTCCGCGTTTCGGTTCAGGCGAGGCAAAGGGTATCATCAACGAATCTGTCCGCGGTGACGATATCTACATTCTGCTCGATGTCTGCAACTACAGCCTGACCTATTCTCTGTGCGGCTACACCAACCACATGTCTCCGGACGACCACTTCCAGGATCTGAAGCGTGTCATCGCAGCCATCGGTGGAAAAGCCCGCAGAATCAATGTCATTATGCCATTCCTGTATGAGAGCCGCCAGCACAAGAGATCTGGAAGAGAGTCTCTCGACTGCGCACTTGGTCTGCAGGAGCTGACTGCTATGGGCGTAGAAAACATCATCACCTTCGACGCTCACGACCCGCGTGTCCAGAACGCGATTCCGCTGCATGGATTTGAAACCATCCAGCCGGCTTACCAGTTCATCAAAAACATCCTGCGCAATGCACCGGATATGAAGCTCGACAAGGATCATCTGATGGTCATCAGCCCGGATGAGGGCGGTATGGGCCGTGCTATCTACATGGCAAACAACCTCGGTGTTGACATGGGTATGTTCTACAAACGCCGCGACTACTCTACCATCATTGATGGACGCAACCCGATCGTTGCCCATGAGTTTCTCGGTGCTGATGTCAAAGGTAAGGATATGATCATCATCGACGATATGATCTCCTCCGGCGAGAGTATGCTGGAAGTTGCCAAACTCTTAAAGGATCGTGAGGCACGCAACATCTACATGTGCTCGACCTTCGGACTGTTCACCAGCGGACTGGAGAAATTCGACAAGGCTTATGAGGAAGGACTCTTCACAAAAGTTCTGACCACCAACGTCGTATACCAGACACCGGAGCTTCTCTCCCGCGAATATTACATCAGCTGCGACCTGAGCAAATATATCGCTCTCATCATCGACAAGCTGAATCACGACGCCTCCATCAGCGGACTGCTGGATCCGGCGGATCGTATTCAGAAAGTCATCCGCAAATTTAAAAACCGCGAGAAGATCTGATCTTTTCTGTGAATATCTCACAAATGCCGAAGCCGTTACGAAAACGGTTTCGGCGTTTTTTTATATTTTTAGCAAATTCTTGCTAGTTTTTTCTTTTTTCGGCTGTATAATGAAATTACATTGTACGACGAAGGAGGTATCACACATGCAATTTGGACATTTTGATGATGCGAAAAAAGAGTATGTCATCACAAGCCCGAAGACTCCGCTTCCGTGGATCAACTATCTGGGATCTGAGAACTTCTTTTCTCTGATTTCCAATACCTGCGGCGGATACAGCTTCTACAAGGACGCAAAACTTCTGCGTCTGACCCGTTACCGTTATAACGATACGCCGCTCGATCAGAACGGACGCTACTACTACATCAAGGACGGCGATACCGTCTGGAACCCGGGCTGGCAGCCGACCCAGACGCCGCTCGATTCCTACGAGTGCCATCATGGCCTTGGCTACAGCCGCTTTGTTTCTTCCAAAAACTTAGTTGCCGCTGAACTGACCGCTTTTGTTCCGCTGGCAGATTCCTGCGAAGTAAACCGTCTCATGCTGACCAACAACGGCACCGAAGAAAAAACACTGACTCTGACTTCTTTTGTAGAGTTCTGCTTCTGGAACGCCGTGGACGATATGACCAACTTCCAGAGAAACTTCAGCATCGGCGAAGTTGAGATCCAGGGTTCTGAGATTTACCACAAAACTGAGTACCGCGAGCGCCGCAGACATTACGCTGTTTATGCAGTCAACTGCCCGATCGACGGATACGATACCGACCGCGACGCTTTCCTTGGCGCTTACCGCGGAAATGACCGCCCGGAGACCGTTCTGCGCGGCACTGCAGGCAACACCGTTGCCAGCGGATGGGGTGTGATCGGTTCCCACCACATCGACGTTACCTTAAAACCAGGCGAGTCCCGCTCCTTTATCTTCGTTCTCGGCTACTGTGAGAATGCAGCGGATGACAAATGGGAAGCTCCTGGCGTGATCAACAAAAAGCCGGCAAAAGAGATGCTCTCCCACTATCAGACCGACGAGCAGGTTGACGCAGCACTTGCAGAGCTTGCTTCCTACTGGGAAGGCCTGCTGGCAAAATATGCGCTCTCCTGTGCAGATGAAAAACTGGGACGCATGGTCAACATCTGGAACCAGTATCAGTGTATGGTTACCTTCAACATGTCCCGTTCCGCATCCTACTTTGAGTCTGGCACCGGCCGCGGCATGGGCTTCCGTGACTCCTGCCAGGATCTGCTCGGCTTCGTTCATCTGATCCCGGACCGCGCAAGAGAGCGTCTGCTCGATATTGCCGCTACCCAGTTTGAAGACGGAAGCGCATACCATCAGTACCAGCCACTGACGAAGAAAGGAAACATGGATATCGGAAGCGGCTTCAACGATGACCCGCTCTGGCTGATCGCCGGATGTGCCGCCTATATCAAAGAGACCGGAGATTTCTCTATTCTCGACGAGCAGGTTGATTTCGACAACGATTCCACCAAGGCACAGCCTCTGATGGAGCACCTGAAACGTTCCTTCGACTTTACCGTAACCCATCTCGGACCGCACAAACTGCCGCTCATCGGCCGTGCAGACTGGAATGACTGTCTGAACCTGAACTGCTTCTCTGCAGAGCCGGGCGAACCGTTCCAGACGACAGGACCTTCCGAGGGACCGGTTGCTGAGTCCATTTTCATCGCCGCTATGTTCGTGAAATACGGCAAAGAGTACGCAGCCATCTGCCGCCGCAGAGGCAATGAGGAAGAAGCTGTTTACGCAGAAAAAGAAGTCGAAAAAGTTTACCAGGCAGTCCTTGATGCAGGCTGGGACGGCGAATGGTTCCTGCGTGCTTATGATGCAGCAGGCGAAAAAGTCGGCTCCAATGAGTGTGAGGAAGGTAAGATCTACATCGAGCCGCAGGGCTTCTGTGTTCTTGCTGAAATCGGTGTCAAAGAGGGACTGGCTGAAAAAGCACTGACTTCTGTCAAAAATATTCTGGAAACCAAGTATGGCGTTGTTCTTCTGCAGCCGGCTTACACCAAGTATTACCTGAATCTTGGTGAGGTTTCCTCCTATCCGCCGGGATACAAAGAGAATGCCGGTATCTTCTGCCACAACAACCCATGGATCTCCATCGCTGAAACCGTTGTCGGCCACGGAAACCGCGCCTTTGATCTGTACCGCAAGATCTGCCCGGCTTATATCGAGGACATCAGCGAGATCCACCGCACCGAGCCGTACGTCTACTCTCAGATGATCGCCGGAAAAGACGCTGCCCACTTTGGTGAGGCAAAGAACTCCTGGCTGACCGGTACTGCCGCATGGACTTTTGTCAATGTTTCCCAGTACATACTCGGCATTCAGCCGGATTACGACGGACTGACCTTAAATCCGTGTATTCCGTCCGATATGGAAGAGTTCAAGATCCGCAGATACTTCCGCGGTGCATGGTATAACATCACCTTCCAGAATCCGGAGCACAGGGAGAAAGGTATTTCTTCCCTCACGGTAAACGGAACCGCAGTAGAAGGAAATCTGATTCCTCTCACCGAAGGCTGCACCGAATATGATGTTGTTGCCGTAATGTAATTTTTCAAATTTCAAATCTCCATAAACACAAGGCGAGCCCCGGAAAGCACAACTGCTTTTTCGGGGCTCGTCCCTTTTATTCTTATTTTTTACTGCAGCTGCCGTCTCTCTCTGACACCGGAAAGATCTTTGATGACCTCTCCCGCCAGAATCAGTCCTGCTACGGACGGCACAAACGCTACGCTGCCCGGGATATCACGCCGCTCCGTGCATTTTCTTGCAGCTCCCGGAGGACAGATACAATTTGTCCGGCAGCTGATGCTCATATCCTCAAGCGGACGGAGGGATTTTTCCTCTGAATAGACCACTTTCAGTTTCTTCACGCCGCGTTTTTTCATCTCACGCCGCATGACCTTTGCCAGCGGACACATGTTCGTTTTATAGATATCCGCCACGCGGAACTTCGTCGGGTCCAGCTTGTTTCCAGCTCCCATGCAGCTGATGACCGGCACATTGCACGCTTTGGCGCGCATGATAATCTCAATCTTCGCTGTCACCGTATCGACAGCATCCACCACGTATGAATACTTCGAAAAATCAAAATCGTCCGCATTTTCCGGCAGATAGAAGCATTTGTATACCTCTACCTCCGCTTTCGGATTGATATCCAGAATGCGTTCTTTCATTACGTCTACTTTATATTTTCCGACACTGCTTCTCGTCGCAATAATCTGACGGTTGATGTTGGTGAGGCAGACCTTATCATCGTCTACCAGCACAAAATGGCCGACACCGCTTCTTGCCAGCGCCTCCACGGTATAGCCGCCCACGCCGCCGATACCGAAAACGGCAACGGTTGCATCCGCCAGAAGATCCATGCTCTCCTGTCCGAGCAGAAGCTGCGTTCTGGAAAACTGATTCAATGCCATTTGTTTTCCTTCCTCCTTGTTTATAATCTCTACTACAATAATAGGTTATTTGCTTTTGTCTGTCAACACCTTACGGAACCAGCTCTGCGGAAACTCAAAAACAAAGAGAATGCCAAGTACAATCGCAACTGCATCCTTCAGTGTCAGAAATCCTCTTGCACCGGCGCGCTCCAGATCATTGGTTACCACGTAAAAAGCAGTCCAGTAGATGCCGCTTCCCGGCACCAGCGGGAAAATACCCGCAATCAGAAATACCGTTACCGGGCAGCGCTTGTACACCGCAAAGCTGCGCGACAGAAGGATGACGAGCACCGTTGCAAAAAAGATGGACACCGGCTCTGTCGTATGCGGGAGGATCAGTTTATAGCAGATCCAGCCGCAGGCACCTGCCAGTCCGCAGTACAGGTAGTATTTCCGCGGCACCTGGAACAGCAGCGCAAACGCAATCGTTCCGACGCAGGCGGCAAAAAATTCCGCAATTAAACGAATGGTATCACTCATAGCTGCAGCCCTCCCGCCAGTTGATGATATCCTGTGATAATCAGTCCGACGCCGAGCGCAATGCAGAACGTCACAAGCAGTGCATCGAGCATCCGCACCGAGCCCGCGATGTAGTCCTGATCCGCGATATCACGAATAGCATTCGTGAAATTGACCCCGGGCACCAGCGGAATAATCGAACCGATGATGACCTTGTCCAGATGGTGCCCAATCCCCGCCTGATACAGAAAAACGGCAATCAGCGTGACAAGCGCGCCGCCGGAAATATTCGTCGCAATTTTTGACATTCTGCCGCGCAGCAGGTACAGCAGATAGAAGTACAGAACAAAGCCCGACAGAAATGCTACCATGCTGTCCACCACATCGCCGCCGAACAGAAAACAGAAGCACGCGCTTCCGACACCGGATGCAAGTACCTGGTGCCATCTTGGTTTGTCCGGCATCCGCTGAATGTCGAGCAGCCAGGCCTTCGCCTCCTTCGGCGCGTGCAGCCCCTCCTCGATTTCGCGGGAGAGCTGGTTGACTGCCGTTACCTTGTCGAGCCGCGCCGCCGACAGCGGAATGTGACGCACGCGGGCAAATTCCTGCTTTTTTCCGCTCTCAGCAGTCAGGAAAATACCACTGCTCAACACAAACGCATCGCTGGAGTTGACGCCATACGCCCGCGCAATGCGGTCGATCGTCTCCTCCACACGGAAGATTTCCGCGCCGCTCGCCAGCAGGATGTCTCCCGCCAGCGATGCCACATCAAGCGCTTCTCTCGTCGATTCTGCGTTCATCCTTATTTTCCTCCTTTTTCAAAGCCGTATACCCATTTTCCTTTCAAAAACAGATACAGGAAAATGACAGAACTGATACTCCAGGTCAGCGGGTAAGCCCAGAAAATCACGCGGATATCCGGGATCAGCCGGACCGTCACGGTAATGTAGCTGACGCGGAACAGGCACCAGACGCAGAGCATGACAACCATGGGAACCGAGGCGTGCCCGGAACCGCGGAGCACAGCCGCGATGCAATGAGAAAATGCCAGCAGAAAATAAAACAGTGCAATCGTTCTCGCCTGCATCACGCCGCAATGGACAACGGCCGGATCGCTGTTAAACGCCGCAATCAAAGTCGGTGCGGCTGCATAGATCACAAATCCGATCAGCTCGGCGATGGTAACGGAACAGAGAATGCCAAACCGCGCTCCTTTTTTCGCCCGGTCATACTGTTTTGCACCGAGATTCTGGCTGACAAACGTCGTCAATGCCATCGTAAAGCATGTAACCGGAAGGAATGCAAAACCCTCAATTTTTGCATATGAACCGCAGCCTGCCATCGCCATTTTCCCGAATGCATTGATGTTCGTCTGCACGAAAACGTTTGCGATCGAAATAACCGAGTTCTGGAAACCGGACGGCACACCGTTGCGGATGATTTCACCGAGCACTCTGCCGTCGAAGCGGATTTTGCGGATGGAAAGACGATACTCTTCCTTCGTCCGCAGCAGATGGATCATACAGAGAATCGCACTTGTAAACTGGGAAATTACCGTTGCAAGCGCTGCCGTACCGACCCCAAGGCCAAGGCCGCCGATAAAAAGCAGATCGAGCGCAACATTGATGCACGATGACACGATCAGATAGATCAGCGGGTGGCGGCTGTCGCCGACGGACTGCAGAATGCCGACGAAAATGTTATACATGATAAAACCGAGAGAGCCTGCAAAATACGTACGAAAATATTCGACCGACTGCGGCAGAACATCGGACGGCGTTCCCATCAGCACGAGGATTTTCGGCGCCAGATACATGCCAAGCACAGTCAGCGCTGCACCGGCCGCCAGGCCGAACGCCACGGTCGTATGGATCGCTTTCTGCAGATCTTCCCGGTTTTTCGCTCCGTAATACCTTGCAATCACGACACCGGCGCCCATTGCGATACCGTTAATAAAACCAACCATCAGAAAGATCAGATTGCCCGAAGAGCTGACCGCTGCCAGTGCATTGCTTCCCAGAAAATTTCCTACAATCAGCGAGTCGGCCGTATTGTACAACTGCTGGAACAGATTGCCAAGGAACAGCGGGATCGCAAACAGAATCATCTTTTTTGAAATACTGCCCTCCGTCATTCTTGTTTTACTGTCTGTACTCATTCGTAAAAACCCCCATTTCTTTTTCGTACAGTCAAAACCGGTCATCCGCAGGTTCCCGCCCGGTGCGTGTCCAGC
Organism: Blautia sp. AF19-1; assembly: GCF_003479155.1. Taxonomy (NCBI): domain Bacteria; kingdom Bacillati; phylum Bacillota; class Clostridia; order Lachnospirales; family Lachnospiraceae; genus Blautia; species Blautia sp. AF19-1. The sequence goes on from NZ_QUGQ01000014.1 coordinate 85,459, forward strand.
CTTCTTTTCAGCAGACACGCACCGGAACTCACCCGAGATGACCGGTTTGGAAATATCCTTTTTTCTATTATATCGAACCTTCTCTGGAATGACAAGCCACAAATTCATGCAGAATGGCTTCGACACGTTCCAGCATCTCCTCTTCCGTGCAGAGTTCTTCCGGCCTCATGGATTCCAGGTAATCGTAGAATGCCGTGAGCACGCTTGGTTCCCGGATACTGAGGTAAATCAGCCGCTCTGTCCGCGTCTGGAACAGAAGATAACCCTCGTTTGCATTGACCGAAATATTCAGCGCATGCTCTGCTCTCTCTTTCGTTTCCCGGATCATACGAAGATTTGCGCGATCCCGCAGCGCCAGAAAGCGGCGGATCAGGGCGATACGCTCGTCAAAGTCCAGCGGAGAATAGCACTCTTTTGGATACTCATCCACGCGCCCCGTTTCCAGGAAACTTTTGATGCCATCCTCTGAGAAAAACATCGTCGTTTTTTTATCCAGCACCTGTGTCTGCATCACCTTTGCGTACTGTGCAACCGCCCGTATCATCTGCTCACGCCCCGGCATTTCTTTTACGAGATGGCGCTCCAGCATTTCTGCTGTCAGAAGGCCGGAAAGACACGGCATTCTCTGGAAGAAATACCGCGGGGAATCTGATGCGATAAAGTGACGAATCAGTGTTTCCGTATAGCCAAGCTGGGACTGTACCGTGTCAAGACGTTCAAACAACGGCTCCGACTGTTTGAAATAGCCTTCAAACATCTCGCGCATCATCCGCAGCGTCGTCTCCTCCCGGAACAAAAGTGCATTCTGGTAATCGGCGCTGAAAGCAAGCGCACAGTGCTCCGTCAGGATGAGGTACGGGAAAAGGCGGAACTCATTCAGCCGTGCCGTCACATTGTCGTAGTAGTACCGCGCACGGTAATCGCAGCCGCAGGCACAGATCGGGAGAATTTTCTGCAGACAACTCAGGTTGTAATTTTTCCGCATCGAAACCATCTTCTCGTTGTTGTTCATGCAGAACAGATGTTGAATCGTCAAATTCGGGTTCTGTTCCCCGAATACCTGCAGAAGTTCCATGGCAAAATCGAAGTCCGGCTGGACCAGAACGGAAATTTTTCCGTCTTCTTTTACAGCTTCACCGAAAAACAGCTGCAAAATTGCATGCCGCACATGCACTGTGCCCCGAAGGGGAATCTCTCCGCTACCCCCCCCCGTTCAATTCCAGTTTTGCAATCTCCGCCTCATGGAAGATATATTCCTTTTTCCCCTCGCGGTGGCTGAACGTTTCAATCAGTTCTCCGACCGATTTGCGCCGGTAATAAACCTCTTCACCCATCTGGGTAATGTAAAATGCATCCATGAAATCTGTTTTTTCCCGTGGCGTCAGCTGCATGAACTGCGCCATCTTCCGCACAACATCCTCTCCGGACGGATTTCGTTTTCCATTGATGATCTTATACATGAAAGAACGATCGAGTCCGCAGAACTGTGAAAGCGGGTAAACCCCGACATCCTTCATGGTGATATATTCGGATAATAAATCTGAAAAAACTGACATAGAGCCTCCTGTATCTCAATATTTTGTGTCGATTCTTTTCCAATATAGGTAAAAGTTTACCATGTTCAGAGAGACTTGGCAATTCTTCCGTTCGGCTTTGCATATCGTTTTTCTTTTTTTTACAGGATTTTCACACTGTTATGGAAAAACCGACGGAAAATTCCGCCGGTTTTTCTCTCTTTCGACCTGTTTAATCTTTTTTTATTCCAAATACAGTCAGTGCCTGACGTGGTGAAATACCGAGTCCACCGACACTAATCAGCGTATCCTCTGCCTCCAGCAGAAGATTTTCCTTCTGGAATCTGACGATCATGCGGCCACCACTCAAACCGTCCATCCGCCGAATCTCCATCTCGAGCGTATTTAGCGTACGCCATGCAGCAGAACCAGCATAAATATGGCCATCCGCTTCACTATAGGCAAAATCCCGGCGCATGGAGAGGACAAATTCCTTTTCTTTCCCGCCTTCTTGTACTTTCCAGTACATCTTATCGCTGCCAAAGGAGAATCGCATCTCCTGAATCGGACTTGTCTCCAGCGAAAACAGACCGCTTCCGCCGATCAGAATTTCTGCGGAATCCGGCAGCTGCTGGTTCCCCATCAGCGGGGCAGATACATAAACATGCTTGCTTACCTTCTCTTCCATAAACGGATTTCTCGTTCCTCTGCGCGGCGGCAGAGCCAGATCTGCGGTACGCTCTTTTACTGCACCGGCAAGTGGGGACGGTGGCAGCTCTCCTGCCTCTTTCTTCACATACGGGATCAGTTCCTCCTGCAGTGCGCTCAGTTCCTCCTGTGTCTGCTCAGTTGCTGTTGTCAGAATCACAATCAGATCGAGATCCGGGAACACAACGCCGAACTGACCGTACGCACCATCTGCGCGGAAGGAGCCCGGATAACGGCACATCCAGCACTGATAGCCGTAGCTCTGCGCCCAGTCTTTTACGTGGCCTTCCGAATCGCCCTCCGTCTCAATCTGTTTGCGGCAGGCGCGTTCAAACCATTCTTTTCGAAGCAGCTGTTTTCCTTCCCACTCGCCCTGTCTGGACAGAAAATACGTGAATTTTGCCATATCCTCCGTCACCATCTTCATACCGCCTCCACCGAGCTCCGTTCCGTCTCCGAGCAGCGCACAGGTAAGGGATGTGATGCCAAGCGGCTCCAGCAGACGGGATTTCAGAAACTCTGTGACGTTCTGTCCCGTTTTTTTCCTCAGAACGGCAGCCAGCATGTTAGTTCCGGCTGTATTGTATTTATAAAACGTTCCCGGCTCATGGAGCACTGGATGATGAAGAAAGGTAGAAATCCAGTTTTCGGAATTGTCCATAATCTCCGTCTCGTGACCACAACCCATAATCAACAGGTGATGCAGCGTGATTTTTTTGAGATTTTCGGATGGATTTTCCGGCAGCAGGTCCGGAAAGATATCGACAATTTTCTCATCCAGCGATAAGATTCCCTCCTGCTCTGCAAAACCAATCGCCGTTGCTGTCAACGATTTGCTGAACGAATACAGTGGATGACGAAATTTTTCATCATACGGCTTCCACCAGCCCTTCGCTGCACACTGTCCATGGCGGATCACCATAAAGCTGTGCAGCTCAATCTGGTTCTCTTCGATTCGGTCGAGAAAATTCAAAATTCCTTTGGAGCTGATTCCAGCTGATTCCGGTGTCACATCTTTAAAGTATCCCATTTTGCTTTTCCCCTTTCTCGCAGCCCTTATGCATCAATTTCGTAAAGTTCAACAGAAAGATCACCCTTCCAGCTTATACGGTCGTACGGTGTCTCCGGATAAACCACTGTAGAAATAGCATCTACGCCGTCCTCAGCAAACAGTTCCAGAATGGAAACATCAAAAACAAGCTCCAGATTCCATGCTCCGTCTTTCTTTCTCGCTGCGGTGCTGATGGAATATTTTTCCGTCATGAAGTGCTCACTGAATTCTTTGTAGCCCGCCATGGTACGGTCAACCGTGATTTTGGTGTCAGTTACATAAATCTTCAATTTCTGTCCCACTGAGTTTTTCAGACAGATTTTCGCATCTCCTTTTCCGGAAACCTTCAGTCCAAAGGTCTCTGTGCGGATCGTTGTGTGATTCTCGATCGGATAGCTGCTGTGGCGGAATTTTTCCAGTCCGGCCGGAGCAGCCGCAAGGGTCAGAGCACCATCTACTTCTGTCAGGGACAGTTTTCTTGCCAGAGTTGCCTGTCCACAGTACCCTTCTGTCGGAGTCTGCGCTGCATACTGCCAGTTCATACCCCATCCCATCAGCAGAACATCTTTCGCATTCTGGAATGTAACGGCTGCATAGTTGTCGAAGCCTTCATCCAGCCATCTTGGCTCATCGGATGGATAGGTGCAGAGGAATTTTTCTCCATCGAAATCACCCAGGAAATACTGCATTTTGCAGTGGTCATCTTCGGAAGCTTTCGTCATGCTGACAACGAGAACCCATACATTTTTTCCTTTATACTCAATCGGGAACAGATCCGGGCATTCCCATACACCCTTCACATGGTTTCCTTCCGGTCCGAATTCTCCAGTTTTCTCCCAGTTTTTCATATCCTGGGATGCGTAGAAGAAGACACGGTCCTGCGCTGCAAGAACAAGACTCCAGCATCTTCTGACCGGATTCCAGAACGCTTTCGGGTCACGGAAATCGGAAATTCCCGGGTTTTTGATGACCGGATTCAGATATGACTTTTCAAAATGCCGGCCCTTATCATTGCTGTATGCAATACTCTGCTGTTCCAAACCGTCCTTGTGATGGCTGGTATAAATAGCAATGATTGGCGGATTTTCATTGGTACCATACTCAGAAGAATTCTGCGTATCATACACAGCACTTCCCGAAAAGATAAATCCAAGTTCATCCGGATAAAGTGCGATTGGCTGATGCTCCCAGTGAATCAGGTCGCGGGATGTTGCATGCCCCCAGTGCATCGGTCCCCAGCTGGTATCATACGGGTACTTCTGATAAAAGAAGTGGTACACGCCATCTACATAAACCATGCCATTCGGGTCGTTCATCCAGCCTTCTTCCGGTGAAAAGTGAATTTTCGGTCTGTAATCTCTTTTTTTCATCATTTTTGTAAAACCTCCCAAGATAAACAACGGTCTGCAAAACCACTTCCATCGGCTTTGCAGACATCCGTCGTTTTTATTTATAGTAACGCTTCAGAGTCCCATCTCGATTCTGCCATGCTGCATCGTTACCGTTTATAAATGTTCCATCCCCTATTTTTTAATAGTGTACATTTTCACTTCCAGATCTCCGTCTGTGGAAACCACCTGATACGGAGCATCCGGGTAAACGCATACGGAAGCGGTCTCCAGACCACCATCTGCATAAATCTCCAGATAGGAAACGTCAAAAATAATCTCCATGTTGACATTTCCGCGCATGTAACGTTTTGTTGTAGATACCAGCAGATCCTCTTTTTTGAAGAGCTTCGGATCTACATCATCAAAGTAACTAAGGTCGCCGCTCTTAGAGCGGTCCACCGTGATGCTGTCCACCGTTACCTCGATGACTACTTCCTCACCTCTGCTGTTTTTCAGCGCAATTCTTCCGAAATTGCCCTGCACGAGAAGTCCAAAGCTCTCGGTCAGCAGCGGCTTCTGATTTCCGATCGGGAAGGCACCCGCACGGTACTCATCGATCCCGAACGGTTTTGTTTTCAGGCGGTAGCCCTCCTCGGTCTCACAAAGTGAAAGTTCTCTTGGCAGTGTCATCAGACCGGAATACTCACCGGTCGGAACAAAGTTCGCGTAGAGCGGATTAACGCCCCATCCAAGGTAAACCGGACGGTCGTAGTTTCCATACGTTACACCGGCATAATTGTCGAATCCGAAATCAATCCACAGCGGCTCGTCTGTGATCTCGGTGCACTGGAAGGTATCTCCGTCAAAATCACCGACGAAATACTGTATATTGGCACGGCCTTCGGTTCCCGGATGTATCATGCTGACTATCAGAATCCATTTGAATCCGTCAAATTCATTTCCTGTTTTAGCACGGATCAGATCGGTGCATTCCCATACAGTCGGCACTTTATTGACACCGACACCGAACTCGCCTGTTTTCTTCCAGTTTTTCAAATCCTGGGATGCGTAAAACTCTGCGTGGTCGCCGGATGCCAGAACAAGGCTCCAGCAGTCCTTTTTGTCATTCCAGAAGACGCGTGGATCACGGAAATCCGGTGTGCCCGGGTTTTCGATCACCGGGTTGCCATAATATTTTTCAAAATGCTTTCCCTGATCCAGGCTGTATGCAATACACTGCTGCTCCAGGCCCGTTTCCATATTGTGCGCCGTGTAGACAGCCACCATCGGTTTCTCACCGTATTTCGCAAATCCGCTGGTGTTATTTTCATCGTATGCCATACTTCCGGAGTACATCGTTCCGATCTCATCCGGGTACAGGGCGACCGGCAGATGCTCCCAGTGAATCAGGTCTTTCGATACTGCATGACCCCAGTGCATCGGTCCCCATACAACGTCATTTGGGTTATGCTGATAATACAGATGCCAGATACCATCGATATAAATCAGTCCGTTCGGATCGTTGTTCCAGTTTTTCTCCGGTGTAAAATGAATGTTCGGTCTAAAATCTCTTTTTCCCTGTTTACTCATAGGATCCCTCTTTTCCTGTTCTCTCTTTTCCTATTTTATCTTTTTCCATTTGGAACTTCAACAAAAAAGAAATAAGAACGAAATAATCTTCTTTTTAAATATGGCCATGTTATATGGGATACAACATGGCCACATTTGGAATTTCTTTAGTTATAGAACATTAATTGCAAATCGTTTACGTTACTGTTTTTTCGTAATCGCTTTTCGCCCGATTTTTAGTTTGCTGCAGAAGCTGCTCGATCTACTGCGCCCTGGTAAATCTCAACCAGTTCGCTCAAACCAGCGCCCTCAAGCTCTGTCTTATAGGACTCCCAGCTTGCATCATCAACGCCGCCGGTTACCCATGTAGTGATGTAACGGTCAACGATATCGGAGACGGTCGGCTGAATCTGTGCCAGACGCTGAATCTCTTCCTGGGTCATCAGAACACGCGGAATGGTGTCATACTCTTCCATGATGTCATCTTTACCGTTTTCTTTCTGCATCTCGAGAAGTTTTACAGCATCGAAGGTGTAGCCGCAAACGGTGTCATAGTACTCGTTCTGAACGATCATAGAACCACGGCAGGTTGTGGAGTTTACACGAGCCTCACCAAAGTTCTTATATTCCGGATTCAGAGGTTTGTAGTTTCCGTTTTCATCGAGCGGTGTACGAAGAACGCCGTCTTCGTCTTTCTCATAGTTGTATCCGATTGCGCCCCAGTTAGATGTAACAGAGATTTCCGGATCGCCTACCATGTAATCTACAAATCTTGCAACAACGTGCGGGAATTTGCAGGTCGTTGTGATTGCTGTATCGGAAGAATCCTGCAGCTCAGAGTAGTTGCACTCGAAACCGGTCATACCGTCTTCGCCCTGCAGTCTCGGAACTGCTACGTACTGATCATGTACTTCCTGGTTTGTAATTTCCTGATCGCCCCAAACACCGAAGGAACCGATCTTTGCAACATTCTCTTTGATCAGAGAAGATTTGAATGACATACTTTCATCTGCCTCGAAGGAACCGTTCCAGATCAGTCCTTCTTCATACAGCATGTTGAAAAATTCTGCTGTTTTCTTGAATGCTTCGTCTGTTGCAGTGAACGTAACTTTTCCGTCAACCATTCTTAAGTGATCCGCATAGGAGTTTCCTCCGCAGTAGGAGTCAGCGCATCCGAATGCACCTGTGAAACGATAGAACAGGTTGTAGGAACCAAAGGTATCGGTTGCGCCGAACCAGGTTGCCATCGGGATTTCATCGTCTTCGCCGTTTCCGTTCAGATCGCCGCCGTCGCGGATTGCTTTCAGGCAGTCTACCCACTCGTCTACGGTTGTCGGCACTTCTTTGCCTACTTTATCCAGCCATGTTTTGTTGATCACGAATGGTCCAGGTGTTAATACAAGACCTTTCATTTCCTCTACGTACGGGAATCCATATTTATGGCCGTTCGGAGCGGTGATCTCAAGCTGATACTGCTCATTGTCATCGAGGAATGCTTTCAGGTTCGGCATATACTCTTCGATCAGGCCTTCGGTCGGAAGGAATACATCCTGGTCTGCGTACTGAACTACGGTGTTTCCGGATTTACCATCGCCGAAGTTCCAGAATACATCCGGAAGATCCTGTCCGGAAGAAAGCATCAGATTGATTTTCTCTGTTGCGCTCTCCTGCGGGATCGGCTGCCAGTCAAACTCTACTCCTGTGTCCTCGAACCATTTCTGGCACATAGCCAGGTCGCCTACTTCTACAGTTCTGTCTGCAGAGTTTACGATCAGAGCGGAAATTTTTCCGTATTTCTCTTCGAATTTTGCCGGATCTTTGATGATCGGAAGGGTACCGTCGAGCTGGATGATTCCCTCATCTACTGCTTCCTGCTCTTCTGCTGTGAGACCTGTGTCACCTGCTTCTGTACCGGATGCAGAGGTGGTGTCTCCTCCTGTGCTTCCTGCACCGGAGCTGCTTGAGCTGCCGGAGCTGTTTCCACAGCCTGCGAGCATGCTGGTTACCATAAGGCTTGCCAGTAATACGGATACGATTTTTTTCTTCATATTGTTCCTCCTTTATTTTGCTGCCTTTTCCGGCAGTGAAATACGTTAGTATTTTTGTATTCCTACACATAAACCATGTCTGCTATATCCATGAATTCTGCAACAATAAATTTTCTGTTCTGCATCAGCCCTTGACTGCACCGATCGTAACACCTTTTGCGAAGTATTTCTGCAGGAAAGGATATACGCACAGAAGCGGGAATGCGGAAACAACTACGACACAGTATTTTAACTGCTCAGCCAGTTTCTGTTTTGTTACCATCTCAGAAGCACTACTTCCCATCTGGTTGGACTGGTTCATCAGTACCAAGTTTCGAAGAACGACCTGAAGAGGCATCTTGCTGTCATCCTGCAGGAACATCAGTGCGTTGAAGAACTGGTTCCACATTGCGGTTGCATAGAACAGACACATAACTGCGATGATCGTTTTCGACAGCGGAATTGCAATTTTGAAGAAGAATCCAAAATCGCTGCAGCCGTCGATTTTTGCTGCTTCGAGAAGCTCGACCGGAATACCACTTTCAAAGAAGGAGCGGCATACGATCAGGTTGTAAGCGGACACTGCTACCGGAAGGACCATAGCCCATGTTGTGTTGTAGATGTGCAGCTGCTGTACGGTTAAGTACATCGGAATCATACCGCCGCTGAAGAACATCGTGAAGGTGAACAGGAACATAATCGGTTTTCTTCCTACCATATCGTATCTGGAAAGTGCATAGCCGGCCGGAATGGTGCAGACCAGGGAAATCAGCGTTCCTAATACGGTATATTTGATGGTGTTTGCATAGCCGGTCCAGAGCGGCTGGTATTTCAGTGTGGTTTCATATCCGTTGGTGTACCACGCTTCCGGATAGAGAAGAATTTTACCGGAGCTTACAACAACCGGGTCTGTAACAGATGCCAGAAGCACGTAATACAGAGGATATACAATTGCAATACAGACAAGGATCATGATGACGGTATTGATCACGGTAAAGACCTTGTCTCCCGTACTCATTTTTACTTTTTTCTTTTTCACAGTGTTATTATTTGCCATTTTTCAAGCCCCCTGACTCTTAGAAAATACTGATATCGCTGGTCTTCTTTGCAACTGCGTTTGTGATAACCAGAATAATGAAGTTTACAACGGAGTTAAATAAGCCAACGGCTGTCGCAAAACTGTACTGTGCGGTCTGGAGACCTACTTTGTATACGTATGTCGAAATGATCTCACTGACGGTTGTGTTGGTACCGTTCTGCATCAGATAAGCTTTCTCATATCCCACGTTCATAATGTTACCTACCTGAAGGATCAGCATCAGGATGATGGTCGGCATAATCAGAGGTAAATCAATGTAAAGGATCTTCTGAAATCTGGAAGCACCATCCATCGTTGCTGCTTCGTAATATTCCGGGCTGATTGCGGTCAGTGCTGCGATGAAGATGATGGCGTTGAATCCCATCGTCTGCCAGATGTTACTTCCGATGAAGAGTTTGCGGAAGTACTCCGGAAGGCTGGTGAACATGATTGCTTTTCCGCCGGCTCCCATAACTGCGTGGTTTACAAGACCGTTTGCGGAAAACAGTACGGAAATCAGGCTGACTACAACTACGTTTGACATAAAGTACGGTGCGTAGGAGATGGTCTGGATGATTCGTCTCGGTCCGCTTCTCTGTACCTGGTTCAGTAAGAGTGCGAAGATAACCGGAATCGGGAATCCGATGATCAGGCTCTCCAGACTGATGACGATCGTGTTCTTGATTGCCGTCATGGCAATACTGGTACTGAAGAACATCTTGAAATACTTGAAGATCGGATCTGCCCACGGACTTCCCATGATTCCCATGCGGCCTTTAAAATCTTTAAAGGCGATGATCAGGCCGTACATTGGATAGTAAGCAAAAACGATCAGCCAGATCAGTGCAGGAATCAGCAGGATGTACAGCTGCCAGCACGAGAGCGCTTTTTTCAATTTTCCACTTTCTGCCGTTTTCGGCGATGACGTTTTTTTCTTCATAGTTCCCTCCTTATTTCTCTAAAAGCTTTACCAACCGCTTTTCGTTCCACATTTGCATCGTTTCCGTTTTGGCACTTTGCCTTGTGGAACCTGTTCCATACCTGTATCATAGTACGCAGTTCGCCCAATGTCAACAAATCATCAATATTTTTTCGTCATTTTCAATATTTTCACAATTTTTATTTTGTGTTTTTGTGCAATATGCATCCTGTTTTTCATAAAATTCACACTTATCTTCTTTCTTCTTCCATTCTCCTGTTCCACATGTTCCGCTGTTCCATGCTTTTCCTGTTCCATATGTTCCACTTTTCCGTTTTTCACTATTTTTTCGACAATTGCAACTGTTTCAGCAGCGATTTCATATCCTTTTGCTCAGTCTTTCTGCCCTTTTGCCGTATATAAGTTGGTTTTATTTCATTTTTATTTTATACATGAAAAAGAGACACCCTTTCTTTTCAGATCGAGTGTCTCTGATATCTGTTCTTCTTCTGTTCTATCGCAATCCCGGAAAATGATGCAAAATTCGGTAATTCCCTGTTTTGTTATCTTCAGGTACTTTCTCCTTTTCGGAAGGTCACATCCACAATCTGCTCCATCTCCTCAATCTTCTTTCCGTCAATCATGCGGATGATTGTGTCCACGCTCCGCTTTGCGATTTCCGGCACATTCTGACAGACCGTCGTCAGCTCCGGTGTCAAAAAGCGGGTAAAATCCAGGCCGTCGTAGCCAACCACCTTCAGTTTTTTCGGAATCTTGATTCCTTTTTTCTGCAGCATCTTCATGCACGCTGCCGCTGTGACATCGGCTGTAAAGAGTCCATCAATTCCATCAAAATGGCTGATGTATTTTTTCCAGATCGTCGGGCCGCTCTGAAAATTCAGAATCTTGCTTCCGGCATCAATCGCTGTAATTTTACATTTATGCTGTTTGCAGACTTCCGCAAACCGTCGGTAACGATCCATGGAGCAACCACGCTCTGTTGCACTCGATGCAAAATAGAGCACATTCTTACATCCTGCGCTCAAAAGCGCCTGCGCCGCAAGCTCACCGCCGCGCTTATGGTCGGAATGTATACACGGAATCCCTTCGGTGACGTAGCGGTCAATCATGACAATCGGACGGTGAATTTCCGCCAGGCTGACAGAAGACGGGATATCCGCACAGCAGATAATGCCGTCCATGACATTTCGCTGCAGCATTTCCACAAATTCCTCGATGCGGTTCGGATTGTCCCCAACCTCGCAGAGCATGCACTTGTAGCCATTGGTGTACAGATTATTCTCGACATGTTTCACCAGAGATGCCATAAACGGATGTGAAAGATTCTTAACAACAATTCCGATAAAACCGGACTTGTTGCGGAACAGGTTCTGGGCAAGCTCATTTGGTTTATAGTTCAGTTCCTCCACTGCCTGCATGATCTTCTGTTTTGTTTCATCGGAAATATACCCGCTCCCATTGAGTGCACGGGATACCGTTCCGATTCCTACTCCCGCTTTGATCGCGACATCTCTAATACTTGCCATAGTTTCTCCTAACTCCTATTCTGACACTGGGCTGTTTTCTCTGACTCGTTCCGGCTTTTCCCCCGCTGCCGGTCTGTGGAGCCCGTTCCACAATGCTTGATTACTTTTATTTTAAAGCACCGCAATCTACAAATCAAGTTAAAAGCTGAAAATTTAAGTACAAAAAAACAAGCGACTGTTTGGATCATTTCCCTTTTTCTGGTGAAACCATCCAAACAGCCTCCTGTGTTTTTGTCACTTTTGTCTTATTTTCCAAAAACGCTCATTCATGCGGGCATGCTTTGCGATTTTTCTGGAATTTCATATGTCCCTGAACATTCAGAAACGTTTAATCGTTTTCCAACGAGATATCACCATCCTTTGTCATCAGTGTGATTCTGCCCGCTGGCTGATCCGGTACATAAGAAAAGCTCTGCTCGTCCTCCTCTTTCTGCATCAGATTCTCCATGGTATCCGGTACATCGATCTCCCCAAAATCTGTCTTTGCCGTAATTTCCAGCCGTTCCAGATCTTTTTTACCCAGTTCAAGTTCAATATCGCCGTAGGAGTTTTCCACCGACACATCTCCGGAAAGCTTCGTATTTTGGATTTTCGCATCGCCATCCTCCAGCGTGATCGACCCATTCTCCCACGTTCCGCTCTTCAGTTCCACATCACCGTAATCTGCTTTGCATTTGATATTCTGCATGTCACATCCGAAAAGTGTGATATCTCCATCCGCATTTTGCAGTCTTCCGCTTTCCGCCTGGATGCCATTCATCTGCACATCACCGAATCCCATCGTTACCTCTATTTTTTTCAGTACCTTCTTTTCCGGTACATACAGAATCACTCCTGTTTCCGACTGTTTACCGCCACTTAAGATTTCTTCCGTAAAGTCAATATTAATGTAAATCGTATCGGACACTGCGCTTGTCTCTTCGATGCTCAGAACACCGTCCCGCACGCGATATTCCACTGCAGTCTCTCCTTTTTTCGACGGAATCCGCCAGGCGAGATAACAGGAATCGTCACCGGACGGAAGGATGTTCAGGTCGCCGATCGTAAGGTCTGCCTGCAGTTCATCAAAATCATCAAGTTTTATCTTTTCCTGTGTGGAAATGCCGTCTTCCTTCTTCGCAGAACCGCTCATCGCATTCAGATCATACGTTTCCGCGTATGCTTTTCCGCCGCTTGCCCATCCGCTGAACGTCAGCACTGCACCGGCAATACAGCAGGCACATCCTGTCAGTAATGCTGTTTTTGTCCATTTTTTCATGATCTGCTTCCTCCTTTTTTCGTTACCTTACGTGTACACCACACGAACAGCCGTCCCATCCATTTTGCAAAGTATACGCCGAACACCGCGCACAGAATACTGATTCCCAGCATGAAAACGCCCATTCCGGTAATAAAGCAGAATCCGCCGAAGGAAACCGAGACTGCCAGAATGCCGCGCAGCAGCATCTTAATTCCGGCGGCCACGCCGACAACTGCAATCAGAAAGACGCTCATATCAAGCAGTGCCGCACAGAGGGCCGCGCAGAGCAGAACGATGAGAATGCTGATCAGAATCGGGGCTCCGATCGGGGCTGCAAACAGGGCGAGAATCGCGATCCAGACGACGTTGGCGCCTGTCGTTTTTTTCTTCTCTTTCTGTTTTTCTTCCTTTTCCATTGCCTCGCGTTCATCTACTTTTTTGTCCAGAAGATTCCGCATCAGCTCGGCGGCTGCCTGTTTCGGTGTTCCGAGTTCTTTGATCACGGCCTGCTCATTTTCCGGACCGGCATCTGCAAAATACTCGGTGAAGTATTCCATCGCATCTTCATAGTCGCTCTGCGGAAGCTTCCTCAGATACTTTTCCAATTGTTTCAGATATTCCCCACTCGTCATTCTTTTTTCCTCCACTCGATGATGTTGTCAATGGTGTCACGATAGGACTTCCATTCGCCCTGCAGGTACGCCATCTGTGTTTTTCCTGCTTCTGTGATCGAATAATACTTCCGTTTTCTGCCCTGGTACTCTGCGGAATACGTCGTCACGTAGCCCGCCTTTTCCAGTTTTTTCAGGATCGGGTACAGTGTCGACTCTTTGATGTCTGCAACCAGTTTGATCGTCTGGCTGATTTCATATCCATAAGAATCTTCCCGATTCACAATCGACAGGATCATAAATTCGATCAGCAGTGCTGATACCGGAAAATACATAAAAAACCACCTCCGTTAGTTTCTGATATGTAAAATATTTATATATATAATTTATACATATCATAAGACTATGGAGGCGGTTTGTCAAGGGGAATATATAAAATTTTTACATATTCGCTGTCATGTCATCATCTGTGTTTATTTCAGGGCTTTTCCGGAACCGAATGCGTCGCCGACTTTGTCGCCCATGGCGAGATAGGTGTTGTTGACCGGGTCGAAGGCGATTGGTTTCAGTTTTTTCGGGTCGATCTTTCCGTCGGTCAGAACGCTCTCGTCTGCGCAGACGTTCACGATCTCGCCGACCAGAATGCCGTTGTCAAAGCTTTTCACTTTGCACTCCAGTGCCATCGGAAGCTCGTCGATCAGCGGCGCGTTGACGAATTCGCTCTTCGTTGCATGGAAACCGGCGCGTGCAAATTTATCCGGAACTTTTCTGCCGGACTCGATGCCGACGTAATCGCAGCCAACAACAGTATCCTCGGTTGCCATGCTGACGGTGAAGGCACCGGTTGCGGCAAGGTTGTCTGTTGTCTTGTGGTCGCCCATGCTGATGGAGATCTCATTGAAATCTGTGACTACACCCCATGCAGCATTCATGGCATCCGGGTTGCCATCTTTGTCGTATGTTGCAATAATCAGAACCGGAAGTGGATACATGTTTGGTTTTGCTCCAAAATTTACTCTGCTCATGGTTGTTCCTCCTGTTTTGCTTGATTTTCTTTATTATAACGCTTACAGCAAACTTTAACACAAGAGATTTTCTCTGCAAATTTTCTTAATCGTTTAATTTTCTCGTCATATCATGCCATTCCTCGCCGCCCCAGGTGGATGCGGAGATTCCCTCGTCGTGGAAATTCATCTTTTTGTACATCTCCACCTTATCCTGCAGGCAGGTCAGAATGAGCTGTTTTCTTCCGTTTTTCTGTTCCCGGCGGCTGTACTCTTCCATCAGCGCGCGGGCGATTCCCTGGCCGCGGTATTCCGGCAGGACACTGAGACCCAGCAGCATGACGTTTTCTCCCTTCGGGTCGTACAGACTGATTTCATCGAAAAAGGCATCACGGAATTTTGTCTCGTTTGTTGCAAGTCCGTTCAGCGTTCCGGCGATTTTTCCGGTTTCTTTGTCTACTGCCGCCAGAAACAGCTCCGGCGCGTACTGCACCCGCTCGCGCATGCTCTTTTCGGAGCACGCCTCATTCGGCGGAAAGCACGCCAGCTCAATGGCAACGCCCTGTTCCATTTCATCCTGGCGGATGGTTCGAAGTTCATATCGTTCCATTTTATGGTATTCCTCCATTGCCCGCTCAAAAAACTGCAGAAAACCGTCTTCCACGGCAAGCTGATCGAGCGCGGCTTCTTGCTCATTCAGATCGTAATAATATTTTCCGGTCCGCAGATCGATCGACAGACGGTCGAGCGGAAAGCCTTTTTTGCTCATCGGATGGGGTGTGCTGACCATGCGGAAAGGAGCGCTCTCCATTGACGGGTCCATCGCGTCATAGCGGTGGTCCGCATCAAGAATCAGCGAAACTGCGTTTTTGTAGCGTCCCGTCAGGCCGCCGTACTTTTCTGCAAGGGCGGCGTAATGCGCGGTCATTTCTTCATCGGACAGATACTTTCCGTTCACGGTCCGCACATGGACGCCGGGCTGGTCGTCCTCTGCCACGTTGTCAAAATACAGACCGGAATCACAGGAGAACACCGGCATATGAAGCGCGTTGAAATACGCCTCCGCCTTTTTCCTGGCATTTTCCAGCGGCGTTTTTCCATCCTCGATAATCTCTGGCTGCTTAACACCGCCAAGATCTTTCAGCCCGATCAGCTCAATCCCAAGACCGGCAAGGCGGTGACGCATCGCGTCGAGTTTTGCCGGGTTGCCGGTTCCGTACAGTAACTTCATTTCTGCCCCCTTCTATGCCTCGATGCCGAACTCTTCCGGGCGGAAGCGCGGGCAGACATTTTCCGACGATGTGATGACGGATGCAGCAAGACGCGTACCGATTTCAACTGCCTTGCCAAGCGTTTTTCCATAGGTCAGACCGGCGGAAACACCTGCGCAGAACGCATCACCGGCTCCTGTTGTATCTTTTACCTGTACTTTCTGCGCCGGGCAGAAGCCGCTCTCTCCGTCTGCTTCCGCATAAACCGCTCCGTCGCCGCCCATTGTTACGACCATGGCCGGAACATTTGCCGCTTTCAGACGCTCGGCGAGAATCTTTTCCATCTCGGCCGGTGTTTTTTCGCTGTAATCATCGGAGAAGAAAACGCCTGCCTCGATCTGGTTGCAGATCAGGCAGTCAAATTTCTGCAGAAGATCTCTTCTGCTGACTGCGATGTTCATGTTGCTGACAACGCCGTACAATTTTTTATCGTATTTTTCACAGAGCTGTACCAGCTTTTTGATGATCTCTTTGTCCATATCGATCTCTGCCACAATGGAATCGCAGTTTTCGATAATTTCATCTCCGTTTTCTTCCAGAATATCGAGAATCGGCATCAGGTTCGGGCGCTGGGAAATGGAGCCCGCCAGGTCACCGTTGTGATCGAAGACAGCAAGCCATGTTCCCATACCGTTCGGGATTTCTTTCATGTATTCGGTATTGACTTTGTGGCGCTGCAGTTTGCGCACAACATCCTCGCCGAGTGCGGTATTATCCACGATTCCAAGGAAGGTCGGGCGCAGTTCCAGGTTTGCGATATCCTCCACCACGTTTCGGCTCACACCGCCGTGGATGTATTCGACATGGCCGGCGTTTCTGCCGTACGGGACGTAGATGTCCTCTGGAAAACCTTTGATATCCACAAAAACTGCTCCTAATACTACGATTCCATTTTTATTTACTGCCATGTTTCTTTTTTCCTCTCCTGTTTTTTCATTCCTTCTTTTTTCAGACAAGCCTCTTCGTCTGTTTCACGAAATTTCTGTCTTATCAGCATCCAAATAATGCAAGGCACTTTTACATTGCTGCTCTCTGCTACTGTCTCGACAGTTGAGACAGTGAAGAACGCTCAACTCCTACACAATCCATCCGCTCTGACCTCTGATTGGCCATACACTCGCAGGGAGTTGAGTTGCCGGATTTCACCGTCTCGACCTGGAAGCTGGTCCTTATTTCTTTGTTTTGACATCAAGACTACCGTCTCAACGGTACTTTCGTTGTTCCAACAAAGTTCCTGTATTTCCCTGTCTCCAAAATACACCGGGAAGCGGAACTTTATGTGCTTCAGGAATCTGCCATCCGGCTGCTCCTGCTCATAAATGTCCACCTGTTCTACAAAGCTGTTAAGAAATTCTTTCTTCTCCAGGTCGGTGAACTTATCATATAGTTTATCAAAATATAAAAGAAATTGATAGACGTTTTCTTCTGATATTTTCTGTTGCTGAATATTCAGCAGGCGATTCTTGACTTCTTCTATACTGTTCTCCACGCCTTCAATCTCATCATACAAACGGTATAACCTTGTCTCCATATCCTGATATTTCTTCTCATAAAATTTATCCATGATATCCAGACTATCCATCTGCTGTCCGAGTCTTGCTTTTGCTCCTGTCAGCTGCTTATGCTGCTTTTCTAATCCTTCAATCTCTTTTTCTATTTCTTCTGTATCTATTCTTGAACCGATTTTATTCAGAATTGCTTCTTCGAATTTAGGATTCTTCACCAGCTTCCGAATAACTTCTTCCACTGCATTATTAATCTTCTCCTCGCTCCATTGTTTACGATATCCACATTTATGACCGTCTACCAGGCGACGATGTTTGCAGGCATAATAGAAATAATCCTTATATAAGGTTCCGTCTTTCTTTTTCTTTCGGTTCACATTCCCATACATACCGCTTCCACATAACGGGCATCTCAATATTCCGGATAAAATATGCTCATGCTCGAGACTATGTGTCTTTTCATATTTCACACCTGTTTTTTCCCGTTTTTGATGTGCCAGCTCCCAGTCTGTTTCCGAAATGATTCCTTCATGGATACCATCGTGTAACATATAATTTTCCTGCTTTACAATACGGTATTCATTTCTTGTACCAGATACTTTCTCATTCTTCCTTCGTCCATAAGCCAGCTTTCCACAGTATACCGGATTATCCAGAACGCCTTTTATAAATGAAGCGGCAAATGCGTCCAGTGTATTATTCTGTCGTTTTTTCTTTTTATATCCATGCTGGTTCAGCCATGCAGCAATCGCAGAAATTCCCATATTTGTATGAATAAATTTATCATAGATCAGAC
>NZ_QUGQ01000014.1:103639-104667 GCF_003479155.1 Blautia sp. AF19-1
CGAAATGATTCCTTCATGGATACCATCGTGTAACATATAATTTTCCTGCTTTACAATACGGTATTCATTTCTTGTACCAGATACTTTCTCATTCTTCCTTCGTCCATAAGCCAGCTTTCCACAGTATACCGGATTATCCAGAACGCCTTTTATAAATGAAGCGGCAAATGCGTCCAGTGTATTATTCTGTCGTTTTTTCTTTTTATATCCATGCTGGTTCAGCCATGCAGCAATCGCAGAAATTCCCATATTTGTATGAATAAATTTATCATAGATCAGACGAATAATCTCTGCTTCGTCCTCTGCGATCTGCAATTCTCCATTTACCAATTCATAG
This sequence comes from Blautia sp. AF19-1, assembly GCF_003479155.1. Lineage (NCBI taxonomy): Bacteria > Bacillati > Bacillota > Clostridia > Lachnospirales > Lachnospiraceae > Blautia > Blautia sp. AF19-1. The sequence continues at coordinate 103,977 of NZ_QUGQ01000014.1, forward strand.
CCATATGGAGCAAACCCGCCGTTCCATTTTCCTTCCCTTGCTTTCTGCTTACGTCCTTCCATTGTCTGAACAAGGATATTCTCCCGTTCAATCTCTGCCACCGCAGACAGAACAGAAATCATCAGCTTTCCACTATCTTTTGAGCTGTCAATCCCATCTTCAACACAGATCAGATTCACTCCAAAATCCTGCATCCTCTGCAAAGAGTTTAATACATCTGCCGCATTACGACCGAATCTGGAAAGCTTGAACACCAGTACAAACTGTACCTCATCTGTTCCATTCTCAATATTATCTAACATTCTCTGAAATTCCGGTCTGCCCTCTACGCTCTTTCCAGACTTACCTTCATCGGAATACTCATTTACGATTTCCATATTCTGAAATTCTGCATATCTCTTGAGTTTTTCTTTCTGAGCATCCAGACTGTAGCCATCCACCTGCATGGTTGTGGATACTCTGGTATATATATCGCATTTAATCTTTTTATTCTTCATAATCTTCCTCGCAGTATAATTCCGTTTTATTGTCCCAACTTTATTTTAGTACTTGTTCCAACTATTTTCAATACTTATTTTCTTATTGACTCATTTCTTTGTCAATCCTATAATTAATACAAAAAAATCCCCTAAGACAATCAATGTCATTAACTTTAGCAAAGAGCAGAAATCGTAAGCATTTATAAAACTAT
>NZ_QUGQ01000015.1:0-96890 GCF_003479155.1 Blautia sp. AF19-1
AAGTTTTGCAGAAAATGGTTGTGTTCGGAAAGAAAGTATGGTATGATGTATAGATGTTAAGTGTATGCGGTTTTGAAGGTATATCTAGCGTAGGGGATTGGTCAAATGGTATGATAGGGGTCTCCAAAACCTTTGGTGGGAGTTCGATTCTCTCATCCCCTGTATTAGGAAAGAGTGAAGATACAAAATCTTCACTCTTTTTTCGTATTGTTTAAAAGAAAAGTCTAACAGAACAGGATTTACAGAATTTTAAGATATTTTTGTAAAGCAGGACTGTTTTTTATGGTGTAAATAAGGTACAATAGAGCCACAGAACATATTCAAAAATAATGAAAAATGAAACATGAGAAGGGAGTGGGTGTAACGTGAGCAGAGAAAAGAATGGAAGCCGCGGCACGGTAAAAGCTGTCATTTATCTTCTGATCGTAGTAATCCTTGCTGGAATGGTTGTTTATCTGACGCAGTCGTTGCGGCGGGACCGGGAGCCGGAGATTACGGGGACGTTTATTGACAGCAAGCTGGAGGCGGCGGGGGAGCTGACGTCGGCGAAGATGATTTATAACGGGCTGATTCATTACTCGGACGGGTCGATTCCGTTTCTGACGCAGAAGGCGTTTAATATGACATACCGTGCAGAGGTACGTGCGGGCGTGGATCTCTCGAAGGCGAATACGGAGGTGACGGATTCAGAAGTAACAGTTACACTTCCGGCAGTGGAGATTTTTGATATTTCCATCGACAATGATTCCATCCAGTATTACGATGAGAAGGCAGCGCTTCTGAACTGGGAGCGGAAGGAAGATGCGATGGATGCAATCGCGAGTGCGAAGGAGGATGTAGAGCAGCAGACGAAAGAAATGGATGACCTGGAAACGATGGCACAGGAACAGGCGAAAACACTGATTACCGGAATGCTGTCCGAGACGGTCGGGGACAAGACATTGGTTGTAAAATTTGAAGAATAGTACATAGACGGGATGTCGGCACTTCTTTTTGGGGGATAAAAAAAGGAGGGCCGGTATTTCTTCTGGCAGAAACACCGGCATTATGAAAAAGAAAAATCTATATAAATTGGAAAGAATATTAGGTTGGGACAACGGTTGAAAGATAGAGGAAGATGATTTGTTGTCCCTTTGTTTTGATACGTTTAGTATAGTTGTCATATGTGAGGAAAGTGTGAATGGAGTTTGAAGAAACTTTGAAAAGATTTGTGAATGGCGCGGGTGAACATCGGAACATCCCAACGCCCGGATATCGCCGAATTTGCATAGAATTAACTTGAAAGTGAACACTGCTTCATGGTACAATCGTTTGGCATGTGTGAAATATGAGTTACATTTGAGAGGACAAAAACTATGGACTATAAACTGCTGCTGGACACCGCGGTCATGGCGGGAGAAATCCTGCTGGAAAGCGGGGCGGAGACGTGGCGGGTGGAGGATACCATGCTGCGGATGCTGCGCATGTCCGGCCTGAAAACTGCGGATGTACTGGCGCTGACGACCGGCTTTGTGGTAACGCTCGACGACCCGGCGATGGATTCCATGACTGTTATGCGCAGCGTAGAGAGCCGTGCAACGGATCTGAACCGGATCCATGCGGTCAATCAGCTTTCCCGCGATTTCTGCGAAGGAAATATCGACCTGGATGCGCTGTTCCACCGGGTGCGGGATATCTATCGTGCCAAGTCGGAAATTAAAAAAAATCTGCTCGCGATGATGGCGACGACCGCAGGCTTTGCAATCATGTTCGGAGCCGGGTTCTACGAAGTGCTGGCATCTGCACTTGCAGGTTTTATATCAGGAATCGGTGTTTACGGAGGAAAAAAAGCCGGGATGCAGTCGTTTCTTGTGAACTGTATCGGGTCATTTTTGCTGGCGGTCACATCTATTCTCTGTGTTCATTACCTGCCGGGGACCATGGATCTGAACGTCATTATCATTGCATCGATCATGCCCCTCGTACCGGGTGTGGCGATCACGAATGCGGTGTATGATACCCTGCACGGCGACTACATTTCCGGTGCGGCACGGATGCTTGAGGCGTTTGTAACCGCTGCGGCCATCGCAATCGGCGTGGGACTTGGCATGCTGCTGCTCCGTCCACTGGTGCGGTAGAGAAAACCGATACAGAAAAAAGATGAGGTTAAAGCAAAAATATGAGAATAGCAGGTGAAATCATCCTGAAATCCCTTGGAGCCTGGGTTGCAATCTGGGGATTTTCAAGACTGTTGAACGCACCAAAAAAGCTGGAATGCTACACGGCCGGTGTCGGTATGATCGGCTGGGCGGTCTATCTGATCGTGGAAGTATTCAACGACGGCATTCTGATGAAGAACTTTCTTGCCGCCGTTGCCGTCGCCCTGGTTTCCCAGGCAATGGCGCGTCATTTCAAAGCGCCGGTGATCCTTTTCGTGATCCCGGGCATTCTTCCGATGGTGCCGGGAGCCGGTATGTACCGCATCGTCTACTCGATCGTTATGGGGCCGGAAAACATGGTTGGAACGTATCTTTTAGAGACAGCGACCGCGGCAGGCGCAATTGCCCTTGGAATTTTCCTCGGAGAAGCGCTGCAGAAGGTATTTTTTTACGAATTCCATAGGTGATTTACGAAAAAAGTGAGAAATTTGCCAAAACCAAATTTTTTGCTTTTTTTTGTCGAATTTTATGATATACTTAACAGTGTATGTGCCCTTGGACAAAAGAAGAAATCTATAGGGGCATTTTTAACATCAGTAGACAAGAAGTCCCCCGCTTCTAAAGCGGTGGGATGAATTGTTAAAAGAAACATAACAGCAGTGGCGGGCGGAGAGAAATCGGTATCCTCCACTGACATGAGGTAAGTCACAGTCGAACTATTTTCGACATGTCAGACTCCGTGAAAATACCGACTGTGAGTTGAAACAAGGAAAAAAGAAGAGAAGTAAGTAAAGTGCAGACACAGAACTATGAGGAGCAAAAAATATGAAGTTTGAAGATGATGATTTAAAGGACGGTAAACTTTGGGCTGCCCTGCAAAAAGAGATTGACCGTGACCTGGCGGAAAAGGAGAGCGGTGAAACATTCCAGGAAGAACTGGCAGACATCGAAGACTCCATTGAATTTGAAAGCAAAGAAACAAAAAGCGAAGATCACATCCCGGATGAGACTGCAAATTTAAGTAATCTGCGAAGTGTCCTTGAGGCAACTGAGCGTGCAAAAGACGAAGAAGCGAAGCAGAAAATGAAGCAGACCAAAGTGGAGCCTGTGACGCAGGACATCGAGATTCCGGAATTTACAGAAGAGGAAGAAGAAATCGAAGAGACGCCGGCGGAGACAAAAACAGAATCGGAACCGGAAGAAGTGATGGTGGATGATGATCTGATCATCAACGATCCATTCGCAGATGAGGATGATCTGCTGGGAGAAGAGAAGACAGAGACCAAGGGTTCGGAGAAAGAAGTGCTTGGTGATCAGGTGGAAGCCGCAATGGAGCGCCTCGTCAGCGACACGGTAGGCCATATCCCAATGCCGGAAATAGACGATGAGGATGATGACTACGACGATTATGAGGATGACGACGAAGAGTACATTCCGCATGGCGCAAAACCGCAGAAGAAAAAGGGAAAAGGCGGTGCGGTTATCGCCGTTGCAGCCGTTGCTGTTATTGCTGTGGGAGGCTTTTTCTATGGAAGCAAAATGTTCCATTACCAGAATTATTTTTTCAACGGAACAACCATCAACGGAGTAGACTGCTCGGATATGACGGCCAAAGAGGCAGAAACGAAAATCAAAGAGCAGGCTGCAAACTATACCTTAAATGTAAAATTCAAAGACAATGATACGAAGAGTGTCAGCGGAAAAGACATCGACTACACCTACGCCGGAGACGGCAGCGTGGAGAGCGTGTTAAAGAAACAGAACAGTTTCCTCTGGTTCCTGGGAAATGGCGGAAAAGAGAAAGATTCCCAGGTCACCATGCAGTACAGTCAGGAAAAACTGGATGCGGTGATTGATGGATTTGACGAATTCCAGTCCGCAGACGGTGAGAATGCACCGGCCAGCGCCTACATCACCTTCCAGAACAATGAGTTTGAGATTGTGGATGCTGTTATGGGTGAGGGAATGGATCTTACCCTTGCAAAACAGTGCATCGAAAACGCGCTGATCAATGCGGATACCGAAGTGGATCTTGAAAAAGCAGGCGTTTACGACGGAACCTTGGTAACAGCAGATGACGAAACACTGAATGCACAGAAGGATCAGTTAAATGAACTGGTACGCGCAAGTATCACATACAGTATGCCGGATGGAACAACACAGGTTCTTGACGGAAATACCATGAAAGACTGGCTGGCGGTCGATGCGGATGGAAATTATTCCAAAGATGAAAACCAGTGGAATGAAAAAGTAAAAGAATATGTGGCAAATCTTGCGGCAGCGATTGATACCGATGGCAAGGATCACACCTTCCCGGCAACCGGTATCGAAGGCGGCGTGACCATCAGCCAGGAAGGCTACGGATGGAAAGTGGATCAGGAGCAGGAGATAGCAAAGATCGCAGAAGAAGTAGATGCTCACGCAGCAGACGCAAGAGAGCCGCAGTATGCGCAGAGAGAGTTTGCTGCTTCCACAGAGAACAACGGATTCGGCAAGACGTATGTTGAGGTTGATGCCAGCCGTCAGCATATCTGGCTCTACAAAGATGGAAATCTGGTTGTCGACGGTGACTGTGTAACCGGTCTGATGGAGCAGAGCAGCTACACGAAGCCGGGTATCTACACAACCGCAGCAAAAGAAAGCCAGAAAAAACTGCACGGAGAGCTTCAGGCAGACGGCAGCTATTCCTGGGAAAGAGATGTGGATTCCTGGATTCCGTTCAACGGAGAGATTGGTTTCTACGATGCTTCCTGGAGAAGTAGTTTCGGCGGAAACCTGTATCTGACTGCAGGATCGACGACAGGATCTGTTGCACTTCCGACTGCAGTGGCACAGGCATTATATGACAATGTCGATGACGGAACACCGGTTATCATTTATTATTCCGAAGCTTATGAGGTAAGTGAAGACACGCTTACTGTGACACAGGCACCGGAAGCAGATGACGAAAATGTCGATGATACGACGAATACCACGACAGTAACGCCGACGAGAACGCCATCCTACACGTACGATGATTACACGCCGTCAACTCCGTCAACCCCATCAACTCCATCAACCCCATCAACTCCATCGACCCCGTCTACGCCGGAACCGACCACAGCACCGACCGAGATCCCGTCTACGCCGGAGCCGACCGTAGCACCGACGGAGACCCCGTCCACACCGGAACCGACCCAGGAGCCGAGCGCACCGGATCAGGGAGACCATACGGGTGACGATGATTACCCAGGTAAGGGCGAGAGCTGAGAAAAGAAGAAATAGAACATAAAAAATACGCATTCCGTTATCAAAACAGGAATGCGTATTTTTTATGAGAAAGAAACTGTTAAAAATTAATTTTCCGGTACGAACAGTGTGACAAGATCCATCGGGGAAGTGATGGTGTAGTCCGGGTTTTCGGTCTGACCAAAACCGTATGCGGCATGGACAAACGGGATTCCGGCCTCGCGTGTCGCCTTGTAGTCGCCGTCGGTATCGCCGACATAGACCGCGTGCTGCAGATGGTTCTGTTCGATGATTGTACGGATGTTGTCTGCCTTTGCCTTTCCGGTATCGCCAGGACAGAGATGGCCTTTGAAATAGTGACCGAGGCCTGTGGCTTCCAGAAAAACTTCGATATAGCCCGCCTGGCAGTTGCTTACGATATAAAGCGGGTAATGTCTGGAAAGAATAGAAAGTGCATCGACAAGTCCCGGATAAACAGGAGCCGGTGTCGCAAGAAGTGCCTCATGCTCTTTGGCACAGCATGCCTCGATCAGTTCTAACTGGCGCTCCTTTGGATATTCGTGGAAAATGACGGCGGCGATATCCGGGAGCAGGCGGCCGAACAGGCCTTTTAACACGGTTCCGGTGAGGTTTGGTGTCATATCAGTTTCTTTTTCCATAATCTGATTCCATGCGTCGGCAACAACGTCTGTGGAGTCCCACAGGGTGCCGTCCACATCAAAAATAATACTGTCGATCAAGAGTTTTTCCTCCATATCTTAAGGGTTTTGGTTATTCTTTTAAAGTATTTATTAATTTTAATCAAAAACACGTGAGAGCGCAATGTTTATTTTGCATTTTGGAGGAAAATGTGGCAAAATAAGAATGATATATTAACAGGAGATTACTATGCAGGACACAATCACAAAGCCATTATTGAAATGGTATGGCGAAAATAAAAGAGTGCTGCCGTGGAGAGAAAAAAAGAACCCGTATGAAATCTGGGTTTCCGAGATTATGCTCCAGCAGACGAGGGTGGAGGCGGTCAAGCCGTTTTATGAGCGGTTTATGCGTGAACTGCCCAATGTCGCAGCACTTGCGGTCTGTCCCGAGGAAAAGCTTTTGAAGCTCTGGGAAGGCCTTGGTTACTATAACCGTGTGCGGAATATGCAGAAGGCCGCACAGAAAATTATGGAAGTGTATGACGGTGTATTTCCGGCAGATTACGAAGCCTTAAAAGGACTTCCGGGAATTGGAAATTACACAGCGGGAGCCGTTGCATCGATCGCGTTTTGCATTCCGGTGCCGGCGGTGGACGGAAATGTGCTTCGTGTGATGGCACGCCTCCGGGAGGACGGTGAGGACATTTTAAAGCAGTCCGTGAAAAACCGCGTGGAAGCGGAATTGACCGAAATCATGCCGGCAGAAGATCCGGGAGCCTTCAACCAGGCGATGATGGATCTCGGCGCAATGGTCTGTCTGCCGAACGGCGCACCAAAATGTGAAGTCTGTCCGCTTTTTGACCAGTGTCTGGCGGGACAGCATCAGACCTGGACGGAATATCCGTTTAAAAAGAGCGCAAAGCCGCGCAGAATCGAAGACAGAACCGTTCTGTTATTTCTGGACGGTACGCACACAGCAGTGCGGAAACGGCCGAAAAAAGGACTTCTGGCGGGACTTTACGAGTTCCCGAACTTCGATGGCGTGCTCTCCGAACAGGAAGCACTTGAAGAGGCAGAAAAATTCGGCGTGACGCCGCTTCATATTCAGGCATTGCCGCCGTACAAGCACATTTTTTCCCATGTCGAGTGGCATATCACAGGATACGCTATTAAAATTGCAGGAAACGATGTGGAGCAGGAAGGGGAAGAAAAAGCCGGATTGATTTTTGCGGATGCGAAAACCGCGGCTGAAAGATATGCCATTCCGTCTGCGTTTGCGGAATACGCAAAATATACAGATCTGGAACGTGCCTGAAACGGCAGAAGAGCAAAAAAGAGCAGGGAGAAAAAAGATGAAGATTTTATCAATTGCAGTACCATGCTATAATTCAGAAGCATATATGGAGAAATGTATCGATTCGCTGCTGGTCGGCGGAGAAGAAGTAGAAATTCTGATCGTGGACGATGGTTCCAAGGACGGAACCACAGAGATTGCAGACCGCTATCAGGAAAAATATCCGACGATTGTAAAAGCGATTCATCAGGAAAACAAGGGCCACGGCGGAGCAGTCAACACGGGTGTGGAAAATGCGACGGGTCTGTACTTTAAGGTTGTGGACAGTGATGACTGGGTAAACCCAGAGGCATACCAGAAGATTTTAAATGTTCTGGCAGAAGTCGTACGCGGACCGAAAACACTCGACCTTCTGATCAGTAACTATGTGTATGAAAAAGAGGGCGCCAAGAGAAAACGTGTGATGCGCTATGCGAAATCGCTGCCGGAAGGCCGCTTTTTCGGATGGGATGAGGCGAAAGCTCTCGGCAAAACACATTATCTGCTGATGCATTCGCTGATTTACCGGACTTCTCTTTTAAGAGAGTGCGGCATGAAGCTGCCGGAGCACACCTTCTATGTGGATAATCTGGTTGCGTTTATTCCGCTTCCGTACGTCAAAACGATGTATTATCTCGATGTCAATTTCTACCGCTACTTTATCGGGAGAGCCGACCAGTCGGTTAACGAGAAAGTCATGATCGGCAGAATTGACCAGCAGATCCGTGTCAACAAGCTGATGATCGATTACCTTGGTGAACAGAAAGGGCTGTCGAAGCACCTGCGGAAATATATGATCAGCTATCTGACCATTATTATGACGGTTTCTTCCGTGATGATGATGCGCTCTGGAACGGAAGAAAATCTCGAGAAAAAGAACGATCTTTGGAGATACCTGAAACAGGAGGATGCAGCCGATTACTTCCGCATCCGCCACGGCATTTTCGGAACTGTTATGAGCAGCAAATCAAAACCGGGACAGAAAATTGCAGTCTATGCCTACAAGGTAGCGCAGAAACTGTATGGATTTAACTAGAAAGTAACGAAGCGGAGGAACGAACAATGCGAGTAGGAATGGGTTACGATGTGCATAAACTGGTGGAAAACCGGAAACTGATTCTGGGCGGTGTGGAAATCCCGTATGAATATGGCCTTCTGGGACATTCCGATGCGGATGTGCTGGTTCATGCCATTATGGATGCGCTTCTCGGCGCTGCAGCACTGCGGGACATCGGACGCCATTTTCCGGACAATGATCCGGCGTATGAGGGCGCAGACAGCATCGAACTGCTGAAAAAAGTGGGTGAGATGCTCGAGGAGCGGATGTATCTGATTGAAAATATCGATGCAACCGTTATTGCACAGAAGCCGAAGCTCCTGCCATACATCGACACGATGGTGAAAAATGTGGCGGAGGCGCTTCATCTCGAAGAGGATCAGGTCAATATCAAGGCAACGACCGAGGAAGGACTTGGCTTTACCGGAAAGAAAGAGGGAATTTCCGCACAGGCGATCTGCTGCATTTCCAAGGCACTCGACCTGATGCCGGACGACCGGATCGCAGGCGGATGCAGCGGCTGCCCGGGATGCGCAAAGAACGCAGAAGAATAAAAGAGAAATGCGATTGCACAAGGCCGGAAGATGTGGTAGACTGGAAGAAGAATAAGGGAGTAGTCGGCGGCATACGTGACGCTATAAGGCCAACAACCGAAGAAAAAGCATTTCTTCTGGCTTTGTATGAAATGACAAGACTTATCTGTATCAACAAATATGGTGCGGATAGGTCTTTTTCTATATAGAAAGAGACCGGTGTACCAGTGGGAACTTATCACAGGAACGCAAAAAGCGTTTTCAGAAGAAAGGACGGATGGAAATGAAAGAGTATCTGGAAAAAAGTTCGAAGATTCTTGATGAGTTACAGACAACGGAGCAGGGACTTTCCGAGGCGGAAGCTGCGCGGCGGCTTTCCGAACACGGACCTAACCGGCTGGCGGCGGGAAAAAAGAAGAGTAATCTTCAGCGGTTTTTCGAAGAACTGAAAGACCCGATGATCCTGATCCTGCTCGCCGCAGCGCTGATTTCCGGCATCACATCGGCGTATGAAGGCGAATCGTACGCTGATGTGGTCATTATTCTCACCGTTGTCATCATTAATGCGGTGCTCGGTGTTCTGCAGGAGAGCAAGGCAGAGAAAGCGATTGAAGCTCTGCAGGAGATCGCGGCAGCCACGTCGAAGGTGATGCGCGGCGGGAAAATGGAAGTGAAAAAGAGCGAGGAGCTCGTACCCGGTGATATTGTAATTCTCGAAGCGGGCGATGCTGTTCCGGCGGATGGCCGTATTTTAGAGAGCGCCAGCATGAAAATCGAGGAAGCAGCGCTGACCGGAGAATCTGTCCCGGTCAATAAAACAGCGGATGTTCTGAACGCCGGCGCAGCCAGCGAGGTTCCGCTCGGGGACCGGAAAAACATGGTCTATATGGGAAGCACCGTTGTCTATGGCCGCGGCCGCGCTGTTATCACCGGAACGGGTATGAAAACCGAGATGGGAAAGATCGCCCATGTTCTGACGCAGTCGGCGGATGAGAGCACACCGCTGCAGAAGCGGCTGAACCAGCTCAGCAAAATCTTAAGCGTGATGGTGCTCGCCATCTGTGCCGTGATTTTCATTGTCGGTATTTTAAAAGAGGGCGTGACGCCGCAGAACATCTTAAATACCTTTATGGTAGCTGTCAGCCTTGCCGTAGCGGCAATTCCGGAAGGACTTGCAGCAGTTGTCACAATCGTGCTTTCCATCGGTGTGACCAAAATGTCAAAGCGGAATGCGGTGATCCGGAAACTGACGGCTGTCGAGACGCTCGGCTGTACGCAGGTGATCTGCTCGGATAAGACAGGAACGCTGACCCAGAATAAGATGACCGTGGTAAAACATGAGGGAAGCGATATAAAACGTCTCGTATCCGTCATGGCACTCTGCTCCGATGCGGAGCCGGACGAAAACGGCGAGGCAGTCGGAGAACCGACGGAATGTGCGTTGGTCAACGATGCGCAGAAAGAGGGATGCCCGAAGAAGAGTCTGTCCGTCCAGTATCCGCGTGTCGGGGAAGCGCCGTTTGATTCGATGCGGAAACGCATGACAACGATCCACCGCGCAAACGACGGAACGTATTTTTCCTGCACAAAAGGCGCACCGGATGAGATTCTGAAGCGGTGCACCTCCGTTTGGCGTGACGGCAGAAAACAGCCGATGACAGAAGCATTCCGGCAGGAAATCCTGTCGCAGAACAAGGCGATGGCAGACCAGGCACTCCGCGTGCTGGCGGCAGCAGGAAGAGCGTGGAACCAGATGCCGTCCTCCCAGGAGCCGGACTTTCTGGAGCAGGATCTCTGCTTTTTAGGACTTTGCGGTATGATTGATCCGGTGCGGCCGGAAGTAGTCGATGCGATCCGGGAATGCCGCGGGGCAGGCATCCGTCCGGTGATGATTACGGGTGACCACAAAGACACAGCGGTTGCTATTGCAAAAGAGCTGGGTATTCTGGAGGCGGGCTGGAAAGCGGTAACGGGAGCCGAGATTGACCAGTTAAGCGATGAGGAGCTTGACCGGAGAATCGAGGAATATGCTGTTTACGCACGCGTCCAGCCGGAGCATAAAGTGCGGATCGTCGATGCGTGGAAGCGGAAAGGCAGAATCACCGCGATGACAGGAGACGGAGTCAACGATGCGCCGTCGATCAAGCGTGCGGATATCGGCATCGGAATGGGCATCACGGGAACGGATGTGACGAAAAACGTGGCAGATATGGTGCTCGCGGACGACAACTTTGCGACGATCATCGCGGCGGTTGAGGAAGGAAGACGAATCTACGATAATATCCGTAAGGCAATTCAGTTCCTTCTGGCATCGAACCTTGCCGAGGTGCTGTCGATTTTCTGCGCGACGCTGATGGGCTTTACGATTTTAAATCCGGTGCATCTGCTCTGGATCAACCTGATTACGGACTGCTTCCCGGCGCTGGCGCTCGGTATGGAGGACGGTGAGGCAGACATCATGAAACGCCCGCCGAGAAATGCGGATGACGGTATTTTTGCGGACGGCCTCGGCTTTGATGTTGCGTTTCAGGGCATCGTGATTACGGTGCTGACGCTGGCGTCCTACTTCATCGGCCATTATCTGGAAGCCGGCCGCTGGGAAATCGTCAACAGCCCGGACGGCATGTCGATGGCGTTTCTGACACTCTCCATGGTGGAAATTTTCCATTCCTTCAATATGAGATCACGGAAAGGTTCTATTTTCCATATGAAGCATCAGAACAAGTATCTGTGGGGCGCGATGGCACTCTCATTTGTCCTCACATCCGCCGTCATTTACATCCCGGTACTGTCGAGTGCGTTCGGTTTTGAGCGGATCAGCGCGTTGGAATATGATGTGGCGATCGGCCTTGGACTGCTTGTCATTCCGGCGGTCGAAATCAGCAAGTGGATCCGGCGGAAATTTGCTTGACAAACGAGAAAAATTTGCATAAACTAGAACAAACGGAAACAGAAAAAGGCTTGGAACGGAAAAAGTAGAAAATCAGAATTGTTTCACAGAGAATGGCAGACAAATGGGGCTGGAAGCTGCCTGAAACGAGGGTTTTTGAAGTGCGTCCGGAAGCTGGCCGGGTGAAGCGGAAAAAGTGGGTAGTCCGGCACGGGTCCTGCACGTTATGCAGAAGAAAAGAAGAGGGCAGGTGTGCCCTTAAAGTAAAGTGGAACCACGGAGCTATTTCGTCTTTATCGGAGATGAAACAGCTCCGTTTTTGAATATTACTGTTATGCAGAATGATGGTAAGAAATAAAAATCCGGAAAAGTCCCAGCAGGAGGCAAGGAGAGGAAAGATGAGTTTTTTCGCGTATTTTAAAGAGGAATTTCAGGTGATTCAGGAGCGGGATCCGGCGATACATTCTCCCATGGAAGTCTTGCTGTATCCTTCATTTCGTGTTATGCTGAAGTACAGACGGGCGCACAAGCTATATCTGAAAGGCCATTACTTTCTGGCCAGGTGGATTTCACAGCGGGCAGCGAGAAAAACCGGTATCGAAATCCATCCGGGTGCGACGATCGGAAAGGGATTGTTTATTGATCATGGTTCTGGTGTGATTATCGGAGAAACAGCCATTATCGGAGACAACGTGACGCTGTATCAGGGCGTGACGCTTGGCGGTAATGGTAAGGAGACCGGGAAACGTCATCCGACGCTGAAGGACAATGTTATGGTCAGCGCCGGTGCGAAGATCATCGGATCGTTTACGATCGGGGAAAACTCCAAAATCGGAGCCGGATCGGTTGTGATCGAGGAGGTTCCGCCGAACTGTACCGTCGTCGGCGTGCCGGGGCACATTGTGAAGCAGAATGATGTGCGGATTCCGAGAAAAAGCATGGATCACATTCATCTGCCGGACCCGATTTTCGAGGATATCAAAGTACTGCAGCAGGAGAATACGGAGCTTACGAACCGTGTGCTCGAGCTGGAGGGCGAGCTGCGTCAGATGAGGAAAAAAGAAAGGACAGAACAGAAGTGACGGAAGTGGGCAAAGAGACAGAAAACGAGGAGCTTTTTCCAGAGGCGGTTTTCGGGGAGAAGGATTATCTTTCGGAGGTATTCGGACTGGAACAGCATGACATCCGCATGTATTCGCCGCTTACGCTGGCCTACATCGGGGATGCTGCGTATGAGATCGTCATCCGCACGATTCTGGTGCGGAAAGCAAATATGCAGGTCAACAAGCTGCACCGCCATGCGGCAGGGCTTGTAAAGGCGGAGAAACAGTCGGCGATGATTGAAATTCTGGAGCCGCTGTTTACCGAAGAGGAAAAACAGATTTATAAAAGAGGCAGAAATGCGAAATCTTATACCAAGGCAAAAAATGCGTCCACGATCGACTACCGCCGGGCAACCGGGTTTGAGGCTGTGATGGGGTATCTGTACCTGAAAGGGGATTACAAGCGGATGATCGACCTGATCCGGGCAGGACTTGGCGAAGTGTGAGAGCAGATAAGATTCAGAAAATAAAAAAGAAGCGGCAGGGCAGTGGGGCTTTTGAAAAAGCAAAAGTTCCCACTGCTTTTGGGACCGCGGAACAGGAATGATATGAGAGAAAACAACAGAAACGACAAGAGAAATTTTGAGAGAAGAGACGGAAAAAAACGTGACTTTAAGGGGAAACGAGATTACCGTGACAGAGACAGAAAACAGGAAGTACAGCAGGCGGATGAGGAGTTTACAGGCGGCATGGTAGAGGGAAGAAACGCTGTCATCGAGGCGTTCCGCTCCGGCAAGACCGTGGACAAGCTGTTCGTCCTTGCAAGCAGCCAGGACGGCCCGATCCGCACGATCATCCGTGAGGCGAAAAAACACGATACCATCATCAATTATGTAGAAAAAGAACGTCTTGACGAGCTGTCCACCACCGGAAAGCATCAGGGTGTCATTGCACAGGTGGCTTCCTACAGTTATGCAACCGTTGAGGACATCCTCGCGCGCGCAGAGGAGAAAGGAGAGCCGCCATTTATCCTTCTGCTGGACGGCATTGAGGATCCGCATAACCTCGGTGCGATCATCCGTACCGCAAACCTGGCAGGCGCACATGGTGTCATCGTGCCGAAGCACCGCGCAGTCGGCCTGACAGCAACCGTTGCCAAAACGTCGGCAGGTGCATTAAATTACACACCGGTGGCAAAGGTGACGAATCTGGTGCAGACCATGGAAATGCTGAAGGAAAAGGGCATCTGGTTTGTCTGCGCGGACATGAACGGACAGAGAATGTATGATCTCGACCTCAAAGGACCGATCGGCCTTGTAATCGGAAATGAGGGAGAGGGTGTCAGCCGTCTGGTGAGAGAAAACTGCGACTTCACAGCCACAATTCCGATGAAAGGCGATATCGACTCTCTGAACGCTTCCGTGGCAGCCGGCGTGCTCGCTTATGAGATTGTAAGACAGAGAAGCTGCTAGAAATTGCGGAAAATCACATTACGCTCCGGCGGAAGAAAGATGAAGGATACAAGAGATATGATGGTGAAAGATTACGATACCTGTACGGATGAGGAGCTGATTGCGCGTCTGCGGGCAGGAGAACGCGAGATTACCGATTATCTGATCGACAAATACAAATCGCTGGTGCGGACCAGGGCGAGGGCGCTGTACCTGGTGGGCGGAGATCACGAGGATCTGATCCAGGAGGGCATGCTCGGACTTTTTAAGGCAGTGCGTGACTACAAACCGGGGAAGGAGGCATCGTTTGCCACCTTCGCCGGCCTGTGCATCGACCGTCAGATGTATTCTGCAGTGGCATCGTCCCAGCGCCAGAAGCATCAGCCGCTGAACAGCTTCGTCTCGTTAAGCGAACCGGTTTCCGAGCAAGAGCTGCGCCTGGTGGACGAGGAGACACCGGAGGAGATTATGATCAGCCGGGAAAACGTAATCGGCATGCATGAGCGGATCAAAGAACGGCTCAGCAAATTTGAGTACCAGGTGCTGGAATTGTATCTGAAAGGGTACGATTATACGCAGATTGCAGAAAAACTTGGAAAGCAGCCGAAGGCAATCGACAATGCACTGCAGAGAATCCGCAGTAAAGTGCGGGAGGTCTGTTCGTGAGATGGGAAAACGACCGAAAAAATTACGGCGAATTGTCAAAAGTGCAGAAAAATCTGTGAACAAATAAAAATTTTCAAATTTGTAGAAAAAACTGTTGACAATTCACTATAGTTTTGATAGAATACCAAATGTAGCAAGGAGCTAACAAAAAAAACAAAACAACTTGCGAGTGCTGATGTGGCTCAGTCGGTAGAGCGTCGCCTTGGTAAGGCGGAGGTCACGGGTTCGATTCCCGTCATCAGCTTACTAAGAAAGATCCCGGGAAACCGGGATCTTTTCGTTATATAAAAAACAGCAGGAGATGGGCAGGAAGAAAAAGACACTATTACAAAAGGTACAGTTATGATTGTGAGGGAAAAAGAAGATGCGTCATTCGCTTGGGGGAAAGAAAGCTCGAATATAAGGATTCCAAAGGACAGGACTGTTATTTCTATTATTCGAACATTGCCGGAACCGATCTGGATATGCCGTTCTATGTCTGCAATGCCGAGTGTGTCAGCGGCATGAAAAAGAGAGAATCCAAATCGGAGACATTCAGCGCAAATCCGTTTGAATACGAATTCTTATACGCACCGCTCGGGGACAAGGGCGCTTACGCGTACCAGCAGCCGTGGTATGGATTTTCGGTCAACAAAGACAGCGAAGAGAAAGAGATCGCGGTTGAGTTTCTGCGCTTTATGATGCAGGAAAAAGAGATCGACGAGATGGCCAGTATTAAAGGCCTGCCGTCGGTGGCAGAAAACGGAACCGATGAGCGGTATGCGGGGCTTCGGGATGCAAAAAATATTGAGGCAAGTTTTATCAACGACGGCAGCGTGCCGGATTCCATCCGCGCGGCATTGGAGCAGGCGTGTACGGCAATGCAAACGAGGCAGTGCAGGTGTTTGTGGAGCTGTGTGCAGAGAAATAAGATAGGAAAACGAGAAGAGCGACTTATTTGTGAAAACAAGTGGGTCGCTTTTTGGTGCCAAAGATGGTAGAATAGGTACAACAGAAAAAATGAGGTGAAGAAAACAATGGAGTCAAAAAGTAAGGTACTGCAAAAACTGTTCCTTTCCACGCTGTATCTGAGTGCATTTACGTTCGGCGGCGGTTATGTGATTGTGACGCTGATGAAGAAGAAATTTGTGGATGAGTACCACTGGATAGAGGAGAATGAGATGCTCGATCTGGTGGCGATTGCGCAGTCATCGCCGGGGCCGATTGCGGTGAATGGGGCGATTGTTGTCGGGTATAAACTGGCGGGGATGATTGGTGTGCTGGTTTCGATTATTGGAACGATTATTCCGCCGTTTCTGATTATCTCTGTGATTTCGGTCTGCTATCAGGCGTTCCGGGATAATTTTTTCGTGAGCCAGATGCTCGAAGGAATGCAGGCAGGCGTCGGAGCCGTGATTGCATCCGTGACGTATGAGATGGGAGCCGGGGTTGTGAAAGAAAAAGATCCGCTGTCGCTGGTGATTCTTGTCTGTGCGTTTGCAGCAGCCTGTTTTTTCAAGGTCAACGTGATTTATATTGTACTGGTCTGCGGTGCCATCGGTGCGGTGCGGACGATTCTGGCGAAACGGAGGGGTGCGAAATGATTTATTTTCAGCTATTTTTAAGCTTTTTCCAGATCGGCCTGCTCAGCTTCGGCGGAGGCTATGCGGCCATGCCGCTGATTCAGGGACAGGTGGTGCAGGGACACGGCTGGCTTTCGATGTCGGAGTTTACGGATCTTATCACCATCTCTCAGATGACACCGGGGCCGATCGCAGTCAATTCGGCAACCTTCGTCGGAATTAAAATCGCAGGCATCCCAGGAGCGCTCGTGGCAACGTTTGGATGTATTCTGCCGTCGTGTATTCTCGTCACACTGCTTGCGAAGCTATATTTAAAATACCGCGAAATGGCAATGCTCCAGGGAATCCTCCACTCCCTCCGCCCGGCGGTTGTGGCGATGATCGGTTCCGCAGGGATTTCAATTCTGGTCACGGCGTTTTGGAGTAGTGAAGGAGATACCGTGATCCGGCTGGCGCAGACGAACTGGAGTCTTGTCGTGATCTTTATCATCAGCCTCATTCTGCTGCAGAAAGGCAAAAAGAACCCAATCTTTGTGATGGTACTGGCCGGGGTGATGAAGGTGGCAGTGGCGCTGGTGGAAAAATTTGCGGCATGCTGTGGGACGATTTTTTAAATTCAAAGGTGAATGCTTTTCAGGACGTATTAAACTCAAGAATATATATCGATAAAACAGGATTGCTGGAATACACCAACAGTGTGATTGACACAACATCGAAGTTTATCTGCAACAGCCGCCCCAGAAGATTTGGAAAATCGATCACAGCGGATATGATGACTGCGTACTACAGCAGAAGTCTGGATACAGAAGAAATGTTTGAAAAGCTTAATATTGGTCAGGCGGCAAATCAGAAAATACAGGATGAATATCAAACAGCAGATTCTTAATAGGGAAGGTAAACATAGTGTTATACATTATTTTTGATTTTATAATGGCAGTAATTATGTTTATGTCACTTCCTTTTATTGTTGGAATAATGGTAGATATCCGCCATCAGGGAATTGGGTGCTTTGCGGCATGGGTAATATGGGGAGTTATGCTTATCTTATCGTTGAGGCTGTTTGATGCTCTGAAATTAAGATGTCAAAAAAAGCCAGAAAAAAGATAAAAAGGATCTTTCTTTCTAAACATGAATCGTGTATAATAAGCATTACTGTTCGGGGCCTGCCTGGAGAAATCCAGAAAGGCTCCGATTTATGTCATTTATTTTATACAGCAAGAAAAGGGGGAAACCATGCAGAAACACAGAAAATTTATTGGGAACAAACGGTTTTACCTGATGGTACTTGGCGTTGCGATGCCGATTATGATTCAGAACGGTATCACCAACTTTGTCAGTCTTCTCGACAACATCATGGTAGGACAGGTCGGTACCGAGCAGATGTCCGGCGTTGCAATTGTCAACCAGCTTCTTTTTATCTATAACCTTTGCATTTTCGGAGGGGTATCCGGTGCAGGAATTTTCACTGCGCAGTATTTCGGACAGGGCAACGACGAGGGTGTGCGAAACACCTTCCGCTTCAAGCTCTGGATCGGCGTGATCCTGACGGCAGCGGCAATCACTATTTTCCTTGGTGCGCACGAGCCTCTGATTCGTCTCTACCTGACAGGAGATCAGGGAAGCCAGGACATGAATGCGACATTAGCCTATGGCATTTCTTATATGAAGGTCATGCTGGTAGGACTTCCGCCGTTCCTGTTTGTGCAGCTTTATGCCAGCACGCTGCGCGAATGCGGCGAGACGATGCTTCCGATGAAGGCCGGTATCACAGCCGTATTTGTCAATCTGATTTTTAATTATATTTTAATCTACGGAAAATTCGGCGCACCGCAGCTCGGAGTTGTCGGCGCGGCAGTTGCAACGGTGCTGTCCCGTTACGTGGAGATGGCGATCGTGCTGATCCGCACGCACGGAAACAAAGAAAAATATCGTTTTACGAAGCATCTGTACCGCACGATCCGTGTTCCGGCGGCTTTGACGAAACAGATCCTTATCAAAGGAACACCGCTGATGCTGAACGAAACGTTCTGGGCAGGCGGCGTTGCGATCCTGATGCAGTGTTACTCCGTGCGTGGACTGAATGTCGTAGCCGCGATGAATATCTCCAACACGATCTCGAACCTGTTCAACGTCGTTTTCATCGCACTCGGCGATTCCGTTGCCATCATCGTCGGACAGCTCCTCGGAGCCGGAAGGATGGAAGAGGCAAAGGATACCGATACGAAGCTGATCACGTTTTCCGTATTACTCTGCATTGTGATCGGCGCGCTGATGGCGCTCGTGGCTCCAATCTTCCCACGCCTCTACAACACGACGGACGAAGTACGCCACATGGCGGCAATCTTCATCGTGGAAGTGGCCATGTTCATGCCGGTCAATGCATTCCTGCATGCAAGCTACTTTACCCTGCGCTCCGGTGGAAAAACGATCATCACGTTCCTGTTCGACAGCGTCTTCATCTGGGTTGTCAGTGTGCCGGTGGCTTTCTGCCTGAGCCGTTTTACCGGACTTTCGATCTACGCAATCTACTTTATGGTTATGTCGGTTGACCTGATCAAGTGCGTGATTGGATTTGTCCTTGTCAAGAAAGGAGTCTGGCTGCAGAATATTGTGGCGGAGTAAAGAAAAAAATCTGTCTGTTTTCCAGTCTGAAAAGGATGGGAGGCGGGCAGATTTTTTGCTTTATAAAAAACTTTGTTGAATTTTACTGTAAAGCAAAAAAAGCCCTCCGGGCAGGATCGGACTGCGGCTGAGAGAAAGAAAAAGAGTATTTTTGATAAAATTTCGCAAATGAAGCAGCTGTTTTTGGTGGAAAAGTGGAAATTTTTTCATTAATCAAAACACCGGTTGAAATTTAGAGAACGCTTGTTATAATAGGGGTGCAGCGAACAGACATCCCGTGTGACGCGTGAATCTCTCTTCCTATTATTAATGAGACGCAGTCACACATGAAATGGAGGAAAAAAGCGATGGATTACGCAAAAGAATCATTAAAGATGCACTATGAATTACGCGGAAAGCTTGAGGTCACTTCCCGGGCGGCCGTAGATACAAAAGATGCCTTGAGTCTTGCCTATACACCGGGTGTGGCGGCGCCGTGCCTGGAAATTCAGAAAGATGTCAACAAGAGCTACGAGCTGACCAGAAGATGGAACACGGTAGCTGTTGTTACAGATGGAACCGCAGTTCTCGGACTTGGAGATATCGGCCCGGAGGCCGGCATGCCGGTCATGGAAGGAAAATGCGTGCTGTTTAAAGAATTCGGTGGTGTCGATGCAATCCCGCTCTGCGTGCGCAGCAAGGATGTGGATGATATTGTCAATACCGTGCGTCTTCTCGCAGGAAGCTTCGGCGGTGTCAACCTGGAGGACATCTCCGCACCGAGATGTTTTGAGATCGAGAAGAAATTAAAGGAATGCTGTGATATTCCGATTTTCCACGATGATCAGCATGGAACAGCCGTGATCACACTGGCCGGTGTCATCAATGCGCTGAAACTGGTTGGAAAGAAACTGGATGAAGTCAAAATTGTTACCTCAGGAGCCGGTGCAGCCGGAATCGCCATTATCCGCCTGCTGATTTCGATGGGTCTCAAAAACGTCATCATGACAGACCGCAAAGGTGCGATTTACGAGGGACGCGACGGCCTCAACCCGATCAAAGAGGAGATGGCGAAGATCACAAACTACAACCATGAGAAGGGCACGCTTGCAGAGGTAATCAAAGGAGCCGATATTTTTATTGGCGTTTCTGCGCCGGGTACGCTCACTCCCGATATGGTACGTACGATGGCAAAAGAGCCGATCATCTTTGCCTGCGCAAATCCGACGCCGGAGATTTTCCCGGACGAGGCGAAAGCAGCAGGAGCAGCCGTTGTCAGCACAGGAAGAAGCGATTACCCGAACCAGGTCAACAACGTACTCTGCTTCCCGGGCATCTTCCGCGGAGCGCTCGATGTGAGAGCATCTGATATCAACGATGAAATGAAGGTCGCAGCAGCTTACGCAATCGCAGGCCTGGTAAGCGATGAAGAGCTGAACGCAGACTACATCCTCCCGGCAGCCTTTGATCCGCGTGTCAAAGATGCGGTGGCAGCAGCCGTTGCAGAGGCAGCAAGAAAGAGCGGCGTAGCGAGAATCTAAACAGAGTTTGATACAAAAGAAAACGACAGAAAAAGGCTTCCCGGACAGCAAGGAAATCCGGGAAGCCTTTTTGCGTATCGTTAAGAAATTATGAAGGAAAGCAGCAGTTACATTCAGCCAGCCAGATCGTCTTCTGCCGGCAGTTCCGGTCCGGTCAGAGCGTACGGATCGAGAATGTCGTCGAGCTGTTTCTGTGTCAGCAGTTCGTCTTTCAGAACCAGAGAAGTAACACTCTCGCCCGTCTTCAGCGATTTCTTTGCAATCGAGGCCGCTTTCTGGTATCCGATATACGGGCAGAGCGCCGTTGTGATGCCGACACTCTTCGAAACGAGATCCTCGCATCGTTTCTCATTTGCGGTAATGCCGAGAATACAGTTCTTCACAAGCGTATTCACAGCGCCTGTCATCGAGGTGATGGAAGAGAACAGGGAGTAGAAGACAACCGGCTCAAACGCGTTCAACTCCATCTGGCCAGCCTCAGCCGCCATCGTGATTGTGGTGTCGTTTCCGATGACATGGAAGGCAACCTGTGTCACAACCTCCGGGATAACCGGGTTGATCTTGCCCGGCATAATCGAGGATCCGTTCTGCATCGGCGGCAGGTTGATCTCGCCGAATCCGGTCCGCGGTCCGCTGGACAGCAGGCGCAGGTCGTTGCACATCTTGGAGAGGTTGACGGCGCAGGTCTTTAACGTGTTGGAGATCGTCACAAATCCGTCGAGGTTCTCCGTCGCGTCAAACAGATCGTCCGCCTGCATCAGCGGATAGCCTGTCACAGCAGCGAGGGTCGGTACGATGTGGTGGAGATAGTAATCGGAAGCATTGATCGTCGTACCGATGGCTGTTCCGCCGAGGTTCAGGGTGAACAGCTCTTTTCTGGCGCATTCGATCCGGCGGATATCACGCTCGATCATCGTTGCGTAAGCGTGGAAGCTCTGGCCGAGACGCATCGGAACGGCATCCTCAAGCTGGGTTCTTCCCATCTTTAAAATGTGGTCAAATTCCTGGGACTTATCGAGCAGTGCTGCGTGGAGTGACTCGAGCGCATGCAGAAGATCCGGGAGCAGATCGAGTACGGTCAGTTTTCCTGCACTTGGGATAACGTCGTTTGTGGACTGTGCCATGTTGACGTGGTCATTCGGGTGGACAATGGTATAATCACCCTTGGTGCCGCCCAGGATTTCGATGGCGCGGTTTGCGATGACTTCGTTTGCGTTCATATTGGCACTCGTTCCGGCACCGCCCTGGATGCCGTCAACGATGAACTGGTCTTTTAATTTGCCGGCAATGATTTCATCACAGGCATAGATAATGGCAGCCGCTTTTTCCTCCGGCAGTCTCTGTGCTTCGCGGTTGGAGATGGCAGCTGCCTTTTTAATTTTCGCCAGATTCTGGATCATGACCGGGTGGATCGACGTTCCCGTGATGGGAAAATTCCGTTTTGCCCGCAGGGACTGTACCCCGTAGTAGGCGTCGGATGGGACTTCAAGGGAACCAATGGAATCTGCTTCAATTCTTGTCTTCATAATAATCTCCTTCTTTCTGCACGCATTGAGTTGTGTATATTGTCTGAAACAATTCTTGCTTTGCCTTTCGATACCGGAAGAATAACACCAGGGCAGAAATTTGTAAATACCGCCGCCGAAGAACTGTGGAATCTTATTTATTTTTGTATTTGATTTTAAATACCAAGGGAAAGAGGCACTTTTACTTATTTTTCGAAAGCAGTTTCCGCGAGGACACGTTTTCGTAGACAAAAAACGGCGAACGTGATATGCTGAACAGTATAAAAGTGAAAAAACAGGAGAGCAGCGTATGAAACATGAAAAAAGCAAGAACGATGCGATGCGCCATGAGCTCGATCACATCGATGCAAAAATCTTGAATCTCCTTCGGGAAAATGCCAGGATGCCGCTGAAAGAAATCGCGGAACACGTATTTTTATCCTCCCCGGCAGTTTCCGCCAGAATTGAGCGGCTGGAGAAGGAAGGCTACATTACAGGATATCAGGTCAAATTAAATCCGGCGCTTTTGGGATATCCGATCAAAGCGTTCATCAACCTCGAGGTTGAGCCGGTTCAGAAAAAAGAATTTTATCCCTATATTGAAAAGGTCCACAATGTCGTGGAATGTAATTGCGTTACCGGTGATTACTCCATGCTCATTGAGGGCCTTTTTGTTAGCACCATTGAGCTCGACCAGTTTATCGGCGAGCTGCAGCATTTTGGACGGACGCGGACGCAGATCGTGTTCTCGACCTCCGTGGAGCACCGCCAGGTGACCGCACACGAGGCAGAAGAATAGGCACCGGTCCGCTCCGGCGGCTTTGTGTACCGAAAAAAATGCTTTGCAGGAGAATGCTTTTGTGTTATAGTGATAGAATACACAGAGCATTTTGCGCCCTTTTCGGGACAGTGCTCCAAACGAAAAGATTCGAGGGAGGCCTGACCTTATTATGGAAGAAAAAGAAGTTGTTTCCAAAAATTTTATCGAGCTTGCGATTGACAAAGATCTGGCAGAGGGCGTTTACGACCATGTATGCACACGATTCCCGCCGGAGCCAAACGGCTATCTTCATATCGGACATGCAAAATCCATCCTGTTAAACTACGGTTTATCACAGGAGTACAACGGAGAGTTCCACATGCGTTTCGATGATACAAACCCGACGAAAGAGAAAACCGAGTTTGTTGATTCCATCAAAGCCGATATCCAGTGGCTTGGTGCAGACTGGAAAGATCATCTGTACTACGCATCCGATTATTTCCCACAGATGTATGAGGCAGCCGTAAAACTGATCAAAAAAGGAAAAGCATTCGTCTGCGATCTGTCCGCAGAGGAGATCCGTGAGTACCGCGGAACCTTAACCGAGCCTGGAAAAGAGAGCCCGTACCGCAATCGTTCCGTGGAGGAAAACCTGGACCTGTTCGAGCGCATGAAAAACGGCGAATTCGAGGACGGAAGCAAAGTACTCCGTGCGAAAATCGATATGGCATCACCGAACATCAACATGAGAGACCCGGTTATCTACCGTGTAGCCCATATGCATCACCACAGAACCGGCGATACCTGGTGCATCTACCCGATGTACGACTTCGCGCATCCGATCGAGGACGCCATCGAAGGCATTACCCATTCTATCTGTACGCTGGAGTTTGAGGACCACCGTCCGCTGTACGACTGGGTTGTACGCGAGCTGGAATATCCGATGCCGCCGCGCCAGATTGAGTTTGCAAAGCTGTATCTGACTAACGTGGTTACCGGAAAACGTTACATCAAAAAGCTGGTAGAGGACGGCGTGGTAGACGGCTGGGATGACCCGCGTCTCGTATCCATCGCAGCACTCCGCCGCAGAGGCTTTACACCGGAGTCCATCAAGAAATTCGTAGATCTGTGCGGTGTATCAAAAGCAAACAGCTCCGTTGACTATGCGATGCTGGAGTACTGCATCCGCGAGGATCTGAAGCTGAAAAAAGCCCGTACCATGGCAGTCTTAAATCCGGTGAAACTTGTCATCGACAACTACCCGGAAGACCAGATTGAGATGCTGGAAGTACAGAATAACCTCGAGAATCCGGAGCTTGGCAGCCGTCAGGTACCGTTCGGAAGAGAGCTGTACATCGAGCGCGAAGACTTCATGGAGGAGCCGGTCCGCAAATACTTCCGTATGTTCCCAGGCAATGAAGTCCGCCTGATGAACGCATACTTCGTCACCTGCACCGGATGCGAGAAAGACGAGAACGGAAATATCACCGTAATCCATGGAACGTACGATCCGGAGTCCAAGGGAGGAAATTCCCCGGACGGAAGAAAAGTAAAAGGAACGATCCACTGGGTAGCAGCAAAGACCGCCGTCAAAGCAGAGTGCCGTCTGTACGAAAACCTGATCGACGAGGAGAAGGGCGTTTACAACGAGGATGGTTCCATGAACCTGAATCCGAATTCCCTGACCGTATTAAAAGAGTGCTATCTGGAGCCGTCTTTAAAAGATGCGAAAGCATACGACAGCTTCCAGTTTGTCAGAAACGGATTCTTCTGTGTAGACGCAAAAGATTCCAAAGAGGATGCGCTGGTGTTCAACCGTATCGTATCCCTGAAGAGCTCTTTCAAGCTGCCGGCAGCGAAATAAATAAGAATTTTGAAATGGAACAGAGCAGCCGCCTGGATGAAACCGACATCCCAAGCGGCTGTTCTTTTTGTCAGGGAGATGGGAAGATGAATGAATTGACGATTTCGCTGGATCCGCATCGGAAGACACCGCTCTATGAGCAGATCTACGGTTTTATCCGCGAGGAAATCCGCGGCGGACGGATCCGTGCAGGGGAGCGGCTGCCGTCGGCGCGGGCGCTTTCGGGCTATCTGTCGGTGAGCCGGAGTACCGTGGATCTGGCGTATGAGCAGCTGGTATCCGAAGGGTATCTGGAGAGTGTGCCGTGCAAAGGCTACTTTGTCTGTGAAATTGAGGGGCTGTACCGCCTCGATGAAAAGAAAGAGGAGACAAAAGAGGATGATGCCGCGGAACAGATGCCGTTCCGCTACGATTTTGCCGTGACCGGTACGGCGCCGGGCGGATTTCCGCAGAACAGCTGGAAGAAGATCTCGAAAGAAGTCCTGCTGGACGCAGATGACAGCCTGTTCCAGCTCGGGGATGCGAAGGGCGAGCACGGTCTTCGGGAGGCAATCCGCGACTATCTGCACCACGCACGCGGCGTGAACTGCCGCACGGAGCAGATCATCGTCGGAGCGGGAAATGATTATCTGCTGATGCTGCTTTCGGTGATCTTAGGGCGTGGCCATAAAGTGGCGATGGAAAATCCGACCTACATCAGTGCCTACCGCTGTTTTGCGAAGCTTGGCTATGCGATGTGTACGATTTCGATGGACGAAGCGGGCATGCGGCCGGCGGAGCTGGAAAAAAGCGGGGCGGATCTGGCGTACATCATGCCGTCGCACCAGTTCCCGATGGGCATGGTCATGCCGATGAAGCGGCGGATGCAGCTCCTTGCGTGGGCATCGAGGGAAAATGGGCGGTATCTGATTGAGGATGATTACGACAGTGAATTCCGCTACAAGGGCCGCCCGATCCCGGCACTGCAGGGCAATGACACAGAGGGAAAAGTGATCTATCTTGGAACGTTTTCGCGGGCGATTGCGCCGTCCATCCGCATCAGCTACATGGTGCTGCCGGAGACGCTGCTGCCTGCCTACGAGGAGAACGGAAGATGCTTTTCCGCGACAGTTTCGAAGACGGACCAGAAGATTCTGGAAGAGTTTATGCGGAGCGGCGCGTTCGAGCGCCATCTGAACCGGATGCGTGCACAGTATAAAGGGAAACACGACCTGCTGATCCGGCTTCTGAAGGAGTTTGGGCGGGAGTACACGGTGTCCGGCGAGAATGCGGGCGTCCATGTGCTGGTCCACCTGCCGAGAGGACTCTCCGAAGCGGAGGCGGTGCAGCGGGCAAAAGAGGATGGTGTGCGCGTGTACGGGCTGGAACGGTACTGCATCGGCGCTGCCGCAGATCCCGCACAGGGCGGCACAGTGCTGCTTGGGTACGCCGGGCTTTCTGAGGAGGAGATTGCAGAGGCAGCTGCGATTCTGAAAAAGTGCTGGAATGCGTGAAAAAAGATATGAAAAAAACGGATTGCTTCGCCAGTAACAAAAACTGACGGAACAATCCGTTTTTACTGTTTGATAGAGAGTTACAATGCGGACAGGATCAGCAGCCCAGCTCTTCGGTCAGCTCGCAGATCTCATCGATGATCGATCCAATCGTCTCGATCGTATCGAGAAGCGGTGCATCCGTCGAGATATCAACGCCGGCCATTTTTGCCAGCTCTTCCGGTGTCTTCGTGCTTCCGGCGGTCAGTACCTTTTTCCAGTCATCGACAGCGGTCTGGCCTTCGATTTCGATGCGCTTGCAGACCTGTGTGGCAACGGTCAGTCCGGCGCTGTAGGTGTAGGAGTAAAGTCCCATATAGTAATGCGGCTGGCGCATCCAGGTGAGCGCTGCGTCATCGGAAATTTCCACATCATCGCCCCAGAACTTCTGCAGGGTCTCTTTCATAATGCTGCTTAACGTCTCAGCCTGTACGCTGTCGCCGGCATCGATGAGCTTGTAAACCTCGCGCTGGTAAGCAGCCTCCATCAGATGGGTGACGAAGTTATGATAATATGTGTTGCTGATCATACAGCTTAAAACCCAGCGGCGGAACCGTTTGTCCGGGGTCGTTTTCAGCAGATAATGAGCCATAAGAAGCTCGTTCATGGTAGACGGCGCCTCGACAAAATAAGAGGAAACCTCGGTATCGAGAATCGCCTGTGCGCCGTTGCAGAGACGGAAATGGCCGGCGTGGCCGAGTTCATGCGCCAGCGTGAAAACATCTGCCATGCGGTTATTCCAGCTTAAGAGAATAAAGGAACCTTTTCCGTACGGGCTGGCACAGAAGCCGCCGGTGGATTTTCCCTGGTTCTGTGCAAAGTCAACCCAGCGTTTTTTGTAGGCCTCCTGAATCATGGAAACGTAATCATCACCGAGAATGGCAAGACCTTTTTCGATGTACTGTTTTGATTCCTCGATCGTGACAGACGGATCGTACTCCGGGTCGACGGCGATTTTCAGATCGGCGAAGGTCATGCGGTCAAGGTTGTGGACCTTTTTCAGCAGGCGGGCATATTTGCGCATATGCGGAGCCAGGCGGGTGGTGATGAGATCGATCTGGCGGTTGTACAGCTCACGGCTGACCTGCTGCGGGAACAGCAGAGAATCGATGACGGAATCGAAGCCGCGCAGCGTGGCCATGGTCTTTTCTGTCTGCAGCTGGGCATTGTAAGCAGCTGCCGTTACATTTTCGTACTGTCTGATTTTTGCAGAAAAGGCGGAGAATGCACTGCGGCGGATATCGGTGTCTTTTTCGTACTCGTAATTATCCTCAAACAGGGAGTAGCCGAGCGGATATTCTTTTCCGTTTACGGTGAAAGAATCAAATTTCATATCGGCAAGCTTTGCCATGTTGTAGATCTGGTACGGAGCCGAGAAGGTCTGGGACAGAGCGGAAATGGCACGCTCGGTTTCCGGGCTCAGGCGGTGTGCCTTGTTGCGGAGAATCTCGGCGAGATAGCAGCGGTTCGTATCTGACTGCTGCATGGCCTCGTTCAAAACATCCTTGGACTGTTCGGAAAGCTCGCTCTCGATAAAGGTGAGACGGCTGAAAATCTCAGAGATCAGGCTGTTGATGCGGTCGTTGCGCGTCTGGTTTGCACTGTTGTAATAGTCGACAGAAACGGCGAGATCGCAGTAGTTGGCGGTCAGTGTGATCAGACGGTAGACCTCCTGGTAATCGTCGAGGCAGTGGTTGATCGTGGCTGCATCGGTGAGGTTTCCTTTGTAGGATGCTTCCATAGAAAGACTTAATTCTTTCATTTTCTGCGCATCAGCCAGCATGGCCTCCTCGGTTGGATAAATTAAAGACAGGTCCCAGGTAAGTTCTACAGGAACGTCATCGCGTTTTGCAAGTTCCATAACAATCTCCTTTCCATAAAAAAGGGGAGGTTTCCCTCCCCAGGAATTACTTCCTTATGTTTCTATATTCTGTTTTTGGGTTTTATTCTGCGGTTACTTCGCTTTCTTCCTGCGGAGAAACTTCACGATCCGCAGCAGACGGTGTTTCTTCTGCGGCGCCTGCAGTTTCTTCTGTTGTTTCTTCCTCGCAAGAATCCGCTTCATCATCGCCAGATTCCAGATCCGGTGCAGCATCCTCCGCACCTTTCGTTTTCGGAAGGGTCGTATAAGTACGTTCAGCAGGAGCAGGCTCTTCCTCTTCAAATTCGTCTTTAAAATCGTCAAAATCTGTTTCAAGATCTGCTTTTCCTTTCCGGATAAAATAGACTGCCGCACCGCAGGCTGCGCCGACAGCGGCAGAAGCCAGAGTAAGCAGAATACGTTTTGATTTTCGTGACATCTCGATTCAAGTCTCCTTTCAAATGCCGTCCTTTGAAACTATTGTAATACAGTTTCAACAAAAAAGAAAGTAAAATCTTACAGAATTCGGAAAAAGTGCCAAAGAAAACAAGAAAAAGAAGGTTTCCTGACACAGAAACAGAATCAGGCAAGGATAAACTTACGAAGAATCTCCGCCACGCCGCTGTGATTGCAGTCGTTTTCCGTGATATAATCGGCACTCGCCTTTACGGCATCGGTCGCATTTTTCATGGCGGCACCGACGGCAGCGGCCTCGATCATCGAAATATCATTTTCCTGATCTCCGGCAGCCACGGTGTTGGCAAGCGGAATCTGAAGAAGCTCGCAGAGTTTTTTCACGGCATGGCCCTTGGAAACGTGTTCCGGGACATGCTCGAGGTAATGCGGGCTGGAGTAGAACATCGAAATTTTTCCTTTTGCCCACGGCTCCATGGCAGCGCGGTAAGCGTCCATTTTTGCACGGTCGTGGAGATCAATCACGATCATCTTGCACGGCTCCTTGGCGAGGTGTTCCGGCAGAAGCGGATCCTCCACGACGGGAATGTGGATTGCCTGCGTGTAAATACGCGTTTCCTCGCCCACATGGCGGCAGAGAAGAGAGGTGTCGGAGTAGGTGTGGCAGTAGAGGCCTGCCTCCTGCGTTTTTTCGAAAATGACGCGTGCATATTCGAGCGGAATCGTGCGGCGGTGCAGCGTTTTTTGCGCAGCACAGTCGTAAATCAGTCCGCCGTTGAAAGCGATGGCATAGCAGCCTTCGCGGTCAAGTCCGAGCTCTTTTAAGATCGGCAGAAAGCCGGAGAGCGGGCGGCCGGTGTTGAACACAATTTTGTGGCCGGCGGCAAGTGCCTCTGAAATGGCATCCATGTTTTCTTTTGTCACCTGCTTTTCGGAATTTAGCAGGGTATCGTCCATATCGGTAAAAAATATTTTCACAGTCTGATTCATATTCTCTATTTTCCTTTCCAAGAATCTGAAAAACAGCTTCATTTTATCACAAAGTGCAGGAAAAGAAAATATGGTTGCGCAGGGAGAAAATACAGGATATAATGATTGCGGACAAGAAGAGAGAGAAGAAAGAAAATCGAAGAACAAAAGAGACAATGAAGGGAAGTCAGAATATGATAAAAGCTTGTATCTTTGACCTGGACGGCACCATCGCAGACACTGTAGAGTCGATTGCGCACGCAGTCAACCGCGTTCTGGAACATTTTGGACTTGTGCAGCGCCCGGTAGAAGCCTTCAACTTTTACGCCGGAGACGGTTTCGATCTGGCAGTGGAGCGCGCTTTAAAAGACGCCGGAGATGCAGAACTCAACTATCTGCAGGAGGGCATCCGCCTTGGCCGCGCGTGGTTCAACGAGGACCCGCTGTATCACGTAAAACCGTATCCTAATATGCGGGAAACCCTGACCGCGCTGCGGGAAGAAGTTCCGATTGCCGTATGTTCCAACAAGCCGCACGAGGCGGCCATCCACGTCGTGGAGAGCGTGTACGGACCGGGCTTTTTCAACCGGATTCAGGGGCAGACCGCAGAAATCCCGAGAAAGCCGTCTCCGATCGGTGCGCTCGCGATTGCAGACGCACTCGGCGCCAGACCGGAAGAGTGCCTGTACTTTGGCGATACCAATACGGATATGCAGACCGGAAACGCCGCAGGCATGTTTACCGTTGGTGTGACGTGGGGATTCCGCCCGCGCCAGGAGCTGATCGACAACCATGCGATGGAGCTGCTCGACCGGCCGGAGGAAATCTTAACGCTTTTTCACAGAAAGAATCAGGAAAAATAAAACGAACAGAGGAGAAAACCAGAATGGGAGAATATACTGAAGAATGCATCAACACATTTTTAATGAATCAGGGCCAGTTATTCGACGAGCCGGTGGCTGAAAATTACGATGAGGCAGAGGCCTTTCTGGAGGACTGCCTTGCAGTCGTTGCCGACAATCTGGACGACGTGCGCGCCTACATGGAAGAAGAGGGCATGGACGTGGAAGAAATGTCGGATGCAGAATTAGAAGAGCAGAGCGAAGTCTTTGCCCTGCCGGACGGCCAGTATCTGATCGTGATGGGATAAAAAACGAGAGGAAATTAAAAAAGAATGAAATATGATGTCATTATTATCGGCGCAGGCCCGTCAGGTATTTTCTGTGCCTATGAACTGCTGAAAGAAAAACCGGATCTGAAGGTGCTGATGATCGAAAAAGGACGTTCGATCGAGAGCCGTCAGTGTCCAAAGAGAAAAACGAAAAAATGCGTGAACTGCAAACCGTGCTCGATCACAACGGGATTTGCCGGAGCAGGCGCATTCTCCGACGGAAAGCTTTCTCTTTCCCCGGATGTCGGTGGAAATCTGCCGGAGATTTTAGGATATGAAAAGACGGTTGAGCTGATCCATGAGTCCGACCAGATCTATCT
This sequence comes from Blautia sp. AF19-1, assembly GCF_003479155.1. Lineage (NCBI taxonomy): Bacteria > Bacillati > Bacillota > Clostridia > Lachnospirales > Lachnospiraceae > Blautia > Blautia sp. AF19-1. The sequence goes on from NZ_QUGQ01000015.1 coordinate 31,081, forward strand.
GGATTTCGGCGCAGACAAGAATGTTTACGGTGTCGATAAAGAAAAAGAGATCCGTGAGATCCGCCGCAGAGCGATCAACGCCAACCTGAAGCTGATCGAATGTCCAATCCGCCATCTCGGAACCGAGGAGGGATACAAGATTTACAGCCGCCTCGAGGATCACTTAAAAGAGATCGGCGTGGAGATGAAATTCAACACGATGGTCAATGATATTACGATCGAGGACGGCCGTGCGACAGCTGTAACACTTGAGGACGGAACGGTTTACGAGGCAGATGAGATTGTCTCCGCAGTAGGCCGCGAGGGAGCCGACTGGTTCTCACATATCTGCAACGGCCACGGCATCGAGACCGAGGTCGGAACCGTCGATATCGGTGTCCGCGTGGAAGTCCGTGACGAGGTCATGGAGTTCCTGAACAAGAACCTGTACGAGGCAAAACTCGTTTACTATACCCCGACTTTTGACGACAAAGTGCGTACCTTCTGTACGAACCCGTCCGGTGAGGTGGCAACTGAGTATTATGAAAACGGTCTGGCAGTTGTAAACGGTCACGCCTACAAATCCCAGGAGTTCAAGACAAACAACACGAACTTTGCCCTCCTGGTATCCAAGAACTTTACGAAACCATTTAAAACCCCGATCGAGTACGGCAAACAGATCGCACAGCTTTCCAACATGCTCTGCGACGGCAAGATCCTCGTTCAGACGTACGGCGATTTCAAACGCGGAAGAAGAACGACAGAAGAGCGTCTCTGCCGCAATAACCTGATCCCGACCTTAAAAGATGCCGTTCCGGGCGACCTTTCCCTGGTATTCCCGCACCGTATCATGGTCGACATTGCCGAGATGATCGAAGCCCTCGACAAAGTAACACCGGGTATCGCCAGCGATGAGACACTGCTGTACGGCGTAGAAGTCAAATTCTATTCCAACAAAGTTGTCGTAGACAAAGACTTCTGCACCAGCGTCAAAGGCCTCCGCGCCATCGGCGACGGCGCATCCGTAACCCGCGGCCTCCAGCAGGCAAGCGCAAACGGACTGTCGGTTGCGAGAAGCATTCTGAAAAGCATGAAATAAGAGAGAACGAAAAAAGATCCTTCGTCTGTGAAATGAGACGGAGGATCTTTTTTTGCGCCGGAAAGAGGGGTGTTTCAGATTATATGCCGTACAGCTTCCGGAACTGCTTCGGCGTTGTCCCGGTCTGCTGGCGGAAAACCGAGATAAAGTAGCTGACATCGCGGTAGCCGCAGAGGGCTGCGATGCCGTCGAGCGTAGTGTAGGGACGGCTGATGAGAAGCTCCTTGGCGCGGCTGATGCGCAGAACGCTGATGTACGAGCGGACAGAGCTGCCGACAAAACGCTGGAACAGGCGTGTCAGATACTGCGGCGTGATATGGAGCTGTTCCGCGAGATCATCCACATTGAGCGGGTCGGAAAGATGACTTTCGATTTCCTGCATTGCCGGGCGGACATACTGGAGATACAGCGGATGCTCCGTCCGGGAAAGGCCGGTGCGGAGCTGGGAAAGGCGTGTCAGGAACTCAAAGCATCCGACGGAGAGCGCAGCATCGTCGATGTCATTTTTCAGAAAATGTGAGTCGATTATGCGGTCAATCCATTCCTGAAACCACGCGCCCTCTGGGGCCGGAACGAAAAGATACGGCGAGACGGCACAGATTTTATAGAGATCATCGGAGAGCTTTCCGTCAAAGGTCAGAAAGGATGTAAACCACATCCCGCTGCCGTCGTTTTCGCGGTATTCATGCGGCACATGCGGAGCAATCAGAACACCGTCACCTGGTTTCAGCAAAAGTTCCTGACCTTCGAGGGTCAGCAGCCCTTCGCTGCGTTCCGTCTGAATCCAGTGATATAAGGGGAATCCGTTCGGGCGCACAACGGGCTCCTGCAGCCAGCGGTTGCCGATGCTGTCAGCGGAGAGGGAAAAATCAGAGGCGGATGGTTTAAAAAAAATAGGCATAACAGTCAGTTCCTTTCTGAAAGAAAAGTCTAAAATAAGATTCCGGAATGAGTTTCGAAAATTCATACTTTTTAGACAAGCATATCATACTTTTCTCACAAAGACCAGTATATAATAGAGCCATCAAAACGAGATATCCAAACACAGGAGGAATCAAAAAAATGCAGCCAAAATTCAAAAAAATGTTATACGGAGGAGACTACAACCCAAACCAGTGGCCAAAAGAGATCTGGGATGAGGATATGAAACTTTTCCATCAGGCCGGCATCAACAGCGCCACGATCAACGTATTTTCCTGGGCAAAAATCCAGCCGTCCGAGAATGAGTACGACTTTACAGAGCTCGATGAGATCGTAGACACCCTGACAAAAGAGGACGTCCAGATCGTCATGGCAACATCCACCGGCGCACTCCCGGCATGGATGGTACACCGTTATCCGGAAGTGGCAAGAACCGATTTCGAAGGACGCCATCACAAATTCGGTCATCGCCACAATGCCTGCCCGAACAGCCCGGTTTTCCAGAAATATGCAAAGCGCCTGGCAGAAAAACTGGCAGAGCGTTACGGCGACAACAAAAACATCGTCTGCTGGCACATCAGCAATGAGTACGGCGGCGAGTGCTACTGCGAGAACTGTGCAAAAGCGTTCCGCGTATGGCTGAAAGACAAATACAAAACACTCGATGAAGTCAACAAGGCATGGAACATGGAGTTCTGGGGCCACACCATCTACGACTGGGACGAGATTGTACCGCCGAACGATCTGGGAGACGGAATGCCATGGGGAAGCGGCACTGCATTTGCAGGAATGTCCCTCGACTACATGCGTTTCAACTCCGACGGCATGCTGAACAACTACAAAATGGAGCGTGACGCGATCCGCAAATACGACAAAGAAACACCGATCACCACAAACCTGATGGGAACGTACAAAGGTCTCGACTACTTCAAGTGGGCAAAAGAAATGGATATCGTATCCTGGGACAACTACCCGAGCTACAATACACCATGGAGCCACGTAGCTATGACCCACGACCTGATGCGCGGCCTCAAAGACGCACCGTTCATGCTGATGGAGCAGACTCCGAGCCAGCAGAACTGGCAGCCGTACAACTCCTTAAAGAAACCGGGCCAGATGCGCGCACAGAGCTATCAGACCGTTGCACACGGCGCAGACACGATTCAGTTCTTCCAGCTGAGAAGAAGCGTCGGCGGATGCGAGAAATTCCATGGTGCTGTTATCGCACACGCAGGAACCGCAGATACCCGTGTCTTTTGTGAGGTAACCCAGCTCGGAAAAGAACTGGAGAAAATCGGAAGCCGTGTGATGGGCTCCGAGAACCACGCAAAAGTCGGCATCATCTTCGACTGGGAAAACTACTGGGCACTGGAGTACACCAGCGGACCGAACCGCGATTTACGTTACGTAGACCAGATCGAGCAGATGTACAATTACTTCTATAACAAGAACATCGCTGTCGATATGATCCCGATCGACGCGGACTTCTCCAAATATGACCTCGTTGCAGCACCGGTTCTCTACATGGTAAAAGACGGTGTGGCAGAGAGCCTGGAGGCTTATGTACAGGCGGGCGGAACCCTCATCACCACCTACATGAGCGGTATCGTCGGACAGTCGGACAACGTTCATCTCGGCGGATACCCGGGACCGCTCAGAAAAATGGCAGGCGTATGGGTAGAAGAGATCGACGCTCTTGCACCGGAGCAGAGAAACAAGATCCGTTTCGCAGACGGAACCGAGGAAGAGTGCCGTCTCGTATGCGACCTGATGCACCTCGAAGGAGCTGAAGAAATCGCACAGTATGAGAGCGATTTCTATGCAGGCATGACTGCTGTTGCAAAAAATCAGTTCGGAAAAGGAACCGTATATTATGTCGGAACCGAACTTTCTGAGAGCGGCCTTGCAAAAGTTCTTGCTATGGCAGCAGACGGCGCAGCCATCCAGCCGGTGATTGGAGAAGCAACAGCACTCGAGATCACAAAACGCCAGGCAGACGGCGAGGATCTGTACTTTATCATCAACTTCAAAGATGAGGAGATTCCGCTTCCGGCAGTCTTCGACGGAAAAGAAGATATCCTGACCGGCGAGAAAGTACAGGGCGGCGAGATGCTGAAGAAATACGATCTGCAGATTGTCAGCGTTCCGAGAGCATAATATAAAACATATTATATAGCAGAAAGATAACAAAAAAGACACAGCAGAAGGCAGAAAGATACTTCCAGCTGTGTCTTTTTGATGCTGTGAATTTATGCGGGTGCTTAGTGGGAAAACGAAGCCCGTGCGACGATGTTCTCCATCTCGCCCCATTTCTCCTCCATATCCGCTACAAGCGCGATCTGTGTCCGCGCCCGTACGAGGTTGTGCTCCGGGTAAGCGGTTTTGAAGTAGGTATCGCCCATCAGGTAATCGGCGAGAAAACGGATGCCGCATTCGAGGGTCATTAATTTTGCACCCATCGGCAGCATTTCGACTTCCGCGCGGGTCAAAGAGCCTGCGCAGCCTGCGAGAAAGCCCTTTGTATAGCTCTCAAAGAGAGGAAGGGAAAGAGACACCTTCGAGACATCCTGTTCGTCCTCAGCAGCCGTATTCGCGCCGAAGCGGATGGAATCGCCGAAGTCAAAGATCGACAGTCCCGGCATAATGGTGTCCAGGTCGATGACGCAGATGCCCTCGCCGGTTTTGTCATCAATCATAATGTTGTTCAGCTTCGTATCGTTGTGCGTTACGCGGAGCGGCAGCTCGCCCGAGGCCTTCATGCGCTCGGCTACGCCGTAATCGTCTGCGTGGTCGAGGAAAAACGCCATCTCATCCGAAACGTTTTTCAGCCGTCCTTTCGGATCCGCCTGCGCCGCCTGTAAAAGCGCCTGGTAGCGGAGCGGTGTGTTGTGGAAATCCGGGATCGTCTCGAAAAGAGAGGCGGACGGAAAATCGGAGAGCATCTGCTGGAAGCGGCCGAAAGCATTACCGGTCTCGTAAAACAGCTTTGGATCTGTCACGGCATCATAGCAGGACGCATCGGAAATAAAGAGAAATGCGCGCCAGAATTCGCCGCGCTCATCGACGAAAAACCACGCATCGTCTGTCGTTGGAATCAGGTTCAGCGTCTCGCGGAATGGATCTCCTCCTGCGGCTGTGATTTTTTTCCGCAGAAATGATGTTACCTGTGCAATATTCTGCATCAGCTCCGTTGGATTGTGGAAAACGGTGCGGTTCATGCGCTGCAGAATCGATTTGCGGAGGACGCCGTTTTCGGTGGAGCGCACCAGAAACGTATCGTTGATATGGCCGTTCCCGTGCGGCGTCCAGTCTGTAATCGTTCCCGGGAAAGCAAATGCGTGGACAATGGAAGAGAGTTCTTCCTGTGTGTATGTAATCATCATGGGTATAAACTCCTTATTTTAATTAGACAAACCTGATTAAGTAAAGCACACGCAGGGCGAAAAGTCAAGAAAAGGGCGCGAAACGATTGACAACGAGCGGCATTTCTGACTATAATAGACAGTAATTTAAGAAAAAACAAAACCTAAAATGCAGTGACAGGGAGGAGTACCTGGCGGCGCAAAGCAAAGAGAGGAGATGGCTGGTGAGAATCTCCGTGAGCGTGCCTGCGGAAGTAGCCCTCGAGCAGTGGACTGAACAGAAAAAGCGGACAGCAATGTTTTCCAAGTAGGCTCCAACGTAGTTCCCACGTTACCGGGATGCCGTATCGGATGAAAAAAGTTAAATCCTGTACGGAATGAGCAGAAGTGTATTCTTCTGGAATTCAGGTGGTACCGTGGATGGAAACATTCTCCCTGAACGTAAGGCACAGAAAAGGTGTTTTATGTTCGGGGATTTTTTATGCAGCAAATTTAGAACAGGAGGTTTTCATATGAAACAGATTACAGGAAACAAACTTCTGGTAAAGGCTCTGAAGGAGGAGGGTGTCGAGTATCTCTTCGGTTATCCGGGAGCCTGCACCATTGATATCAGCGATGAGCTTTACAAACAGGATGAAATCAAAATCGTTCTGCCGCGCCACGAGCAGGCGCTGGTGCATGAGGCGGATGCCTATGCGAGAACGACAGGAAAAGTCGGCGTATGCCTCGTTACCAGCGGCCCTGGTGCAACCAACCTGGTCACCGGTCTTGCAACGGCAAACTACGACAGCGTTCCGCTTGTCTGCTTCACCGGACAGGTACCCCGCCACCTCATCGGAAACGATGCATTCCAGGAGGTTGATATCGTCGGCATCACCCGCAGCATCACGAAATACGGCGTGACGGTAAGAAACCGTGAAGATCTCGGACGCATCATCAAAGAGGCATTCTACATCGCACGCACCGGAAAACCGGGCCCGGTTCTCATTGACCTTCCAAAAGATGTCATGGCAGAGTTCGGCAGCGCAGAGTATCCGAAAAACGTCAACATCCGCGGCTACAAACCGAACACCAGCGTTCACATCGGCCAGTTAAAACGTGCGTTAAAGATGCTTTCGAAAGCAAAACGCCCGCTGTTCCTTGCCGGCGGCGGCGTCAACATCGCACATGCGCAGGAAGTGTTCCGCGAAGTGGTCGAGAAAACACAGGTGCCGGTTGTCACAACCGTTATGGGACGCGGCGCGATCTCCACGAAACATCCGCTGTTCATCGGAAACCTTGGCATGCACGGCGCGTATGCGGCGAATATGGCAGTCAGCGAGTGCGATCTGCTGTTCTCGATCGGAACACGTTTCAATGACCGTATCACCGGAAAGCTGCATGAATTTGCCCCGCACGCGCAGATCGTCCACATCGACATAGACACCGCTTCGATCTCTCGAAACATCCATGTCGATATCCCGATCGTAGCCGATGCAAAAGAGGCGATCACGAAGATGGCAGAGTACGTAGAGCCATGCTCCACATCGAAATGGCTTGCCCAGATCGATGCCTGGAAGAACGAGCATCCGCTGACGATGCGCCCGAACGGCGTGATGGGACCGCTCGATATTTTCAACGCGATCAACGAGCAGTTTGACGATGCGATTATCGTCACCGATGTCGGACAGCACCAGATGCTGACAAGTCAGTACGTCGACATTACCGAAAACCGCCAGATCATCATGTCCGGCGGCCTTGGAACGATGGGATACGGCCTTCCGGGCGCGATCGGAGCAAAAATCGGCAACCCGGACAAACCGGTCATCGCGATTTCCGGTGACGGCGGTATGCAGATGAATATTCAGGAGCTGGCAACTGCCGTTCTCGAGGAGCTGCCGGTCATCCTGTGTATCTTCAATAATGAATACCTCGGCATGGTACGCCAGTGGCAGAAGCTGTTTTACGGCAAACGGTACAGCATGACAAACCTGCGCGCCGGTGCACTTTCCCGCAGAACAGACGGAGAAGAGTACCCGGAATACACGCCGAATTTTATCAAATTGGCTGAGAGTTACGGCGCAAAAGGCATCCGCGTCATGAAGAAAGAGGATATCGCCGCAGCGTTTGAAGAGGCGAAGAAAAACACCAAGACTCCGACGATCATCGAATTTATCATCGATCCGGAGGAGATGGTTTACCCGATGATCAAGCCGGGCGGAACGCTCGAAGATATGATTATGGACTGTTAGGAGGAGAGCGCGATGAATAAGGGAATGAAAAAAAGATGGATTTCACTGTACGTAGAAAACCAGGTTGGTGTCCTTTCCAAGATTTCCGGGCTTTTTTCCGCAAAAAGCTATAACCTGGACAGCCTGACCGTCGGAACGACCGAGGACCCGACCGTATCGCGTATGACGATCGCCACGGTCAGTGACGATGAGACGTTTGAGCAGATCAAAAAACAGCTGAACCGCATGGTCGAGGTCATCAAAGTCATCGACTTCACCGACGTGTTTGTGCGCATGAAAGAGATTCTGTATATCAAGGTATTCAACTGCAGCGCAGCTGACAAAGTCGAGCTGTTCCAGATCGCTGAGACGTTCAAGGCGAAGGTCATCGACTACGGAAAAGACAGCCTGCTGCTCGAGTTTGTCCAGACGGCGACGAAAAACGATGCAGTTGTGAAGCTGATGAAAGAGGAATTCAGCAAGATCGAAGTCGTGCGCGGCGGAAGCGTCGGTATCGAGTCGATCAATGTGATGGAGCGGTAAAAGAGAGGACGTTTTTGCGTGAACGAAAAGAGTATTACCACAATTACGTTAAAAAAGATTAATAAGAAAAGTGTGTATCAGTACATCTATGAGCACCGCCAGACGGCGAAGCAGCAGATTGTGCAGGATCTGACGATGGGGCTTTCGATGCACAGCGGAACGCTCGAGCATATCTGCATCGACCCGGAAGGGCCGGAGTGCTACTGCGCTTCTTTTTATTGAAGCGTTTCTGCAGTCGGAATTTTAATTTTTAGTTATAGAATTTCAGGGATAGAAAATCCGGGAACGGAAAGTTTTACATTGCTTTCCATTCCCGGATTTTTTCTGCTTTTTATCAGTGTTCGTTTTTAGATAAACATCGCATAAATCGACGCTCCGACCACAGTCAGAATACCTGCAACTGCAATCGAAAGGCTGCTCATCGCGCCCTCGACATCGCCCATCTCCATGGCCTTCGCCGTACCGATCGCATGGGAGGCCGATCCGATACTGATGCCCTTTGCAATCGGCTCCTCAATGTGAAACAGCTTGCAGAGCGTCTCCGCCAGCATATTTCCCAGCACACCCGTGATGATGATAACGGCAACCGTGATCGTCACCGCACCGCCGAGCTCTTCCGAAACACCCATGCCGATGGCCGTTGTGATGGATTTCGGCAGCAGTGTTACATACATTTTATGATTCAGATTGAAGATCAGCGCCAGCGCGAGAACCACGGTAAGGCTCGTCAGCACGCCGGAGAGAATACCGGCGAGGATGGCTTTGATATTCTTTTTCAATGCCTCCATCTGCTCATACAGCGGAATCGCAAGGCAGACCGTTGCAGGAGTCAGCAGATAGCTCAAGTATTTTGCACCGTCATTATAATTCTGATAATCGATATCGAAAACAGCAAGGAATACAATGACGACTGCAATGGAAATCAGCAGCGGATTGAAAATCGGAAGCCCAAATTTTTTCTTTAACAGCATGCCGAGCTCATACGCCAGAAGGCTGATGACAACGCCGAAAAATGCAGATTCACAGAACATATTTGTCATTTTGCGTCCCCTCCTTTGTGTTTCTTTTCCAGCCGGATGACCGCCTGTGTCACGCGTCCGGACACAACCATAACGACGATGGTGCTGACGAGCGTAATCACGAGAACCGGAACGAGAACGGCTTTTAATTCACCCCAGGATTCCATCAGGCCGACGCCCGCCGGAATGAACATGACCGGCATGATCTCAATCATAAACTTGCCTGCGTCCTCGACGGCATCAAGTTTTAATGCCCCCGTCATCAGAAGCGCCAGCATCAGCACAAGACCGTAGATACTTGCCGGAATCGGAAGCGGCAGCACGGCGTGCAGGATTTCTCCGACGAACGAAACCGCCATAATTACAAGGAACTGTCTTAATAATTTCACTTTTTCTGTTGTCCTTTCTCCCCATAACCCACATAACATCACTCCTTCTCAATGTCACGACCCCGATTATACTACCCGCATAAAAGAATTTCAACCGTAAATGTTACTGCAATTTTGGCGATTTTTGCCAAAAAAAGCAAAAAAATGCCCGCCAATCAAACGAAAAAGTGAAATCGGTGGGCATTTTAACATGATTTTTTGAGTTGATCCGATACGGAACTTTTTAAGCATTGCTTTCGGCATTTTTCCGATCCGGCAGAACGAAGATAAAGATCAGCGAACTGACAAGCAGCATGCCCGGATAGAAGAGGTTTGCCATGATTTCAAAGGCGGAGAGCTCATATCCCAGTTCATGCACCGCGGAAATCGCCACGAGCATCTGCGCGCCGTACGGCAGGATGCCCTGTGAGATGCAGGAGAAGGTATCGAGGAGCGATGCCGTTTTCCGTGGGGTGATGCCGTAGTCCTCGGACATCTGCTTTGCGATCGGGTTTGCCATGACGATCGCGACGGTGTTGTTTGCGGTCGCAATGTCGAGCAGCACGACGAGAATGCCGACACCGAGCTGGCCGCCCTTTTTTCCGCGGAAGATTTTGTGAATGGCACGAAGCAGGACAGTAAAGCCGCCGTTTTCCCGGATCAGCGCGCACATCGCAGCGACAAGAATCGCAACCATACATGTCTCAAACATACCCGAAGTGCCGCTTCCCATGCTGGAGAGCATATCCCAGAGCGTCGTCTGTCCCGTACCGAGCATGATAACGGCACCGGAAGCAATACCGATAAGGAGTACGACAAACACCTGAATGCCCGCGATGCCGCCGATCAGCACGAGCAGGTACGGAACCATCTGCAGCAGATGGTATTCGTGGACGATCGGTGTGCCCGGCGCCTGTCGGAAGGAGATTACAAGGATCAGCGCCAGCGCGGCAAGAGCAGCCGGGAGAGCGATCCAGAAGTTTTCGCGGAACTTGTCTTTCATCTCGCAGCCCTGTCCGTTGCAGGCGGCGATTGTCGTGTCGGAGATGAAGGAGAGGTTGTCGCCGAACATGGATCCGCCCATGACGGAGGCGACGCAGAGCGCCAGCGAAAAGCCGGAGGTCTCGGCAACAGCAGCGGCGATCGGCACGAGAAGCGTGATCGTTCCGACGGAGGTTCCCATGGCCGTGGAGACGAAGCAGGCAACGACAAAGAGCACAGCGACGGCATACTTTGCCGGAATCCAGGAGAGCATGAAATAGGCAACGCTTTCTGCACTGCTCCTTCCGACAACGCCGACAAACGTGCCTGCGGCGAGGAAGATCAGCAGCATTGTGATGATGTTTTTGTCCCCGATGCCCTGTCCCATGAGGGCGAGCTTTTCTTCAAACGGGACACTGCGGTTCTGCAGACAGGCGACGAGGATCGCTGCCAGAAACGCGACGACGATGGGGATGTTGTAGAAGCCCATCGGAATTTTTAAAATATACTCGGAATAAATGCCGAGCCCCAGATAAAACACCAGAAAAACGGCGATCGGGAGCAGGGCGGATGGCTTTCCTTTTTTCATAGAAATAAATACCAGACCTTTCGTGTGATTTTCCTTATTTTTCAATAGGGCGAATAGAATTATTCTATCATCTGGATCAGAAATCGTAAAGTAAAAAAGCAGGAAAAAACACGCCGGACATCTGGTAAATTCCAGAAATCCGGCGTGTTTTATAAGAGGTGCGTTTTGCTGTTCCTGTGCTTTATCATTTTGCAAGGAGCATCATAATCTGATTGCTTCTGCTTACGAATTTTGTCATCTCGTCCGGAGAGAGCGGTTTGTGGCTGATCATTGCCAGATCATACAGCTGCTCGCAGAACAGGGATGTGTTGTCGTTCTCGCCATTCTTCAGAATGTACTGAACGAGCGGATGTTTTGCATTCAGGATCAGGGTTTCCTGTCCGCCGAACATGGACGGATCCATGCCGGTCATGCCATACATCTTCATCATATCCTGCATCCGGCGGCTCTCCTCGGAAAGCGTTACCATGGAGGATACATTTTCGTCTTTCAGGTTCTCAACTTTGACGGTCAGGTCTTTCTTGTCGAGGACTTTGCGGAAGAGATCGGTCAGAGCATTTGTAGCGTCGGTCAGATCCTCACCAGACTCATCTTTCATATCGTTGGTCAGATCTGCATCGATGCGCTGGAAGGTTACATGCTCGTTGTAACGCTCTGCATGGGTGATGAAAGCGGAGTCGATGTTGTGTTTCAGGATGACAGCATCCATGCCCTGGCTGCGGAACATGTTGATGTACTGGCTCTGCTGAACTTCGTCGGTGACGTAGTAAACAGTCGTTTTTTCCGGCTCTTTCTTCTCGTCAGCGTTTTCCGTATTTTCGGTATTCTCCGTAGTTTCAGCCTTCTCCTCGGAGTTCTCTGCAGGAGCTTCTTCTTTCTTATTCTCGTTGATGCAGTCCTCAAGAGTCAGATATTTTCCGTCGATGTTCTTGAACAGAATATAGTCCATCATCTTCTTGGAGAATTTCTCGTCCTTGATGCATCCGTATTTGATGAATGGGTTGATATCATCCCAGTATTTCTCGTAATTCTCACGGTCGGTTTTGCACATGCCGGAGAGCTTGTCAGCGAATTTCTTGGAGATGTACTCGGAGATCTTCTTGACAAATCCATCGTTCTGCAGTGCGCTTCGGGATACGTTCAGCGGCAGATCCGGGCAGTCGATGACGCCTTTTAAGAGCATCAGGTATTCCGGAATGACTTCTTTGATGTTGTCGGCAATAAATACCTGGTTGTTGTACAGCTTGATGGTTCCCTCGATGGAATCGTACTCGGTGTTGATACGCGGGAAGTAGAGGATACCTTTGAGGTTGAACGGATAGTCCATGTTCAGGTGGATCCAGAACAGCGGCTCGCGGTAGTCGTTGAAGACTTTGCGGTAGAATTCTTTATAATCCTCATCGCTGCACTCGTTTGGATGTTTGGTCCACAGCGGGTGGATATCACTGATGGAAACCGGGCGTTTGTTGATTTTTACTTTCTCTTTTGCAGGAGAAACTTCAACCTGCTCTTTGGTGCCGTCTTCTTTTTCTTTCTCTTCGTATTTTGCGTCCTCGTGGATGTGCTCTACGACAACGTCGTCGTCTTTTAATTCGCTTTCATCGATGGTCTCGTATTCCTGCGGCGCGTTTGCTTTGGACAGGAAAATTTCAACCGGCATGAAGGAGCAGTATTTTTCCAGAACTTCGCGGACACGGTATTCGTTTGCGAATTCCAGGCAGTCCTCGTTCAGGAACAGAGTGATTTCGGTACCAACAGTTGTCTTGCTGCCCTCGGACATATCGTACTCGGTGCTTCCGTCACAGGTCCAGTGTACCGGGGTGGATCCTTCTTTATAAGAAAGAGAATCGATGTGAACTTCATCTGCTACCATGAAAGCAGAGTAGAAACCAAGACCGAAGTGGCCGATCATCTGATCTGAATTCGTTTTGTCTTTGTATTTCTCCAGAAATTCGGTAGCGCCGGAGAAGGCGATCTGGGTAATATATTCTTCGACTTCGTCTGCGGTCATACCGATACCGTTATCGATGAATTTTAAGGTTTTCTCATCCGGGTTTACAATCACCTGAATGGCTGCTTTGTAGTCATCCGGCAGAGTATATTCGCCCATGCCGTCGAGTTTTTTCAGTTTGGTGATGGCATCGCAGCCGTTGGAAACGAGCTCGCGGACGAAGATATCGTGGTCGGAATACATCCATTTTTTGATAATCGGGAAAATATTGTCGCTGTTGATTGAAAGATTTCCATGTTTCGCACTCATGAGAAACACACTCCTTTTCTTATAAAAATATTTTGATCCAGCAAAGCGGGGATATCATGCTTTTTTAGATGTCTGCAGCTTTTTTACTGCTCTGATAGTTATAGTAATACTGGCACAGGGAAAAGTCAAGGGAAAATTAGCACTCGAGAAAAAAGAGTGCTAACAGAACGACGGAAAGTATTGAATTTACTGGTATTACGGTACTTTCTAAACTTTTTGTAAAGTCTGATCAGAAGGGCTGCGCAGTTGTTTCTGGAGAATGGATATGCTACAATGAAAAAGCATAGAAGCGTTTCGAACAGAAAGATTCCGAGGGTACATAAAAGAAAAATGGAGGAAATACATGACAAATGCGACAAAGGCGGCGCTGGAAGCGTCATTAAAAAAGCTGCTTTTGAAAAAGCCGCTGGACAAAATTACGATCAACGATCTGACGACAGACTGCGGCATCAGCCGGATGGCGTTTTATTATCATTTTAAGGATATCTACGATCTTGTCGAATGGTCGTGCCTGGAGGATGCGACGCAGGCGCTGCAGGGGAAGAAAACGTATGAGACATGGCAGGAAGGCCTGCAGCAGATTTTTGAGGCAGTGCTCGAGAATAAACCATTTATTATGAATGTCTATCACTCTGTAAGCCGGGAGCAGATCGAAACATATCTCTTTCATCTGACGCACGATCTGCTGTACGGTGTCGTACAGGAAAAAGCAAAGGGAACCGGCATCTCCGAGGCGGATCAGAGTTTTATCGCAGATTTCTATAAGTATAGCTTTACCGGTGTCATGCTCGACTGGATCAAAGACGGAATGAAAGTGGATTACCATATGATTGCGGAAAAAATGCACCGCACGATGGAAGGAAATGTCGTCAATTCCATCCGAAATTTTGAAAAAAGAAATAAAATATAGTTACACTTTACAAAACAGGGCGGATGATAAAAATTTAATCATCCGCCCTGTTTTGTAAATGGAAAAGCGGGGAAAAATGAAGTAAGATTCAAATTGTCAACAGACAATGGCAACACAAATAGAAACTTGTAAAACAAAGAAAGCAGCATAACCTATACGAACCGGAAATTCGAAAAAACATTCCGGCAGTCGTATTTAGAAAAGAAAGGATGAACGTCTATGTCAAAAAAAGGATTAAAATTCGGAATCGCATCAGCAGCAGTCATCGGAGCTGGAGCAGCAGTGCTGCGGGCAAAAAACAAGAGTGAAGCAAAAAAAGCAGCGGAGACAACCACTGTAACATCAGAACCAAAGAATGATTACCGCAACACCGAGCGCGGAAAAGATAAGAAAAACAGCAAAGGCATTTATTACACCAACGGAAACTACGAAGCCTTCGCAAGACCGGAAAAACCGGAAGGCGTCGATGAGAAGAGCGCATACCTCGTAGGAAGCGGCCTCGCAGCCCTCGCAGCAGCGTGCTTCCTTGTAAGAGACGGCCAGATGAAAGGCGATCACATCCACATTCTGGAAGCCATGGACATCGCCGGCGGTGCCTGCGACGGTATCTACGATCCGACCCGCGGCTACATCATGAGAGGCGGCCGTGAGATGGAAAACCACTTCGAGTGCCTGTGGGATCTGTTCCACAGCATCCCGTCAATTGAGACACCTGGCGTATCCGTTCTCGACGAGTATTACTGGCTGAACAAAAAAGACCCGAACTACTCCCTGTGCCGTGCAACGAAGAACCGCGGCGAGGATGCCCATACCGACGGAAAGTTCAACCTGAGCCAGAAAGGCTGCATGGAGATCATGAAACTCTTCATGACAAGAGACGAGGATCTGTACGACAAGACGATCGAGGATGTTTTCGATGATGAAGTCTTCAATTCCACCTTCTGGCTGTACTGGAGAACGATGTTCGCATTTGAAAACTGGCATAGTGCACTGGAGATGAAGCTGTACTTCCAGCGGTTCATTCACCACATCGGCGGACTGCCGGACTTCTCCGCACTGAAATTCACGAAGTACAACCAGTATGAATCCCTGATTCTTCCGATGAAGAAATACCTCGAGGATGCCGGCGTAGACTTCCAGTTCAATACCGAAGTAACCAACGTTATCTTTGAAATCAACGATGGAAAGAAAGTAGCAAAAGCCATTGAGTGCAAGGTAAACGGTGTCGAGAAAGGCATCGTTCTCACCGAGAATGACCTCGTCTTCGTTACCAACGGAAGCTGCACCGAAGGCACGATCTACGGCGATCAGAACCATGCACCGAACGGTGATGCAGAGGTCCGCACGAGCGGCTGCTGGAGCCTGTGGAAAAACATTGCAAAACAGGATCCGTCCTTTGGACATCCGGAGAAATTCTGCTCCGATATTGCAAAGACAAACTGGGAATCCGCAACAATTACCACTCTCGACAATAAGATCATTCCGTATATCACCAATATCTGCAAACGTGATCCGAGAACCGGAAAGGTTGTTACCGGCGGTATCGTAAGCTGCCAGGATTCCAAGTGGCTTTTAAGCTGGACCATCAACCGTCAGGGACAGTTCAAAGAGCAGGATAAAGATAAGGTATGTGTATGGGTTTACAGCCTGTTCACCGACGTACCTGGCGACTATGTGAAGAAACCGATGAAAGAGTGCACTGGTAAAGAGATCACCGAAGAGTGGCTGTACCACCTCGGCGTGCCGGTTGACCAGATTCCGGAGCTGGCAGAGAACAGCGCTGTCTGCGTACCGACCATGATGCCGTACATCACCGCATTCTTTATGCCACGAAGAAAGGGCGACCGCCCGGATGTCATCCCGGATGGCTGCGTCAACTTCGCATTCCTCGGACAGTTCGCTGAGACACCAAGAGATACCATCTTCACGACAGAGTATTCCGTTCGTACCGCAATGGAAGCTGTTTACGGACTCCTCGGCGTAGACCGCGGCGTGCCGGAAGTATGGGGCAGCGTTTACGATATCCGCGATCTGCTGGACAGCTCCGTGAAACTGATGGATGGAAAATCTCCGCTGGAAATCGAGCTTCCTGGACCGCTCAACCTGCTGAAAAAACCTCTGCTGAAACTGGTAGATGGAAATGTAGTTGGAGATCTCTTAAAAGAGCATGGAATTATCAAAGAGGATATGGTGAAATAAGAAATAGAAAATAAGTAAGAAATGCAATAAGACCTGCGCTTTCAAACGGCGCAGGTCTTATTGCGTTGCTATGTATGCTCTCAAACAATTAAGCAGAGTTCTTCGTGAAAAACAGCGCGGCACAGACGGCGGCGATGCCTCCAGCGAGCTTTGCAACGAGAAGCGGCACGACAAAATCAGGATCGGTGCCGAACGTAAATCCCATATGTGCGGCGATGGTCGATGCGGCGGAGACGAGGAAAGCTGCGTTTACAATCTTTCCGCGCTCGTCCATTTTTTCCATCATTGTGATCGCCGGAACAGGGCTGACAATGCCCATCAGAAGGCCGGCGGCACTGCTGTCGTTCATGCCGGTTTTTCTTCCAATAAAAGAGAGCGGCTTTTTGAGCACCCGCTGTAAAAGCTCCGCCGTCGGAAGGCTGCCGAGCAGTACAATGCCGATGGACGAGACGACCGCCATCGCGTCCTCCAGCGGCGCAAGGTCCGGGAGCAGCGAAAAGCCGGTCATATAGCAGAACGCGCCCGCGATGAGGCCGATCGTCGTCAGAAGCCGGATCACATCTGCAAATACCGTGAACGAGCGCACGGTCTGCTCCGGAAAACGCCAGATGCCGAACATCAGCAGAAAGCAGAAGAGGAGCACCGGGAGCGACTGAAGTACGATCTGCAGAAAAGAGAGTCCTGAGAGCAGTCCGCCGACGATCATCGTGACGGGAAGCGTGCCCGTGCCGATCAGCATGCCGCGGGAGAAAAAGAGGCGGTCGCCGCTTTTCAGCATTCCCATGCCGACCGGAATCGTAAAGGTGATGGTACAGCCAAGCGTCGCCGCAATCACAAGTCCTGCGTAGCGCACCATCTCCTGCGATGCCGAAAGCTCTCCGGCGAGCTGGTAGCCGCCCATGTCAATGGCGAGAATGCCGGCGAGAAGTCCCGCATCCAGCCCAAAAAAGTTCCAGATGGGAACGAGGGCGAAACGGAGAAAGCGGGAGAGCAGCGGGGTGAGGCAGATGATGCCCGACATGGAAAGTGCCGTCGGTCCAAGCAGCGTAAAGCCCTCCTCAAACCGTTTTCCAAGTCCGAAGCGATTGCCAGCGATCCGGTCGACACCGCCGAGTACCGCGCCGACTGCCATGATCCACATAATAATCTGATTCATAAAAAGAGAACCTTTCTAAATAAGTATTTTGTCTTTATATCTGCTCTTCAAATGCAATTTCATTTTTCAGCAGAAACTGGCGGACTTCCTCATCGAAGACGTGGTCGAGCGACTTGTCCATCGTAAAGATTTTGAGGGAAGTTCCGGTGGTAAGTAAGAGTTTTCCGTCCTTATACTGAAAATTCAGAAAGCATCCAAACACGTTCTCTATTTCCAGCGGCAGCGCATGGTCCGCGATCATTTTTTCGCACGCCGCCTGCGGAAGCTGAAACACAAATTTGAACTGCAGGGGTGTCCGTTTTCCTTTGATGACGGAATAGCAGAACGATTTCACATCTTTCCAGAGAAGCCGCGTCCGCCCTTTTTCTTTTAAGAGCTGCGCGTCATCGGGATCGAAAAAGTCCGTGTGAAGACTGCCGTCGATGGAGAACGTCGTAAACGTTGTGATCGACGCCTCGGAGACGGGAAAGCGGTCAAATGTCTCGAGACGGAGCAGAGTGTTCATAAAATTCTTTAACTGTGTAATCTGCAGGATAATCATCCGTAGTTAAAACCAGCCTTTCTTTTTAAAATACCAAATTTCAACAGCAACAATGAGAATACAGACGCCGATCAGGATGAAGTACGCATACGGGGCAGAAAGCTCAGGCATATGCGTAAAATTCATGCCGTACCAGCCGGCGATCAGGGAAAGCGGGAAAAAGATCGTCGAGACGACCGTCAGAATCCGCATCGTATCGTTCTGACGCAGGTCGATCTGCGCCTGCTGCATCTCGCGGATCTGCAGGGCGTACTCCCGCAGCATCTGGGTGTGGTCGTACAAACGGTCCACGCGGTTTCCAAGGCGCGAAAACTGACGGGCGCATTCCGGGGGAAGAAAGTGATTTTCGTCCTCGGAGAGTATTTCGCACATGTCGAGAAGCTGCTGGTAATAGGCATGGAACACGAGCAGCTCCCGACGGATCGTGATCAGGGTCCGCTGCAGCTCTTTTGGCAGAGTGTCGAGAAGAGACTCCTCGATTGTCGCGAGGCGCTTCTCAAAATTCTGCAGATAGAGCATATCCTCCTGGATCAGCGATTCCAGAAACGAGAAAAACAGGTGGAAGACATCGGAAGTATCGAGCGGTTCTTCCGGGAAGAGGAGGCTCTGCAAAGCCGGAAGTGTCTGTTCGTCGGCTGCCAGAATAAGCTGCCCCCGGTCGAGATAAAACGCAAGCGAGAATGCAAGGTGAAGCGGATGCGTCTTGTCCGGGACGGCAAGCGATCCGACCAGGCAGTCAGGCAGCAGCTCTGCGCGGCAGTATTCGATGCGCTCCGGCTGCAGACTGCGCCGGAAAAGAGAAAATCCGGGCAGCGCCGCGCAGGCTTTGGAAGCTTCCGAAAACGAAAGCAGGGAAAGCCGGACCGAATCCGAAAAAGTCCATTCCATACGTACCACCTCCTGAAAATAAGCAATGGAAAAATATCCATAAACAAAAAAGCCGTATGACCGTAGTATACCGCAAAAAGGGGAGTGCGACAAGAAAAGGAAAAAACTTTTAACGGAAAAACTTTTATTGGGAAAAAACTTTTATTGGGAAAAAACTTTTTGCAATGGAGCACTAAGTGTGTTATGATAAAATGTAGTTATCAAAACTACATGACAAAATATCAAAAAATTCACTGTGTCGAATTCGTCCCTAGTTCAGGAAGGTTTGAAAAAGAGCGGTGATTGGAAATACGAAACGTCCGCAGTGAGAAAAAGCGGAATCAAGTTTGGAGGGATAAAATATATGAGTTTTCACATTGTTGCAGACAGCTGCTGTGAACTGACAGTAGATATGAAAAAAAGAGGAAATATTGAAATTGCACCGCTGACCCTGGAAGTCGGCGGAGAATCCATTCTGGATGACGAGACATTTGACCAGAAATATTTTTTAAAGAGAGTAGCGGAATGCCCGGAGTGCCCGAAATCCGCCTGCCCGTCGCCGGATTATTTCCGGAAATCTTTTCTGAACGGAGCAGAACGGTGCTACGCGGTCACACTTTCCGCACAGCTCAGCGGTTCCTATAACAGCGCAGTGCTCGGTGCAAACCTGGCGCAGGAGGAGAACGAGGATCTGAAGATTCACGTATTCAATTCCAGAAGCGCATCGATAGGAGAGACCCTGATCGTGAAAAAAATCGTGGAGTGCGAGGAAGCCGGCATGAGCTTTGAGCGCGTCGTAGAGACAGTAGAACTCTATATCAGCACACAGCACACCTATTTCGTGCTGGAAAATCTCGAAACTCTGCGGAAAAACGGCCGCCTTTCCAAAACAAAAGCACTTGTTGCATCCGCGCTTAAGATCAAACCGGTTATGGGAGCCACATCGGAGGGCGATATCGTACAGCTCGATCAGGCGCGCGGCATCAACAAAGCACTGATGAAAATGGTCGATGCCATTGTAAATGACGCACAGCATGTAGAAAACAAAACGCTTGCCATCTCTCATTGCAACTGCCCAGAGCGCGCCGAGATGGTAAAAGAAGCCCTTCTGGAGCGCCTTGCGGTACAGGATGTCTTCGTACTCGATACCCAGGGCGTCAGCAGTATGTATGCAAATGACGGCGGAATTATCATTGCATTATAACTTTTCTCTTCCCTTTTTGTTGAAAATGTAGTATAATTTTTAACATGTTTGAAAGTGCCGCCGAGCACTTTTTAGAAATCAAAGGAGAAGTAGAACCATGAGTCAGGAAAAAGTTGACCGCTATAAAAAGGAAAAAGCGAACCGTGAGAAAATCATGAGACGTGAAAGATGGATCACGAGACTGGAAGTTACCGCTTTCGTCGTTGTTCTGGCTACCCTGATCGGCTGGTTCTCCGTTGCTGTTTACCAGAACTCGGTAGCAGAGAAAAAGGCGAACCGCACGACAGAAACCACAACGATGAACGTGACGGATATTCAGAATTATCTGAGCGAGACCAACACATCCAGCGACAGCAGTGCAGATGACACCAGCGACAGCTCTGATGCTTCCGATACATCTTCGGACAGCACAGCAGATACGGCAAGTGACAGCACAGCAGATTCCATCAGCGAAAGTACAGCGGAATAAGCAGAATTGTTAAAGAAAGTAAAAGCGCTTACCACAGACGGGAAAATCCCGGGGTGATAAGCGCTTTTGTTATAGAGATTTATAGCAATCCCAGAAAATAATGCAAAAAATTCAGCACCGCAGAGCGTGAATTACTGCGTCACAGATTTTCGTCGTACCCCGGTACGCCTTCAAATCTGTTCCTTGCAATTCGCGCTCTGCAGCACTGCCTTTTTTGCATTATTTTCGGGTCTTGCTATAGAAAAAACTATGAGAAACACGCTCCGCGAGTTTCTCAAGTTATCGCGGCAGTCGCCAAGGTCTCGTGCAGGCACGGACTTTGACTCGTTGCCCGCGTAAATTAAAAAACCGGAGGACATACATCCCCCGGCCTTTCGCTTATGGTTAATTAGCATTTAACAACGTTGGAAGCCTGCATTCCGCGAGCACCCTCGGTAAGATCGTAAGTAACCGCCTGACCTTCGTCAAGAGTTTTGAATCCTTCACCCTGGATAGCGGAGAAATGTACGAATACATCGTTTCCGTCTTCGCCTGTGATGAAGCCATAGCCCTTCTCTGCGTTAAACCATTTCACTGTTCCCTTGTTCATTGTGAGTTACCTCCATAAAATTAAAAAATAAGCATGATGTGGGAATGCATATGTTCCCCCATAAGCGAGTGAACTTTTGGTAAAAAAATTCACTAGCTATTACAGATTATATTGAAGGTGAATGCTAATATAATCTCTAATAGCTAGTGACCACGTATTACATCTCAACATCTTCTCGATTGAGACCATTATAATCTTGCAAATCAAAAAAGTCAAGAAAAAACTCTTTATTTCAGGAAAGATTTCGTGTATTATAAAAAGGAATAAATGGTCGGACGACGGCCAGAAGAAAAGAAAGGATCAGAGAACGTAAGATGAGTATCTTAATCAAAAATGGACAGGTCATCGACCCGGCCACCCAAAAAGACGAAATCAGTGATGTTCTGATCGAAAACGGCGTTATTACACGGGTTGAAAAAGGAATCCGCGTAAAAGATGCGCAGGTAATAGATGCAAAAGGCTGCTATGTAATGCCTGGCATCATCGATATGCATGTACATCTCCGCGACCCGGGGCAGACATATAAAGAAGATATTGAAAGCGGTTCGAAAGCAGCAGCAAAAGGAGGCGTGACAACGCTGGTAGCGATGCCGAATACAAAACCGGTCATCGACAGCCCGGACCGCGTCAACTATGTAACGATCAAAGCAGACCGTTTTTCTCCGATTAATGTACTGCAGGCAGGCGCCATCACAGTAGGACAGAAGGGTGAAGAGCTTGCCGATATCGAGGGCATGGTAAAAGCCGGCATCCCGGCGATCAGCGAGGACGGAAAATCCGTTATGAACGCGCTGCTCTACAAAGAGGCCATGGAGATTGCCGCAGAGAAAAACATTCCGGTGCTGGCTCACTGCGAGGACAAGAACCTCGTAAACGGCGGCTGCATGAATGAGGATGCAAACTCGAGAGAGTGGCATCTGCCGGGCATCACAAACTCCGTAGAGAACACGATTGTTGCAAGAGATATCGTACTTGCCGCAGAGACAGGTGCACACCTGCATCTGTGCCACTGCTCGACCAAAGAGAGCGTGGATATGGTGCGTGAGGCGAGAAAGGCCGGCGTTTCGATTTCCGCCGAGGTCTGCCCGCATCACTTTACCCTCTGCAGCGACGACATCGTAAAGGGCGACACCAACTACAAGATGAATCCGCCGCTCCGTACGAAAGAGGATCTCGAGGCACTGCGCCAGGGTCTGAAAGACGATGTCTTCGATGTCATCAGCACCGATCATGCACCGCATGCGCTGACCGAGAAACAGGAGTCCTTCAAGAAAGCTCCGTTCGGCATCGTCGGACTGGAGACGAGCGTGGCTCTTACCATCACCGAACTTGTGGATACCGAGATCATCACCCCGATGCAGATGGCGGAGAAGATGAGCTACAATCCGGCAAAAATCCTGCACCTGGACAAGAAAGGTTCTCTTGCACCTGGCATGGACGCCGATGTGGTTGTCATCGATCCGGAAGCAGAGTATGTGATCGATCCGAAGGAGTTTGTTTCCAAGGGCAAAAACACTCCGTTCGGCGGCAAGAAAGTGAAAGGAAAAGTTATGGCTACCGTATGCGGCGGCAAGATTGTATACGAAGCTGAGTAATTTCTAATAAGAAAAAACAGAAGAGGGAGAGTAAGCAGATGATTAACAAACTGATTGCAAACATTAAAAAAACAAATGCACCGATCGTCGTAGGTCTGGACCCGATGCTGAACTATGTGCCGGAGCACGTACAGAAAAAGGCATTTGCCGAGTACGGAGAGACACTCGAAGGAGCTGCAGAGGCCATTTGGCAGTTCAATAAAGCGATTGTCGACGCAACATACGATCTGATTCCGGCTGTAAAACCGCAGGTTGCCATGTATGAGCAGTTCGGCGTTCCGGGAATGGCAGCATATGAGAAGACCGTTTCCTACTGCCAGGAAAAGGGTCTCGTTGTCATCGGCGATATCAAACGAGGCGATATCGGTTCTACTTCTGAGGCGTATGCAGTCGGCCACCTCGGCCACGTGCAGGTGGGAAGCAAATCCTACGCCGGATTCCATGAGGATTTTGCAACTGTCAATCCGTATCTTGGATCTGACGGCGTAAAACCGTTCATCAAGGTCTGCAAAGAGGAGAAAAAAGGTATCTTTGTTCTGGTAAAAACCTCGAACCCGTCCAGCGGCGAGTTCCAGGACCGCATCATCGACGGACGTCCGCTGTATGAGTGGGTCGGCGAGCAGGTTGCCGCGTGGGGCGAGGAGCACATGGGCGATGATTACAGCTATGTGGGAGCTGTTGTCGGCGCTACGTACCCGGAGATGGGCAAGGTGCTGCGTAAGGTAATGCCGAAATCCTACATCCTGGTACCGGGCTACGGTGCACAGGGCGGAAAAGGAAAAGACCTCGTTCACTTCTTCAATGAGGACGGACTAGGTGCAATCGTAAACTCTTCGAGAGGTATTATCGCTGCTTACAAACAGGAAAAATATGCCGAGTTTGGCACTGAGAACTTTGCGGATGCTTCGAGAGCAGCTGTAAAGGATATGGTTGAGGATATCAGCGGGGCGCTTGCTGCTGCAAAATAAGAATACAGGGTGAAAAGCTCAGAAGGTCTGCCGGGTAGATGTTATGTCCGCCGGAGGATATTTTGGGCTTTTCGCCGATTCAAGAAAATAAAAGGAGTGTTCAGCTTATGAAAATCAAGGAATGCTGTACTGTGGAAAGTCAGGAGTGCATTGCAAAAGGAATTTACAGCATGTGGATTTCCACGAAAGTGATTGCGAAAGAGGCGAAGGCCGGCCAGTTTATTTCTCTGTTTTCGAAGGACGGCAGCCGTCTTCTGCCGCGTCCGATTTCTCTTTGTGAGATCGACCGAGAGGGAGGAAGACTTCGGATTGTCTACCGTGTGGCAGGTGCAGGAACGGAGGAGTTTTCGCATCTGAAAGCGGGGGATGAGGTTGATATTTTAGGGCCGCTTGGAAATGGATTCCCGATCGAGGAAGGTAAGGGAAAACGTGTGATGCTGATGGGTGGCGGTATCGGTGTTCCGCCGATGCTGCAGACGGCGAAGGATCTTGGAACGGACACGATCATCTGCTGTGGTTACCGCGATGAGTTGTTCTTAAATGAGGAGTTTGCTGCGGCAGGCGATCTTCATATTGCAACGGAGGACGGAAGTGCCGGTGTGAAGGGCAATGTGATGGATGCGGTGCGCGAGGATCATCTGGAAGCAGATGTAATTTTTGCCTGCGGTCCGGCTCCGATGCTGCGTGCGATTAAGGCGTACGGTCTGGAAAAGGGAATTCCATGCTGGATTTCGATGGAAGAGAAGATGGCGTGCGGCGTTGGCGCATGTCTTGCGTGTGTCTGCCAGTCGACTGAGGTGGATGGTCATTCACATGTGCACAACAAGCGGATCTGCAAGGACGGACCGGTCTTTTTAAGTACGGAAATTGAGCTGTAAGTGACGCGAGGAGGAGAAAAAGCGATGAAGACAAGTGTGAATCTGGCGGGTGTGGAACTGAAGAATCCGGTTATGACGGCATCTGGTACGTTTGGCTCCGGCGCGGAGTACAGTGAGTTTGTGGATTTGAAGGAGCTTGGCGCGGTTGTGACGAAGGGTGTTGCGAATGTGCCGTGGCCGGGGAATCCGACGCCGCGTATTGCGGAGGTTTACGGCGGAATGCTGAATGCGATCGGACTGCAGAATCCTGGTATTGATGTGTTCTGTGAGAGGGATATTCCGTTTTTGAAACAGTTTGACACGAAGATTGTGGTGAATGTGTGTGGACGGACGACGGAGGATTACTGTGAGGTTGTGGAGCGATTGACTTCGGAGCCGGTGGATCTGCTGGAGATTAATATTTCGTGCCCGAATGTGAAGGAGGGCGGTATTGCGTTTGGACAGGATCCGAAGGCGGTGGAGGCGATCACCAGAGAAGTTAAAAAATATGCGAAGCAGCCGATTATTATGAAATTGAGCCCGAATGTGACGGATATTACGGAGATGGCGCGGGCTGCGGAAGCCGGCGGGGCGGATGTGCTGTCGCTGATCAATACGCTTACTGGGATGAAGATTGATATTGAACGGCAGAAGTTTGCGATTGCGAATAAGACTGGCGGTATGTCGGGGCCGGCGGTGAAGCCGATTGCGGTGCGGATGGTGTATCAGGTGGCGCAGGCAGTGAAAGTGCCGATTATTGGTATGGGCGGTATTGCGTCGGCGGAGGATGCGCTGGAGTTTATTCTGGCGGGGGCTACGGCGGTTTCGATTGGGACGGCGAATTTCTTTAATCCGTATGCGACTGTTGAAACGGTTCGCGGTATCGAAGAGTATATGAGAAGGCATAAGGTTGACGATATTAATTCGCTGATCGGGGCGGTGAGATAAGACGGACGGCCTCGAGCGGCTTCGCATCTGCGGTGCGGCGGGCGAGAAAAAGAGGGCGGAACTGTGGCTCAGAATGGGTACAGGGAAACGGGAACCATCCCATTTTCCTGCACCTGTTCCGGGCTCACAGTTTCTGCCCTCTTTTTCTATGCCCGCCACACGGCAGGCGCAAATTCCAGTGAGGTCTGGTTGTGTGGAGCTGAAACGAAGTAGGTCTGGATCCGCCGGGGGCGGATCGGCGTGAGAGTGTTGTGGTGGGTGCATAGTATATAGAAAATGGAAGGTGGTATGTGAGATGAAGTATGGGATCATTAAAGTGAAGCGGGCGTTTTTGTATAAGGAGAATGGGGTTGATGTGGTGGATGAGGTGTTTTTTGGATGGAGCGTGATGTGGGAAGATGAGGGGGAGTGGATTGAGGTTTGGACGCATTATGGGTATCGGGGGTGGATGGAGAGGAATTTGATTGAAGAGAAAAGCCGGGAGTGGATGGAGGAGAGGGAAAAGGCAGGGAATACGTATGTGGTGACACGCGGGTTTGCGGATGTGATGAGGGGAGCGCGGGTGCAGTCGCGGATGTTGGAGACGCTGGGACGGGGGTGTTTTGTGGAGAAAATGGAGGAGACGGAGAATGGGTATTGCAGGGTGAAACTGGCGAATGGGATCAGTGGGTTTGTGCCGGAGGTGGCATTAAGAAAAAGACTGGATTCGGATCGGTTTTTGTGGGGAAAATCGGAAGAGCGGTTTTTTGTGGAGCAGGGGATTCCGGAGGGGTGGTCGGAAGAGAAGTTTCGGAGGAAGGTTGTGGAGTGTGCGAAGGGGTATCTTGGATGCCAGTACCGGTGGGGCGGGAAGGCGGCGGATGGGATTGACTGTTCGGGTGTAGTGTTTATGGTGTATTTGATGAATGGGGTTTTGATTTGGCGGGATGCGGATATCAGGGAAGGGTATCCGATGAAAGCGATCTGGAGAGAAGGGGAGGAGATGTGTCTGGTGGAGGAACGGGCGAAGGCCGGGGATCTGCTGTTCTGGAGGGGGCATGTGGGGATGTATTTGGGGGACGGCAGGTATCTGCACTGTACGGGGCATGAGAGGGTGTTTGGGTGCAGGGTGAATAGTCTGCGGAGAGGGGATGAGGATTTTCGGGAGGATCTGGCGGAGGCGTTGAAAGTGGTTGGGAGTGTTTTTCGTGAAATATCTGGAAGCGGAAAGCTGGAGGAAAAGAGCGATGTACCGTGAAAAACAGGCATCGCGGGCGGCACGGGAGTAAATAAGACATATATAATTGACATCAGGAAATATCATTTTTGTATTGGAAATCCCTGAAAAAGTTTGTTATAATAATAACAAAGTCGAAAACAAAAGACAAAAGGCGGCTCAAACAGAGAGTAGGAAAAACAGAAATTCTGCTGATCTGATCTGCCGGAGCTGTCCATCAGAAGCAAAACAAGAAAGGGGTTCTGAACAATGGCAAGATTTACATTACCAAGGGATTTATACCACGGAAAGGGTGCTTTAGAGGCACTGAAAACATTCGAAGGAAAACGTGCAATCGTCTGTGTAGGCGGCGGCTCCATGAAACGTTTCGGTTTCCTGGATCGCGCAGTAGACTACCTGAAAGAAGCCGGCATGGAAGTACAGCTTTTTGAGGGAATCGAGTCTGACCCGTCAGTCGAGACTGTTATGCGCGGAGCAAAAGCGATGGAAGAGTTCCAGCCGGACTGGATCGTAGCAATGGGCGGCGGATCTCCGATCGACGCAGCAAAAGCAATGTGGATCAAATACGAGTATCCAGACATCACCTTCGAAGAAATGTGCAAGGTATTCGGAATGCCGAAACTCCGCAGAAAAGCTCATTTCTGTGCAATTTCTTCTACATCCGGAACAGCAACCGAGGTAACCGCGTTCGCAGTTATCACAGACTATGAAAAAGGTATCAAATACCCGCTGGCAGACTTCGAAATCACGCCGGACGTTGCAATCGTAGATCCGGATCTGGCAGAGACGATGCCGCAAAAGTTAGTTGCTCACACCGGTATGGACGCTATGACCCATGCAATCGAGGCATACGTTTCCACAGCGAACTGTGACTTCACCGATCCGCTGGCACTGTATGCAATCAAGATGATTCAGGCAGACCTGGTAGATTCCTACAACGGAGATATGGCAAAACGTGACAGCATGCACAACGCACAGTGCCTCGCTGGTATGGCATTCTCCAATGCACTTCTTGGTATTGTTCACTCCATGGCACATAAAACAGGCGCAGCATTCGCTGATTACGGCGCTCACCTGATCCACGGCGCAGCAAACGCTATGTACCTGCCGAAGGTTATCGCGTTCAACGCAAAAGACGAGACTGCAGCAAAACGTTATGCAGTGATCGCTGACGAGATGAAACTTGGCGGCGAGACAACGGAAGAGAAAGTAAAACTCCTCATTGACTATCTGCGCGGCATGAACGACAAACTGAACATTCCGCACTGCATCAAGAACTACGGAAAAGACAGCTATCCGACCGAGCAGGGCTTCGTTCCGGAAGACGTATTCCTGGAGAGAATGCACGACATCGCTGTAAATGCCATCGCCGATGCCTGCACCGGATCCAACCCGAGACAGCCATCTGTTGAAGAGATGGAAAAACTGCTGAAATGCTGCTACTATGATACAGAAGTAGATTTCTAAAAAGAAAACATATCAAAATCCCTCCGTTCTCTGGGCGGAGGGATTTTTTGCGTCAGAGAATGAAATTTATTTGTGTGGATTTTATGTTTTTTATGCGAAATCCTGTGTCTGGACTGGAAAAACAGAGGCGTTTATGGTAGTATAGAACAGAATAGAAGTAAAAACGGGCGGCATTGCGAAAAAAGATGCCTTCCCCTGAAAATATGGAGGAAAATAAAATGGAACAGTATAAGAAAGAGTTCATTGAATTCATGGTCGAGAGCCAGGTATTAAAATTTGGAGAGTTCACCCTGAAAAGCGGAAGAAAATCCCCGTTCTTTATGAATGCAGGCGCTTACGTAACCGGCAGCCAGTTAAAACGTCTCGGCGAGTATTACGCAAAAGCAATCCATGACAACTACGGGCTGGATTTTGACGTTCTGTTCGGACCGGCATACAAAGGAATTCCGCTCAGTGTTGTAACAGCAATTGCGATTCATGATCTCTACGGTGTGGAAGTACGCTACTGCTCCAACCGGAAGGAAGCCAAAGACCACGGTGGAGATGCAGGACTGCTGCTTGGAAGCAAGCTCAAAGACGGTGACCGCGTTGTCATTATTGAGGATGTAACCACTTCCGGAAAATCCATCGAGGAGACCTTCCCGATCATCCAGGCACAGGGCAATGTGGAGATCAAAGGACTGATGGTATCCTTAAATCGCATGGAGCGCGGAAAAGGCGATAAGAGCGCACTCGAGGAAATCCAGGAAACCTATGGCTTCCCGGCAAATGCCATTGTAACCATGGAGGACGTTATCACGTATCTGTACAACCGTCCATGCCAGGGCAAAATTCAGATCGATGACAAGATGAAGGCTGCCATTGATGCATATTATGAGGAGTACGGCGTGAAATAAGATGCGGTACACCGGGAAAGGGAGTTTTGCGCTATGAATGAAAAGATTTATAAAACCATGGGACGTGTCGGCGGCGGAAATATCGCTATGGGCGCCGTACTGGTTGTTGTTGGCGTGGCAACCGGTGTTCTGATGATCGTAAGCGGGGCAGGCCTGCTGAAACGACGCGGGGAAATCATGTTCTAAAAGCGCCTTTCAAAAAGAAAAAATGCCGGGATATTTCGGAAGCGCGTGCGCCGATGAGGTATGCCGGCGTTTCTGATAGCAGAGGGGAGAACAACGCAGAAAGGGGAAACGAAGATGAAGCAGGAGACGAAAGCCAGAATCCGCGTTGTGGGACGGATTTTATTTCTGGTGTATCTTCTTGCGCTCGTTTATTTTCTGTTTTTTGCAGAAGAATACGGGAGAAGAAACTTTTTTGAACTGGATTACCGTTACAATCTGGTGCCGTTTCAGGAAATCAGACGGTTCTGGATTTACCGCGAAAAGGTGGGATTCCTTGCCGCATTTTTAAATCTGGCGGGCAATGTGATCGGTTTTCTGCCGTTCGGCTTTATCGTTCCGGTGATGCACAAAAAAATGGAGAGTTTCTGGAAAGTATCGCTTCTTGGTTTTATGTTCAGCCTCTGCGTGGAGACGATTCAGCTCATCACGAAGGTGGGCTGCTTTGATGTAGATGATCTGATGCTGAATACGCTTGGAGCCATGATCGGCTGCGGCGCATTCCTGATCTGCAATAAATTCAGGAGATGGAAATATGGCGAGGAAGAAGTATAATTACAATTTTGTCCGGAAGCCGTCGGAAGGCGGAAAGGAAGCTCTCTATATGGCAGGTGCTTCGGTCTTTCTGTTTCTGCTGGCTTCGGTCGTATCGTTTGCATTCCGCGGAAACGGAGGCATTTTTCTCGGAGCAGCGGGACTGTTCTCATTCCTTCTGTCGGGATACGGCTTCTATGTGGGAATGAAGAGCTTTAAAGAAGAACAGGTCAGCCACAGAATGTCGGTTCTCGGCTCGATTACGAGCGGCGGCATGCTGGTCGCATGGCTGGCACTGTTTCTGATCGGTGTGAGATAAATGTACTCTCGTAAAATCAAGCACAGAAAGACTCCGGGAGTACATATAAAAGAAAAGGGGAAAAAGATGGATCGCGAACGTTTTGAAAAACAGCTGAATTTTATTCTGGAGATTGATAAAGAAAAACAGATCCTGCGCCAGACGCACATCCGCGGCTATTCGCGCCAGGAGGACGACGCGGAGCACGCATGGCACATGGCGGTGATGGCATTTCTGCTGCAGGAATATTCGAATGAGAAAATCGACATTGGCAGAACGATGCTCATGCTGCTGATCCACGACCTCGTGGAGATTGATGCAGGCGACACGTATGCGTACGACGCGGAGGCAAACAAAACAAAAGACGAGAGAGAACACAAAGCGGCCGAGCGCATCTACGGCCTGCTGCCGGAGGATCAGGGAAAAATGCTGATGGATCTCTGGCTCGAGTTCGAAGCGTATGAGACACCGGAAGCGCGCTTTGCCCATGTGATGGACAATTTCCAGCCGCTGCTTTTAAATCATGAGAACGATGGAAAAGACTGGACCAGCCACAATGTGCGGATTTCCCAGCCGTTAAAACGAAACGAGAAGACGGCGACCGGCTCCGAGGAGATCTGGAGTTATATGGAAGAGATTCTCGAACAGAGTATCCGGGATGGAAAAATTATTGACGACCGGGAAGAAAAACAGGAATAAGTTAAGAAGAATGAGGGGCAGATCTGCCCCTCGTAACAGTTAAAGAGAAACAGAAAGGGATTTTTTTATGACGGATGAATTATTAAACGAGCGGTATGCGCTTGCAATTGAGCGGATCCGCCAGATTCCGGCGGAAAAAAGCGTTCCGCAGCCGTACCGCGATTTTTTTGCACAGATGGCACAGTACCTCTGCAAAATGGACCAGATCCGGAGCAGAATCGAAGAAGGATATCTAAAAACAGCATCCGAGGAAGAGCTGGCTGTTTTTAACCGCGAGCCGTATGAAGATGTGATCGGGGAGCGGTATGAGACCTCCTACGGAAACCCGGCGTTTGCCGTGCGGGCACTTGGTGAAACGCATGGAAGGAGCCTCTGCTGCCTGTACCGGGAGCTGGGAAATGCTGTTGTCTGGGTCTATGAGGACCGCCTGCTGGAGCTGACTGCGGCGATGGAGCTGTATCTCGAGTTGTATGCGATGTTCGAGGAGGAGACGCTGCCGTCCGCGCAGTATGTAAAAGAGAGCATTTACTGGTATGTGAGCGATTATGCCGAGGAGCGCCAGGAATACCAGGTGCGCGAAATCGTTGACCCGTCGCTGCACTTTGTGAAGGATATTGTGATGGAATCTGATCTGACGGATCTGCGGTATCTGTACCAGTACGGCGAATATATCACCGAAAATGAGAAGGGTACAGCCCGCTTTTTAAATACGTTCAGCCAGGAAGAAATCGACGCGATGGCACGCACCTACACAGAAGGCTTCCGCAAGTGCTTTCTCGTGGCGCGAAAAGATCTGTCGAAAAAGAAGACAGTTAGCATCCGCTTCCACATCGGTTTTGAGCGCATGATCCGTGCGGCAATATTACAGTTCCGCGAGATGGGACTCGAGCCGGTGATTTCCCGCGGCGCGCGGAGAACGTGGGTTGCCGGTGCGTCTGCGAATAAGCAGTATGACTACGATCACCGGAACGATGAGGCGCTGTATCTCAACGAGGATCTCGTGAAGAGACGGCTCCGCGCGATGCAGGTGAAATACGACGAGTACAAAGAACTGGCGGATGGCTATGCCGGCCCTGCCGTGGTGGAAACCTTCGGCGAAGTTCCGTTTGAGCCAGTAAATAAAAAACAGGCACTGCACTTAAATGAGCGCCAGCAAAAGCTCCGTGTCGGTTTCCAGAACGAGGCGGGCCAGATTGTAAACCGCTATATCAAGGATGACGAGTACGGCTACACGATCATCGCCTACCCGATGCCGGAGATCGATCCGCGCTACGAAAAAATTTTCCGTGAGATCGTAAAGATCAACACGCTCGATTACGAAAAATACCAGCGCATCCAGCAGTACCTGATCGATGCGCTCGACGAGGGCGTTTCCGTGCATGTGCTTGGAAAAGGAGAGAACAGAACGGATCTGCGCGTGATGCTGCACCATCTGAACGATCCTGCGAAAGAGACGAATTTCGAGAACTGTGTTGCCGACTGCAATATTCCGGTCGGAGAGGTCTTTACTTCCCCGAGCCTTACCGGCACGACAGGCGTGCTCCATGTGACGGGAGTCTACCTGAACGAGCTGTATTACCGCGATCTCTGCCTGACGCTGACCGACGGCATGATCACCGCGTATGACTGCGCAAACTTCGAAAAAGAAGAGGACAATCGTACTTATATAGAAGAAAACCTGCTGTATCACCACGAAACGCTGCCGATCGGTGAGTTTGCCATCGGAACGAACACGACGGCGTACGTGATGGCAGAGCAGTACGGCATCGCCGGAAAACTGCCGATCCTGATCGCAGAGAAGATGGGCCCGCATTTTGCGATGGGCGACACCTGCTACGCCTGGGCGGAGGACAGCCCGATGTACAACCCGGACGGAAAAGAAGTAATCGCGCGCGAGAACGAGGTTTCGGCAAAACGGAAAGAAGATCCGTCGAAAGCATACTTCGGATGCCACACGGACATCACGATTCCGTACCGCGAACTGCAGTCGGTTGCGGTCGAAAAAGCAGACGGAACGACGATCCCTCTCATTGAGGACGGACGCTTCGTCCTGCCGGGAACGGAAGAATTAAATGAACCTTTTGGCTGATTATGGGTTGACATTTCTGCGCCTGCTTAGTATATTATAAGCAGAACTGAATGATTAAAACATAAATATAAGCATAACTAATGAATAACGCTTAGAACAGTTAATCAGAAAAGGAGAACAACATGGCTAAAGTAGGAATTGTGATGGGCAGCGACTCTGATATGCCGGTAATGAGCAAAGCAGCCGACATGCTGGAAAAATTTGGAATTGAGTACGAGATGAAAATCATCTCCGCACACCGCGAGCCGGATGTATTTTTCGAATATGCAAAAACCGCAGAGGAGAAAGGCTTCAAGGTTATCATTGCAGGCGCAGGTATGGCAGCTCATCTGCCGGGTATGTGCGCAGCTATTTTCCCAATGCCGGTCATCGGAATTCCGATGCATACCACATCGCTTGGAGGTCGTGATTCCCTGTACTCCATCGTACAGATGCCGAGCGGCATTCCGGTAGCAACCGTTGCCATCAATGGCGGTGCCAATGCCGGAATCCTGGCAGCAAAGATTCTTGCAACTTCCGATCCGGAACTGCTTGCAAAACTGAAAGCATATACACAGGAAATGAAAGAGCAGGTTGAGGCAAAAGACGCAAAACTGCAGGAAACAGGATACCGTAACTACAGTAAATAAAAACAAAGGACAAGGGAGGTTCACCATGGATTATAAGAACGCAGGAGTAGATATTGAAGCTGGATACAAATCAGTAGAATTAATGAAAGAGCATGTAAAGAAAACCATGCGCCCGGAGGTATTAGGCGGCCTTGGCGGTTTTTCCGGCGCTTTTTCCCTGGCAAAAATCAAAGAAATGGAAGAGCCGGTGCTGCTTTCCGGTACAGACGGATGCGGAACCAAGGTGAAGCTCGCCATGATTCTTGATAAACACGACACCATCGGCATTGATGCCGTTGCCATGTGTGTGAACGATATCGCATGTGCCGGCGGAGAACCGCTGTTCTTCCTCGACTACATCGCATGCGGAAAGAACTATCCGGAGAAGATCGCTTCGATCGTAAAAGGCGTTGCAGAAGGTTGTCTGCAGTCCGATGCGGCACTGATCGGCGGTGAGACCGCAGAGCATCCGGGCCTGATGCCGGAGGATGAGTACGATCTGGCAGGCTTTGCTGTCGGTGTCTGCGACAAGAAAGATATGATTACCGGCGAAAATCTGGCAGCCGGAGACGTACTGATCGGCATGGCTTCCACCGGCGTTCACAGCAACGGATTTTCTCTTGTCCGCAAAGTTTTCGATATGACAAAAGATTCTTTAAATACATACTATGATGAGCTCGGCGCAACCCTCGGCGAGACCCTGCTTGCACCGACCCGTATCTACGTAAAAGCACTCCGCGCCATCAAAGATGCCGGTGTAACCGTAAAAGCATGCAGCCACATCACCGGAGGCGGCTTCTACGAGAACATTCCGCGTATGCTCAAAGACAACACCGTAGCCGTTGTACAGAAAGACAGCTACACCGTACCGCCGATCTTTGATCTGATGGCAAAGAAAGGCAATATCGACGAGCAGATGATGTACAACACCTTCAACATGGGTATCGGTATGGTACTGGCTGTTGATCCGGAAGATGTAGACGCAGCGATGAAAGCCATCCGTTCCACAGGAGATACGCCATATGTGATCGGCCACATTGAAAACGGAGAAAAAGGAGTACAGTTATGCTAAGATTAGCAGTTCTCGTCTCCGGCGGCGGCACGAACCTGCAGGCGATTCTGGATGCGATTGACGAGGAAACCATCACAAACGCGGAGGTTTCTGTTGTCATCAGCAACAATGCAGGAGCGTATGCGCTGGAGCGTGCGAAAAAGAAGGAGATTGATGCGGTATGCCTTTCCCCGAAGACTTTTGCATCGAGAGAAGCATTCAACGAGGCACTGCTGGCGAAACTGCAGTCGTACAACGTCGATCTCGTTGTGCTCGCAGGATGCCTGGTTGTGATCCCACAGAGCATTGTGGATGCTTATCCGAATAAGATCATCAACATTCATCCGTCCCTCATTCCGTCGTTCTGCGGAACGGGCTATTACGGACTGAAAGTGCACGAGGGCGTATTATCCCGCGGCGTCAAAGTGACGGGAGCGACGGTTCATTTTGTGGACGGCGGAACAGACACCGGCCCGATTATTCTGCAGAAGGCAGTCGAAGTGCACGAGGGCGATACACCGAAGGCACTGCAGCAGCGCGTCATGGAAGAGGCCGAGTGGGTCATCATGCCGCGTGCGATTGATCTGATTGCAAACGGAAAAGTAACGGTAGAAGACGGACACGTAAAGATAAAGGAGTAAGAGCGATGAAAGTACTGATTGTAGGAAGCGGCGGAAGAGAGCATGCGATTGCCTGGAAGGTGGCACAGAGCCCGAAGGTAGACAAGATTTACTGCGCTCCTGGAAACGCAGGAATTGCGGAGTACGCAGAGTGTGTCGATATTGCAGCGATGGAGTTTGACAAGCTTGTTGCTTTTGCGAAAGAAAAAGAGATTGACCTGACCGTCATCGGCATGGATGATCCGCTGGTCGGCGGTGTTGTCGATGCGTTTGAGGCAGAGGGACTGCGCGTATTCGGACCAAGAAAGAATGCGGCAATCCTGGAAGGATCGAAAGCGTTCTCCAAAGACCTGATGAAAAAATACCATATCCCGACGGCGGCATACGAGACATTCTCCGATCCAGAAGCGGCAGAGAAATATCTCGAGACTGCAAAATTCCCGATCGTGCTGAAAGCCGACGGTCTGGCTCTTGGAAAAGGCGTTCTGATCTGCAATACCTTAGAGGAAGCAAAAGAGGGCGTCAAGACGATCATGCTCGACAAGAAATTCGGCAGTGCCGGAAACGAGATGGTCATCGAGGAGTTTATGACGGGGCGTGAGGTTTCCGTTCTCTCCTTTGTGGATGGAAAGACGATCAAGACGATGAGTTCTGCACAGGATCACAAGAGAGCAGGAGACGGCGACACCGGCCTGAACACCGGCGGTATGGGCAACTTCTCCCCGAGTCCGTTTTATACCGAAGAAGTGGATAAGTTCTGTAAGAAATATATCTATCAGCCGACCGTAGATGCGATGGCAGCCGAGGGAAGACCGTTTAAGGGAGTTATCTTCTTCGGACTGATGCTGACACCGGACGGACCGAAGGTGCTCGAGTACAATGCCCGCTTCGGCGATCCGGAGGCACAGGTTGTGCTTCCTCGTATGAAGACAGACATCATTGATGTATTTGAAGCCTGCATCGACGGAACTCTCGACCAGATCGACCTGCAGTTTGCAGATAATGCGTGTGTCTGCATCGTACTGGCTTCGAACGGTTATCCGGTTTCCTACGAAAAAGGATTCCCGATCCGCGGACTCGAGACGTTCAAAGAGCATGAGGGCTATTACTGCTTCCATGCAGGAACGAAGTTCAAAGACGGCGAGATCGTGACAAACGGAGGCCGTGTCCTCGGCGTGACAGCACTTGGCGATACCCTGAAAGATGCACGTGCGAATGCATATAAGGCTGTTGACTGGGTTGACTTTGACAATAAATATTACCGCCATGATATTGGAAAAGCGATTGACGAAGCGTAACGTGAATGTGAACTTTAATTTTGAGTAAAATGGAGCCGCCAGAATCCCGGTGAAAGGGAAATCTGGCGGCTTTGTCTTTTTATTCAGAAAAGGGAATAAAGCGCCGCCGTTCCGGATACAATAGTAAGGAGATCCTTTGCTTTTTAGCAGAATCAGAACAGGAAAGGCGGTCGGAAAAGATGGGAATCGTTTGTCTGGCGGGGATTTTTGCCGTATTTCTTCTGCTTGCATGGACGCTCTGCCGGGCGGCAGGATGGGAGAAAGAACGGGAAGATCTGGAACAGGAGCAGTACCTGAAAGAGTGGCGGGAGAAAAAGTTGAAAAAATCGAAAAAATTTGAAAATTAGTGTTGACATTTGGCGGGTGGAATGCTATACTAACGAAGTCGGTTGGTGATACAGATAAAAAGCCAACAGACAAAACACCGATGTGGGGTCTTAGCTCAGCTGGGAGAGCATCTGCCTTACAAGCAGAGGGTCATAGGTTCGAGCCCTATAGGCCCCATATTTTATGAAAAACGGTGTTGAAAATGAATATGGCGAGATAGCTCAGTTGGCTAGAGCACGCGGTTCATACCCGCGGTGTCGAGGGTTCGAATCCCCCTCTCGCTACTTGTGGAACCCTTGAGAAATCAAGGGTTCTTTTGGGTTTATGGACAGTATGATGATATGGCTGTCATGTCAAAATCGTGTCTTGAAATCCACAGGGATTTGTGAGAAAATAAGACTACTTAAGAGTTTGTTTTGGGCTCTGAAAGTAAATAAAACAGTAATGGATAGAAGAAAGATAAGGAAAAAACAATGATAGAGTTTAATAAACCACCTTTTATTGGAACAGAACTGGAATACATCCGCCAGGCGGCAGAGGAAAACAACAAGCTGTGCGGCGACGGTCCTTTTACGAAGAAATGTTCTGCCTGGATGCAGGACAATTTCAACGTAAAACATGCGATGCTTACGACATCCTGCACCCATGCACTGGAAATGGCAGCTTACCTGTCTGAGATTCGGCCGGGCGACGAAGTGATCATGCCGTCCTACACGTTTGTTTCCACTGCAGATGCCTTTGTTCTGCGCGGAGCAAAAATCGTCTACGTGGATATCCGTCCGGATACGATGAACATCGACGAGACCAAGATTGAGGATGCTATCACCGAAAAAACAAAAGCGATTGTTCCGGTTCACTATGCGGGCGTTGCCTGTGAAATGGATACCATCATGGATATTGCAAAACGCCATAACCTGAAGGTTGTAGAGGATGCGGCACAGGGTGTGAGCGCGTACTACAAGGGAAAAGCCCTTGGAACGATCGGCGATTTTGGCTGCTACAGCTTCCATGAGACGAAAAACTATACGATGGGAGAGGGCGGCGCGCTGCTGTTCCAGGATGAGAATTATCTGGAAAAAGCAGAGATCCTTCGTGAAAAGGGAACGAACCGCAGCAAGTTTTTCCGCGGACAGATCGACAAATATACTTGGATCGACTACGGCTCCTCCTATCTGCCGAGTGATATGAATGCGGCTTACCTGCTTGCAGAACTCGAGGAACATGAGAAAATCGACAGAAAGCGGATGGCCATCTACAACTATTACCATGAGCAGCTCCGTCCGCTGGCTGAGGCTGGAAAGATCGAGCAGCCGGTTGTGCCGGAAGGCTGTGTACATAATGCACATATGTACTTCATCAAGGCAAGAAATCTGGAAGTGCGTACAAAACTGATCAAGTATATGAAAGAGCGCGGTGTGATGTGTGTCTTCCATTACGTTCCGCTCCATACCTCCCCGGCCGGACAGAAGTTCGGTGTTTTCCACGGAGAGGACAAATACACAACAAAAGAGAGCGAGCGCCTGATGCGTCTGCCGATGTTCTACAGCCTGTCTGAACAGGATATGGCATATGTCGTAGAGTGCCTCATGGACTTTAAAGAGTGGTAACATTTCATGTATGAGAAGTTTTTAAACTACTTTACGGACTATATTTTCGTGAAGGATGAGCCGCAGAAAGCCGATGTGATTTTTGTGCCGGGAAACGGATATCCGCAGATGGCGGCGCACGCGGCAGAACTCTGGAAAGAAGGATTTGCGCCGTATGTGCTTCCGTCGGGAAGATACAGTACTGTGCTCGGGCATTTCGCCGGTGTACAGGATCTTGCGGAGCAGTACGGCGGGAACTATGAAACCGAGTGGGAGTTTCTGCGGACGGTACTGCAGAAAAACGGCGTGCCGGAGAAAGCGATTCTGCGCGAAGACCAGGCGACGTATACGTATGAAAATGCACTGCGGTCACGGGAAGTGACAGATGCGGCGGGCATCAAGGTAAAAAAAGCGATCCTCTGCTGCCGGAATCTCCATGCGAGACGGTGTATTCTGTATTACCAGCTTGTCTACCCGGAGACAGAGTTTTTTGTCTGTCCTTCGGATATTGAGTTCACCAGAGAAAACTGGCATACAAAGGGTGAATGGATCGACCAGGTGTTAGGAGAAATGGAGCGCTGCGGCGGTCAGTTCCACAAGATTCTGCGGGAACTGCCGGCGGATTCTGAATTTTAACACCAGTAGACAAGAAGTCCCCCGCTTCTAAAGCGGTGGGATGAATTGTTAAAAGAAACATAACGGCAGTGGTAGGCGGAGAGAAATCGGTATCCTCCACTGACATGAGGAAAGTCACAGTCGAACTATTCTCGACATGTCAGACTCCGTGAAAATACCGATTGTGAGTTGAAACGAAAAGATTTATAAAAAAGAGCGGAAATTGTGGTAAAATTGCGGCTCGTATGGTATACTATCGTTAAGTTAAGTTTCTAATCTAAAGCAAAGGTTGGTGGACAGTATGAATAAGATTGATGAAGTATTAGAGCTTTTAAAACAGAGAGAACGTGAGAACGAAAAACCGAAAAACGTGATTTTATGGGTTCTTGCCATTGTCGGAGCGGTAGCGGCAGTTGCAGGAATCGCATACGCAGTATACCGGTTTGTAACTCCGGATTATCTGGAAGACTTCGAAGATGATTTCGATGACGATTTCGACGATTACTTCGAGGATGAAGACGAAGATAAGTAGGATGGAAAAAAGAAACTCCGGTGCCGGAACGTGGTACCGGAGTTTTTCTGTCCGGAAATCAGTTTGACATAGAAGGAGAAGAGAATGAAAAAAGGAGAAATTTACGAGGGAGTCGTGGAAAGAATCGATTTCCCGAATAAAGGACGTGTACATGTGGAGGGCGAGACGGTTACCGTGAAAAATGCAATTCCGGGACAGAAGATCCGCTTTCAGATCAACAAAAAAAGAAAGAACCGCATGGAGGGCCGCCTGCTCGAAGTAACAGAAAAATCCCCGATGGAAAAGCGCGATCCGGTCTGCAGTATTTTCCCGTCCTGCGGCGGATGCATGTACCAGACGATGAGTTATGAGGATCAGCTTGCAATGAAGGCCGGTCAGGTGAAAAAACTGCTCGACGATGCCCTCGTGGAGGCCGGCCAGGTCAATGAGGCGGGGGAGGCCGATTATCCGTTCCTTGGAATCAAGGGAAGTCCGAAGGAGTTTGCATACCGGAATAAAATGGAGTTTTCCTTCGGCGATGAATACAAGGACGGCCCGTTGTCTCTCGGACTTCATAAAAAGGGAAGCACCTACGATGTCCTGACCGCGTGCGACTGCAAAATCGTGCATGAGGATTTCACAAAGATTCTGACCTGCGTGCTGGCGTACTTTAAAGAGCGGAACGCAAGTTACTACCACAAGATAAGCCACGAGGGTTACCTGCGCCACCTGCTGGTGCGAAGAGCCGAGAATACCGGAGAAATCCTGGTAAATCTCGTCACCACAAGCCAGGAAGAGTGGGATCTGATGCCGCTTGTGCAGGAAGTGCTTGGTCTGCCGCTGGAAGGAAAGGTTGTCGGATTCCTCCATATCATAAATGATTCCCTGGCAGATATTGTAAAGAGCGATGAGACAAAAGTGCTCTACGGACAGGACTACTTCTATGAAGAACTCCTCGGACTGAAATTCAAGATCACCCCGTTCTCCTTCTTCCAGACCAATTCCCTTGGCGCGGAAGTTCTCTACAGCACCGCCCGCGAGTTCGTCGGCGAGACGAAAGACCGCACGATCTTCGACCTCTACAGCGGAACCGGAACCATCGCCCAGATCCTTGCACCGGTCGCAAAAGAAGTGATCGGCGTGGAAATCGTGGAAGAAGCTGTTACAGCTGCAAAAGAGAACGCAGAGGCAAACGGCCTTACCAACTGCAGTTTCCTCGCCGGAGACGTGCTGAAGGTGATCGATGAAATCGAAGAAAAACCGGACTTCATCGTTCTTGATCCACCGCGCGAAGGAATCCATCCGAAGGCTCTGCCGAAGATAGTTGATTTATATAGGTGTGAAAAAATGCTTTACATCTCCTGCAAGCCGACTTCTCTTGCGCGGGATCTGGTAGAGTTTGCAAAATATGGATACCGTGTAGAAAAAGTCTGCTGTGTTGATATGTTTCCGGGAACGGTGCATGTGGAGACGGTTGTTCTTTTGTCCCAACTGAAACAAAAGCCGGATATATCTCACAGGTAAAGAGAAAATGCGGAATTGAGGTTGGAAAGAATTTGCGCGTTGCAACGAGGAGAATGGACTGCTTGCAGGGCAATTCGACGACTGCCGCGACAGACTTGGAACTTGTTCCAAGTCCTAATTTACCTAAAAATGAAGATAGCAGGCAACCGCAGTGTCCAGAAGATAAAGAGAGTGCAATTGTGGAGGCATTGAAGCATTTTAAGATGAATAGTTAATAAAGAGAGGTGCAGATGCTATGCCAGGTATACTCGTGGTTGAAGATGATGAAAATTTAAATCGTGGAATTACATTCTCACTGAAAAAATCCGGATATGAGGTTTTTTCGGCAGAATCAGTGAAAAAAGCGAAAAGAATTGCAAGTGATAATAATGTGGATGTTACCATTTGTGATGTGAATCTTCCGGATGGGAATGGACTGGAATTTGTAAGGTGGATGAGATGCAATTATAATACATACATTATTTGCCTTACAGCATTAGATCAGGAGATGGATCAGGTCATGGGATATGAAGCAGGGGCAGATGATTATATTACAAAGCCGTTTAGTCTTTCGGTACTTCTTTTGAAAATAGAAGCACATTTCCGCCGCAGACAGGAGAAAACGGAAGCCGGAAAGATGATTTCGGGAGATATCGTATTTATCGCAGGAGAAATGAAAGTCCTGATAAAGAGTCGTGAAATCAGTCTGACAAAAACGGAGTTGAAAATGCTGACTTTTTTTCTTCAGAATCCGAAACAGATTCTTTCAAAAACACAAATATTGGAAAATGTGTTTGATCTGGAAGGGGATTTTGTGGATGAAAATACAATCGCTGTCAATATCAGAAGACTCCGTGAGAAAATCGAAGACAATCCGGCTGCACCGGTCTATATAAAGAATATCAGAGGTCTTGGGTATATATGGAATCAGGAGGTAAGGCAGTGACAAAGAGATATCGCAAGAAGATTACAGTAGTGCTCTCCTTGGTATTACCTGTCATATTATTGTTTGCAATATTAAATTGCTTTACCACATATGTGTTTTATGAAGATTATAAATATAAAATGAATCTTATGACAGAGATTGCTGCCAAGGAAGAATTTTCCGGGCTGGATGCTGTTTCGGAATTGCTTAAGGATAAGGATATTGAAACCAACGAACAGGGAAGGCGATTATTGGAGCAATATGGATACTGGGGGAATAAAGGGAATGCATTTTATTCGCAATTCCGGCATCAGGTTATGGTGACCGGTGCTGTAAGCACTGTGATATGCGTGTTTTTTTTGACTTTTTTACTTTATTGGAAGAAAAAAGAAGATGCATGTCATCAGAAAATATTAGACCAGTTGGAAGAAATTCTGATCAGATTCCGTGAAAATAAATTTGATGATTTACTGAAAACGGAAAATTACGCAGAACTGGAAAAATTGAATGACCAGCTTGAAGCAATCGGACATCATATTCAGTTGCTAAAGGAAGAAGCACGGACAGAAAAAGAGAGCACGAAAGAAATGGTTTCTGACATCTCACACCAGTTAAAGACACCGGTTGCAGCTTTGGATACATGTTTTAGTGTGCTGATGCAGAATGACTTAAGTGCCACAGAACAGGAGGAGTTTCGTATCCGTTGTCGGAGTGCTCTGGATGGACTGGAGACATTATTGCAGTCGCTTCTTGAAATATCCAAGATGGAAACTGGACTGATTCAGATGAATAAGAAAAAACTTCCACTTATAGATACTGTCATATCTGCTGTGAATCGTACATATCCAAAAGCGGATGAGAAAGAAATTGAATTCGTTTTTGACTATGAAAAAGAGCTGGAAACATGCACGATTATGCAGGATAAAAGGTGGCTTGGCGAAGCTGTGATCAACGTTCTGGATAATGCGGTCAAGTACAGTCAGGGTGGTTCAAAAATATTTATCC
Source organism: Blautia sp. AF19-1 (assembly GCF_003479155.1). Classification (NCBI taxonomy): domain Bacteria; kingdom Bacillati; phylum Bacillota; class Clostridia; order Lachnospirales; family Lachnospiraceae; genus Blautia; species Blautia sp. AF19-1. The sequence continues at coordinate 74,185 of NZ_QUGQ01000015.1, forward strand.
GGTTACAAAAAAGAAACGATCTTGTAAGAATGGAAATTGAGGATCAGGGAATTGGTATTCCGCAGAATGAGTATCACAAAATTTTTCAACGATTTTACAGAGGAAGTTCCAGGGAGGTCATGGAAAAGAGTGGTACAGGAATCGGACTTTTTCTATCGAGAGAAATTATCGAAAAGCACGCAGGTATGATTACGGTAACCTCCGGCAAAAAGAAAAAAGGAAGCACGTTTGTGATTCAATTACCATATGTTAGTTAAATTTTAAATGAGCAGAAATCTTACAATTCTGTAAGACTTCTGCTCGTTTTTGAAAGTGAAATGAAAGATTATCCTGATACAATTTGGATGTAGGTTGAAAAATGACCAAATATATAAACAGGCAAAGAAAGCGTGTTGAAAAGGTACGTTTTACAGAATTGAAAAAGGAGGTAGCACATTGAGTGTGATATTAGAAACCAAGCAGCTTTGTAAGTTTTATGGCACAGGTGAGAATCAGGTCAAAGCGGTCAATCAGGTGGACATTCAGATTGAGCAGGGAGAATTTGTCGCAATTGTTGGAAAGTCAGGTTCCGGTAAAAGTACATTACTTCATATGCTTGGAGGGCTAGACACCCCGACAAAAGGCAGTGTTACTTTAGCAGGGAAAGATTTATACAGGATGAAGGAAGATGCCCTTGCTGTTTTCCGCAGAAGAAAAATCGGATTTGTTTTTCAGGCATTTAATCTGGTTTCATCTGTTAATGTCTGGGAAAATATTGTACTGCCACTGGGGCTGGATGGAAGGAAAGTGGATGAAGCGTATGTAAATGATATTATTGCGACTCTGGGGATTGAAAAGAGGATTTACAATTTGCCAAATCAGTTATCCGGAGGACAGCAGCAGAGAGTAGCAATTGCAAGAGCACTGGTGAATCGTCCGGAAATTATATTTGCAGATGAGCCGACAGGAAATCTTGATTCCAAGACCAGTGATGAGGTGATCGCCCTGCTTAAGATGACAGCAAAAAAATATGGGCAGACAATTGTAATGATTACCCATGATGACGAAATTGCACAGGTCGCTGACCGTATTCTGGTGATTGAGGACGGACAGGTGGTGGATTTCAGATGAAGACAATAAGCAGGATTGCATATAGCAATGACAAAAAGAACAAGACAAGAAGTATACTGATTATGATGTCCATATGTCTGACTACGATGCTGCTTGTGATTATCAGTACTGTGGGAAATGGAATGATACGTTTGCAGAAAAGTCAGGCGGCAGGCTCATATGGAAGCAATTATGGTCTGTTTGTCGCAGCAGATGGTACGCAATTAAAAGAAGTGGAACGCAGAGCTGAGATATTTGATATCGGCATCATGTGTACGGAGGGCATCCTGAAAGGAAATGAAAATGGCGGGTTTGTCAGTGCGGATGAAACGGTCAGGAAAATGCTTCCCTATAATCAGGAATATGTGTTGAAGGAAGGTACCTATCCGGAAAAGGCGCAGGAAATTGCCGCAGGACGCGCTTTCTTTGATGCAGTGGGATACCATGACGTAAAGGTCGGAGACACCGTAACATTGGAGTACCGTTCCGGCATGCAGTCGGAATACGCACCGGTGGAATTTACTGTCAGCGGGATTTTATATGACCGGGATGAATATACCATCGAGGCTTCCTATGTTGTATTCGGTTCGCAGGATTTTTATAATGAGCGTGTTGCGGAGGGTGACAGGCAATATAATATCTATTTTACCTTGAGCGATTCTGCAAATGTATCTATGAATAATGTTGCGCCTGTTATAAAAGAAATCGCGGATTTCTGCGGCATTGACCAGAAAAACGTGATCATCAATGACCTCTACCTGCAGTGGGTATTGCAGCCGAGCTATGAAATGATTGTGGTTTGTGGAACCCTGATCCTCGGAATCGTGCTGTTTTCCGTTGTGGTCATTTATAATATCTTCCAGGTCGGGATCGCCCAGAAGGTTCAGGAGTACGGAAAAATCAAGGCGCTGGGTGCAACCAGAAAGCAGATGAAGCAGTTGATCTTTCGTGAGGGCATTCTTCTGGCGGTTCCTTCGATACCGCTGGGGCTGCTGTTTGGTTTCCTGATTGCAAAAGTCAGCTTCAACTGGCTGGTGGAGCAGGGAAATCTGGTATCGTCCGGAATCAAGAACCATCAGGTGCCTCTGTTTTCACTGACAATTATGCTCATCTGCATTTTTGTATCGTTTCTTACGGTCGTTTTGGCTCTGCGCAAACCCATGAAAATGGTTTCCCGGATTTCACCCATCGAAGCGACACGGTATCTTGACGGCTCCAAAACGCAAAAACAGGGCAGACGAAAAGGCAGAAAAGATGTCACCGTTTTCTCCATGGCAATGGCAAATGTGACAGGCAATTCGAAAAGAACCATTGCTACGATTCTTACCATGGGGCTTTCCTGTGTATTGTTTGTAATTATCTCTAATTATGTTGGAAATATTGACACGGAGCACGAGGCGCGGATTGCAATCAACCATGGACAATTTGAGTTGCAGCTGGATTATTCCCAGAATTATGATGAAGCCTATTCGGAGAATAATCTGGACACAATCCTACAGAACAACCCACTGAATGATTCAATGATTGAAGAAATCAAAAGCATTCCAGGAGTGACAGATGTCATGACGAGAGAGATTGTCTCTGTAAATCTGAACGGAACAAGATTTCCGGCTGATATTGTGAGTAAAAATGATTTTGATTTTATGCGCCAAGAAGGGGATATTGGCTCTATGGACTATGATCAGGCGGTAAAGAATGGTGATATTTTCTTTGGCTGGTCGGCGTGGATGGAACAAGATGGATATGCTCCGGGTGAATCTATTGTATTTGACTTTGAGAATGGAAGTGAAACCTATACCTATCAGGGAAAGATTGCAGGATCCTTTGTAAGTGCGGACACTTATCTTGTCATTCCGGAAGGTGTATACCGTTCCATGAATCCGAGGGGAACAGCCTATGGCTATCTGTGGGTGGACTGTGATAAAAAAGATGTTGCATCTGTGGAACAGAGTCTGAATACTTTGATTTCTAATGCTTCGCATATAAAAATGGATACCTATCATGCACAGTTACAATCTGCAGAATACGCAAGCCGTATGATGAAGCTTGGCTGCTATCTGTTCATGGCAATTGTCGGTCTCATTGGGTTTATGAATCTGGCAAACACCATGATCATCAATATCACCACGAAGAAGCAGGAATACGGTGTGCTGCAAGCGGTAGGCATGACCAATAAGCAGTTGAATCTGTGCTTACAAATACAGGGCTTGATTTTTACGGTTGGCACCATCTGCGTCGCACTTGCTGCCGGTCTGCCCCTTGGCTATGCACTGTTTTCCTATGCGAAGCATAATGGGATTTTTGGAATGAACGTTTATCATGTTCCTCTTATCCCGATTCTTGTTATGATTCTTCTGGTTGGTATTCTACAAATTGTGCTTTCCTGTGTTTTAAGCAGTAATCTGAAAAAGGAAACGCTGGTAGAAAGAATAAGGTATCAGGGATAGCAAGTAATATGTAATGAACTAGGTCTTAACGAAGAGGAAAAATAGATAACTTCCATTTTGTATGTATGATAAATCTAAACAGTATTTTAGCAACATTTCCTGAGTGGGGGCAGAAAGTGCCCCCACTTTCACGATTTGGGGGCGAAAAGCGCCACCATATATCATAAATGATGGGTTCAATGGAAAAATCAAAGAAGCATATGAAAAATATGAAAATATTATTTTTTCCGGCTTTAGTACACTTAATTTTGTTCTTTCCACAATGGCGGGACTGGCATTGCGGGAAAATGATATCGGTTATGCGAGATTTTTGTCAGGGAAGGTACAGGCAGTTGCACATACATTGGAAATGGGAAAATATAATGAGTATTCGTCAATGCTTGATATTAAATCTATTCCATTTTTAAAAGCCTTGCGATAAAATATGTTCTGTGAGACGGTAGTTCTTTTGTCCCAACAAAAGCCAGATGACACGATAGAGATCGACTTAGATTTAGAAGTTGGATGCAACCAGTGCTGAGTTGAAAGCTCGTGATCAGATGGAATGGGTCAGATTGGTAAATGGTATTCGTAATATGGCAGAAGAACTTGTGTTAAAAGAATTGGTGTAGATCTAAAGCGTGGAAAACTCCTTCGGGAGCTTTTGGCTGTTTATAAGATAAATTCTGTCGGAGATTTATTATAAAACATTACTTTACAAGAAGAATAAAAAAGCATATAATTCTTTTATAATATATTTAATAAAAGAGGGTAAGAAAACGGAAAATAAAGATAAAAAAAATACAACAAGAAAAAAAATAATTAATTATGTTCTAAACAAGCATGTTACATCCAAGGCGGAAATCGCAAAAGAGTTAAACTTGAGTATGCCGACTGTGTTAGCAAATGTGAATGACTTATTAGAAAAAATGGTGTTGGAAGAAACTGGGGAATATGCTTCGACTGGTGGACGAAAGGCAAAAAGTATAGGGATTAATAAGTCATACTGTCATGCAATGGGAATTTTGATTACAGCGAATCATATAGAAATGGTATTAGTAAATCTTGGAGATGAGATTATAAAAAAAGATCGCATCCGTTTAAAATTTACAGCAGAATTATTCTATTGTACAGAGGTGGCACAAAAGGTCAAAACTTTTCTTGAAGGCGAAGTAGCGAAGGACACGCTACTTGGGATTGGAGTGGCGATTCCAGGAATTATTGATCAGAAAGAACGGATCGTTTTAAAATCCCATGCTTTAGGTATAGAGAATTATAGTCTGCGCTTTTTAGAGCAGGCTTTGGAAATTCCAGTATATTTTGAAAACGATGCTAATGCTGCAATGCTTGCAGAAAAAAAGCAAAAGTATCCAAATGCGATATATCTGTCTTTGAACCACACCTTAGGAGGTGCATTCTGCATAGATGGAAAGCTGTTTCGAGGGCAGAACCAGAAAGCAGGGGAGTTTGGTCACATGATACTCGTTCCCGGTGGAAGAAAGTGTTATTGTGGTAAATCAGGATGTGCAGATGCATATTGTGCAGCAAGTGTACTGACACAAGATAATAGGCAGTCACTGGATGCATTTATGGAAAAAATTGAAAGTGGTGATGAAAAAAATTTGCAGACATGGAATGAGTATTTGGATCATCTTGCTGTTTTGATATCAAATCTGCGGATGGCATATGATGTGGACATCATACTAGGAGGTGATGTGGGAGGCGTATTGTCAGATTATATGATACCACTGGGCGAAAAAGTGATGGCATATAATGGCTTTGAGCATGATGTTTCATACTTGAAAAATTGTTCGTATAAGAAAGAAGCGTCGGCTGTTGGAGCCGCGAAATACTTTTTTACAAAACATATGGTAGAATTGTAATTTTTTTGAACGCAGATAAGCAGTCCACCGCATCTGGTGCGTAGGGAATTAAGCGTTGGGTAAGGGGATGTTTAGTCTGTTGGAGTTAAAAACTCCCACTGACAGGTTGCAAAGCGAATGCGATGTCCGATTTATATGTGTGAAAAACGAGAAGTTGTGTAAAATTAGAAAAAGATATTATAGTAAAAAACGGAAAGAAAACAGTAACTACGGTTTCCTTTCCGTTTTTTTGCATGCTAATTGTGAAAAATATACAAAAAATATATTTTGAAATTATGAAATATATAAAAATATGAAAAAACATATTGACAAATTGTGTTTATAGGACAATAATATAATTACTTTGATAAAACGTTTTATAAAACGTATAATAATATAAAAAAGGAGGAAACAACTATGTTACAGCAGGTAATGACAAATCCAGGAGAAATTATTTTCAGAGAGGTTCCGGTTCCGGAGGTAAAGGAAAATCAGGTGTTGGTAAAGATTATGAATATTGGTGTTTGTGGATCAGATATTCATGTTTATCATGGAAAACATCCGTTTACAAAATATCCGGTAACACAGGGACATGAGGTTTCTGGTGAGATTACAGAACTTGGAAAAAATATCACCGAGTTTCATGTGGGACAGAAGGTGACGATAGAGCCGCAGGTATATTGTGGACATTGCTATCCATGTCGTCATGGAAAGTATAATCTCTGTGAGGAATTAAAAGTAATGGGATTTCAGACGACAGGAACAGCATCTGAGTATTTTGCAGTGGATGCATCTAAAGTAACACCTATTCCGGAAGATATGTCCTATGAAGAAGGAGCTATGATCGAACCTCTTGCTGTGGCAGTTCATGGTGTAAAACAGATGGGCGATGTGGCTGGCATGAATATTGCAGTCCTTGGAGCAGGACCGATCGGAAATCTCGTGGCACAGACAGCAAAAGGAATGGGAGCAGCGAAAGTGATGATCACAGATATCAGTGATCTTAGACTTGCGAAGGCAAAAGAATGTGGAATTGATGTGTGTGTGAATACCAAAAATAAAGACTTCGGTGAGGCGATGATCGAAGCATTTGGACCGGACAAGGCGGATGTGATCTACGACTGTGCCGGAAACAATATCACAATGGGACAGGCAATTAAATATGCAAGAAAAGGAAGCACGATCGTACTGGTGGCTGTTTTTGCAGGAATGGCAGAAGTAGATCTTGCAGTGGCAAATGACCACGAACTTGACATTAAGAGCACGATGATGTACCGCCATGATGATTACATAGATGGAATCAGACTGGTAAATGAGGGCAAAGTTCATTTGAAACTGCTCATCTCAAAGACATTTGCTTTTAAAGATTATCTGAAGGCATACCAGTATATTGATGATAACCGCGAGACAACGATGAAAGTAATTATCAACGTCAGTGAAAAGTAAGGAGTTCGTATGGAAAATAAATATGGAATTGTCGGAGTTGCCCATGTCGGGCTTCCGACAAACGATTTACAGAAAACAGTTGAGTTTTATAAGAGTCTTGGATTTGAAGTGATTATGCAGTCTTATAATGAAAAAGCAGGGGAAAAAGTGGCATTTTTACAGATAAAAAATTATTGTATAGAGACTTTTGAAAATGGGCAGGCGGCAATGTCAGACGGTGCATACCAACATGTTGCACTTGATGTGGAAGACATTGAAAGTATGTATCAGAAAATCTGCAATGAAAAATACACAATTATTACAGACGGAATCGAAGAACTACCATTTTGGGAAAATGGTGTGAAGTATTTTATGATTAAGGGACCAAATGAGGAAAGAATAGAGTTCTGTCAGAAACTCTGATAAAAATAGGAGAGACATATGGGAGGCGAAAGCAAAAATGGAAAAGTACCGCTGATCAGTAAGATTGCATATGGGTTTGGTGATGTTGGATGTAATTTCAGCTGGATGTTCGTCAGTAATTTTCTGATGATATTTTATACAGACGTGTTCGGAATCAGTATGGCGGCTGTGTCAGCACTTATGCTTTTTTCAAGATTCTGGGATGCAATCAATGATCCAATCGTCGGGGGATTTACAGATAAAACAAAATCGAGATGGGGACGGTACCGTCCATGGCTGTTAGTAGCGGCACCAATCACAGCGATTCTTCTTGTTATGACATTCTGGGCAAGACCCGACTGGCCGCAGAATGGAAAGATCATTTATATGGTAATTACATATTGTCTGCTGGTTTTGGGGTATACCTGTGTGAATATTCCATATGGAACCTTGTGTGGTGCTATGACACAGGATATTGATGAACGTGCAAAAATAAATACATCCCGTTCGGTTGCAGCGATGATTGCAATTGGTGTGTTAAATATTATCACAGTTCCACTGCTCGGCAAATTCGGCAGTCATAGTGCAAAGACAGGATATCTGACGGTTGCGGTCATATATGGATGTATTTTTACAGCCTGTCATTTCTTCTGCTTTGCGAAGACGAAAGAGGCAGTGATTACTCCGGAAAAAGAAAAAATTTCTGTAAAGATACAGTTGAAAGCAGTCATGCAGAACAGACCATATCTTCTTGCATTGGCAGGGCAGATATTATTTGGATTTACATTATATGGTAGAAACGCAGATATTCTGTATTATTTTACATATGTGGAAGGAAATGCCTCTTACTACACAACTTATTCGATGTGCATCATTATTCCTTCTATCATCGGGGCAGCCTGTTTTCAACCATTATTCCGCAAGCTGAATAATAAAGGAAGAACAGCATCTCTCTTTGCTTTGTTTACAGGAATTTCCATGTTGTCTATGTTTTTCTTCAATGCCAAAGAATCATCAGCTATTTTTTATGCATTATCTGGTCTCACACAGTTTTTTTTCTCTGGATTTAATACCGCAATCTATGCAATTATTCCAGACTGTGTGGAATATGGTGAGTGGAAAACCGGACTTAGAAATGATGGTTTTCAGTATGCATTTATTTCACTTGGAAATAAAATCGGAATGGCAGTTGGAACAGCACTTTTAGCAGGATTACTTGGAAAATATGGTTATATTGCAAATCAGACACAAAATGCAATTGTACTTTCAATTATGAAACATGCATTTACGACGATTCCAGGTGTACTGTGGATTGTGACTGCGGTTGTATTATTTTTCTACCGGTTAAATAAAAAACGTTATAACGAGATTGTGGAAGAACTGAAAAATGGAAGAAAAAGTTGACATCGTGGCATTGGAAGAATTGCTGATTGATTTTACGGAAGCAGGACACAGCCAGGATGGGAGGAAATTAAAATACCGATACCAATAGAAATTTTAAAATCGGATACAATCTGAATGGCGTTTGCTTTTCTTCCGCCGGTGGATGCAAAAAGCCGTTTTTTTTTCTATCAGACCTTCCTGCTCCAGAAGGTTGAGGTTCTGGCTGACTGTGGATAAACCCATCTGCAGTTCCTGAACGATCTGCTGCTTGGAGGTCTTTTTCTTTCTGTAAATATATTGGTAAACCTTTGAGTTATTTATTTTTTGAGACTAATGTTGGTCAGTCCCTTTTCATTCATGATGTTCTCCTGATTGTGTTACAAGATAATATTAAGTATCAAAATTATTGTAGCATAGAACGAAAAAAAGCAATAAAAAGGATATGCATTACAGAAAGCTGACGGAAAAGCAACAACGATACACAAATATGTTGGAATGATTTCTGGAAAGGGTTTACATATCTTCAAAATGCCATTAATATAAAGAAGGGATCTTCCCATCCATAAAAAATAAGATACGGAGAATTAACATGAAAAAACAATTGAAGGATACTCAGATTCTGTTGGAAATCCTGATCCTGACAGCAGCTGTTGCTATTATTGCAGCGGCAGTCTATTTTTTTCTGGTACCAAGCCATACTTCTGTCAGCAGTATTTCGGGTCTTGGTATCGTACTTTCCAACTTTGTACCGTTGCCCCTTTCCGCCATCACCATGATTCTGAACGTAGTACTTCTGATCATCGGCTTTTTTACCTGCGGAAGAGAATTTGGTGTAAAAACCGTCTACACCAGTATCATGCTTCCTGTTTTTCTTGGAGTTTTTGAAAAAATCTTCCCGGATTTTGGTTCGATGACAAACAGTCAGGAGCTGGATGTTCTGTGCTATACACTTGTAGTCAGTGTGGGACTCAGTATTCTTTTTAACAGAAATGCTTCTTCCGGCGGACTTGATATTGTAGCAAAGATCATGAATAAATATCTTCATATGGAGCTTGGAAAAGCCATGTCTCTGTCTGGTATGTGTGTTGCTCTGTCTGCAGCACTCGTTTACGACAAGAAAACGGTAGTTTTGAGTATTCTTGGAACGTATTTTAACGGAATTGTTCTGGATCATTTTATTTTTGACCATAATATCAAACGCCGGGTATGTATCATCACTCCAAAGGAAGAAGAACTTCGGGAATTTATTCTTCATGAGCTGCACAGCGGTGCTACGATCTACGAAGCCTATGGTGCCTACAACATGCAGAAGCGCAAAGAAATCATCACGATCGTAGACAAGACAGAATACCAGAAATTGATGAATTTTATCAACAAACTTGATCCGAAAGCGTTTATCACAGTTTATAATGTATCCAACATGAGATATCAGCCTAAAATGTAAAAAAGTTCCGCAGCACCTCAATCACAGAAGTGCTGCGGAATTTTTTTACCGTAATTTCCTGTGAAAACGTTTCTTGAATTACCCCATGGAGCAAAAACTCCGGCGCGGCTGAAGGAGAAGAAGAGCGAACGGATGCAGATGGATACGATCAATGACATCGTTATAGTGCAAATAAGGACACTTTTTTAGACAAAGCGTGTTCTTTTTTTACCACATAAAGTTATCTATAATTAGAGACAGAAAATGGAGGAAGGGTATGAAAAGATATTATTTAGCAATTGATATAGGAGCATCCAGCGGAAGGCATATTCTCGGGCATATGGAAGATGGGAAAATGGTTCTCGAGGAAATTTACCGTTTCCCGAATGGAATGCAGAAACGGGACGGTGAGAAGGTGTGGGATATCGAGGCACTCTTTGAAGCCGTGTTGGCCGGAATGAAAAAATGCAGAGAACTTGGAAAGATCCCGGTGAGTGTCGGAATTGATACATGGGCAGTTGATTTTGTCCTTCTGGACAAGGATGATCAGCGGATCGGAAATGCCGTTGCTTATCGCGATGACCGCACGAAAGGAATGGATGAGGAGGTTTATCGCACGGTGCCGGAGGAAGAACTCTATGCATCGACCGGCATTCAGAAACAGATTTTTAACAGTATTTATCAGCTTATGGCGTGGAAGAAGAAAAAACCGGAACAGCTGGAAAAAGCAGAGACGTTGCTGATGATTCCGGATTACCTGAATTTCCTGCTTTCCGGCGTGAAAGCGCAGGAATACACAAATGCAACAACGACCCAGCTCGTCAATCCGGAAACCGGGGACTGGAACAGGGAGATGATTCAAAAACTGGGATACCCGGAGAAAATCTTCCTGCCGATCCGTGAACCGGGGACTGTGATCGGTCGTCTGAAAAAAGAAATTCAGGAGCAGGTCGGCTTCGACTGTGAGATTGTTCTTCCCGCAACACACGACACAGGCTCCGCAGTAGTCGCTGTGCCAAGCAATGAGGAACATGTACTCTACATCAGCTCTGGAACCTGGTCTCTGATGGGAACAGAATTAAAAGAGGCCGATTGCGGAACAGAAGCTATGCAGCACAATTTTACCAATGAGGGCGGCTACAACAGAAAATACCGTTTCCTGAAAAATATCATGGGTCTGTGGATGGTCCAGTCTGTGAAAAAAGAAATCGCAGAAGATTTAAGCTTTGGAACGATCTGCGAAATGGCATCGAAATGCACCATCCCATCTATCGTGGATGCAAACGACGATCGTTTCCTTGCACCGGAACATATGACAGCCGAGGTACAGAAGGCATGTGAAGAAAGTGGCCAGCAGATACCGCAGGGAATTGCAGAGGTTGCAGCAGTGATCTATAACAGCCTGGCAGTATGCTATGCAAAGACATTAAAAGAACTGGAAGAAAAAACAGGCTGCCGGTACCGAACTATTCATGTCGTAGGCGGCGGCGCCAATGCCGGTTATCTGAACTGGCTGACAGCAGAAAAGACCGGAAGAACCGTGCTGGCGGGACCGACCGAGGCAACTGCCATCGGCAATCTGGCGGTGCAGATGATCACCGGAAAGGAATGCAGCAATTTGAAGGATGCGAGAAACTGTATTTTCCATTCCTTCGAAATCAAACAATATGAGCCATAAAAAATGAGACGAAAGGTTAAAAGGGGCAAAGAACATGTTAGTTGAAACAAAAGCAAAAGTAGGTGTATTTGCAATCGCACTGGGTGCATATCTGCCGCAGTTCCCGACGCTGGTTCCGGAATTTGAGGCACAGTATGATGCGTTCAAAAAGACGATTCCGGATACCGTTGAAATGATCGATGGTGGAATCGTTACAACGAAAGAATTATCGATGGAAGCAGGAGATAAGTTTCGTGCAGCGGATGTAGATCTTGTTATTTTACAGCTTCTGACCTACGCGACCAGCTACAATATGCTCCCGGCAGTCCGTGACCTGAATGTGCCGGTTGTACTTGTGAATGTGCAGAAACGGAAAGCACCGGATTATGCGAATACCGATACGCCAAAATGGCTCGGTGAGCTGTATGCCTGTGGAGCAGTCGGTGAGATGGTAGCCGATCTGGAGCGTGCAGGAAAACGTCATGCCGTTATCACCGGTGTTGTAGAAGGCGGAGATGCTTACGTGGCAAAGGAAATCGACGAGTGGTGCCGGGCAGCCCAGGTACGCAGAAGATTCCGCTACACCAATATTGCCCAGATCGGAAGACCATATCCGGGAATGATGGATCTGTATATCGATGAAACCAATCTTTACAACCGGATGGGACTTTACACGAAACAGTTCGACTGGGAGAAAATGTGGGCAATCGCGGATCCTGTCACAGATGAGGACGCAATCCGCGCCAAGGCAGAGGAGATTCTGGATACTTTTGATATCGAGGGCGGTGCAACGGTAGAGACCGTATGGGATATGGCAAAATATGTCGTTGCATTTGAAGAGTGGGTGAAAAAAGAAGATCTTGGTATGGTGGCATCCCATTATGACGGCTTTGCCAAGGGGGTTGCCGGAAAACTGGACAGCATGCTGATCCCGGCATTTTCCATGCTGATTAAACAGGGCACAGCCTGCGCCGTAGAGGGTGATATGAAAGTTGCAATGGCAATGAGCATTCTGAAAACAATCGCCGGAACCGGTCAGCTTTCTGAGATGTATTCGATCGATTTCAATGAGGATATCTGTATTATCGGCCACTCCGGATCGGGAGATGCTGATATTTCGCAGGCGAAAAAACCGTCCATGAAAATCGTTGATGTTTTTCATGGCAAGACGGGCGGCGGATATCTGACGCAGTTTTATCCGCCGGTCGGAGATGTTACATATCTTGGAATTACGCAGGATAAAGACGGTCATTTTAAATTTGTTGCTGCAGAGGGTGTCAATGAGGATGGTCCGATCTTTACCTTTGGCGATACAAACATGAGAACACGTTTCTCCATTGGGGCAAGAGAGTTCTGCAACAGATGGAGTGAGGCGGGACCAACACATCATATGGCAGCAGCTGTCGGACATCATATTGATACGATTCTGAAAGTGGCAAAAATCCTGGATGTGCCGGTAGACATTGTATGCCGGTAAATATCGATAAAAGAAGAGAAAAGAGAGAAAGAAGAGGGAAATAACATGAAATTCTTAGATGCAGAATTTGTAAAGGGCTTTATCCGCATGGCAAATGATGGCTGGGAGCAGGGATGGCATGAGAGAAACGGCGGAAACCTTTCTTACCGTGTGAAACCAGAAGAGGTTGAAGAGGTAAAAGAAAACTTTGAGGCCAGAGAGTGGAATCCGATCGGAACCGCCGTTCCAAATCTTGCGGGAGAGTATTTCCTGGTAACCGGAAGCGGAAAATATTTCCGAAATGTCACAATCAAACCGGAAGACAGCATCTGTATGATTGAGCTGGATGAAAAAGGTGAAAATTACCGCATCGTCTGGGGTCTCGTCAACGGAGGACGTCCGACCTCAGAGCTTCCGAGCCATCTGATGAACCTGGAGGTAAAAAAACTTCAGGACGAAAGATACCGCGTTGTGTACCATGCACATACCACCAACGTGATCGCGCTTACCTTTGTTCTGCCGCTGGAAGATAAAGTATTTACCCGCGAACTCTGGGAGATGGCAACCGAGTGTCCTGTTGTATTCCCGTCCGGAATAGGTGTCGTTCCGTGGATGGTTCCGGGAGGCAGAGAGATCGCCGTTGCCACGAGCGAGCTGATGAAGAAATATGATCTTGCTATCTGGGCACACCACGGCATGTTCGCCGCCGGCTTTGATTTTGACCTGACCTTCGGTCTGATGCATACCGCAGAAAAATCTGCAGAAATCCTGGTAAAAACACTTTCTATGCAGCCAACGAAACGCCAGACGATCACACCGGATGAATTCCGCCATCTGGCAAAAGACTTCGGCGTAACACTTCCGGAAGAGTTTTTGTATGAGAAATAAAACTGGAAACTGATAGTGAAAAATGGCCGTCTGATCCTTGCACTGAGGAATGGGACGGCCATTTTTTTGCTGTGCAGAAGAAAAAGTCTATTAATTTCTTTCGGAATTTGATAAACTATAAGATAAGATTATCGATTAGAAAACAGTGGAACATTTCATTATCAGACAGAAAATGCTGGTGTGTCTGCGCTCAGAAAGGAAAGATGAAATATGACTTCAGCGATTAGTATAGGAAAGCAGGATTTTGCTTCCCTTCGAGAAAATCATTATTTTTATGTTGATAAAACCGATTTTATCAGACAATGGTGGGAAAGTGGAGATGACATTACGCTGATCACACGTCCGAGAAGATTTGGCAAAACATTGAATATGAGCATGCTGAATTGTTTCTTTTCCAGACAGTATGCAGAAAAAGGTACCATCTTTGAAGGGCTTTCCATCTGGAAACAGGAAAAATACCGCAGACTGCAGGGAACTTATCCGGTGATTTTTCTGAGCTTTGCGGACGTAAAACAGAATAACTATCAAGATGCAGTGCAGAAGATAAAAAATATTATTGTAGATGCTTATCGCCAACATCGGTATTTGGAGCAGGAAGAATGCTTTACGCAAAATGAGAAACAGCAGATGCTGGAAATTACAGAAAAAATGAGTGATGTGACAGCACAGGATGCATTAAAAAATCTTTCCAGTTATTTGAATCTTTTATATGGAAAAAAAGTTTTGATCTTTCTGGATGAATATGACACGCCCATGCAGGAAGCCTATATTCATGGATACTGGGGTGAATTTGCCGGATTTATGAGAAGCCTTTTCAATGCGACGTTCAAAACAAATCCATATCTGGACCGCGCTGTGATGACTGGAATTACCCGTATTTCCAAAGAATCTGTTTTTTCGGACCTCAATAATCTGACGGTTATTACAACAACATCGGATGCCTATGCAGACTGTTTTGGTTTTACAGAAAAAGAGGTATTTCAATCATTAGATCAATTTGGAATGCCGGAAAAGAAAGAGCTGGTAAAGCAATGGTATGACGGATTTTGCTTTGGCACGCATCGTGATATTTACAATCCGTGGTCTATTACAAATTATCTGAAAGAGAAAAAACTGCGGCCCTACTGGGCAGCTACAAGTTCCAATGGATTGATCAGCAAACTCCTGCAGTCGGCATCGGTAAATATGAAGGAAGAACTGGAAAAACTGATCAACAGACAACAAATTGTAGTTAATTTTGATGAGCAGATTATATTTGGACAATTAGAACAGGATGAAAGTGCGGTATGGAGTCTGTTGGTGGCAAGCGGTTATCTGAAAGTGGAGGAGATTGAATACAGAGGACTGACGCTGGAGCCGTGGTATTCTCTTTCCATCACAAATCTGGAGACTGTGAGCATGTTTTCGAATATGTTCAAAAGCTGGTTTGCAGCGGCATCTGCCAATTATAATGAATTTATCAAAGCATTGCTGAATGGGGATGTAAAAGCGATGAACCTCTATATGAATGATATTGCACTTGCTACATTTAGTAATTTTGATGCTGGAAAACATGTATCCGAGCGGAGCCAGCCAGAGCGGTTTTATCATGGATTTGTACTTGGGCTGCTGGTGGAAGTGCGAGATCTTTATGAGGTGCGTTCCAATCGGAAAAGTGGGTATGGAAGATACGATGTGATTCTAATTCCCAGAAATTTGGATCGAGATGCTATGATTCTGGAATTTAAAGTAAAAGAAACGGAAGAAAAAACGCTGCAGGAAACGGTACAAAAAGCACTGGCGCAGATTGAAATAAAGAAATACGACGCGGAACTGAAAGAACGGGGAATCCCAAAAGAAAGAATCCGGCATTATGGATTTGCGTTTGAAGGGAAAAAGGTACTAATTGGGTAATAGAAAACGCTGTCAATGCTTCTCTGGAAGGGGAAGCGGGACAGCGTTTTTCTGTTAATTGTGATTAGATTACCATCTGAAGCAGCATTACCATAAGCGGCATCGTCACAATAGAAGCCAGCGTAGTAACAACATTGATGGCACTGGCATAGCGCGAATCGTTGCCGTATACCTGGCACATCTGGGTAACCGTGGAAGCAGATGGCGTGATGATGGCGAGAAAAACGATCAGAATCAGTGTCGGTCCGTCAGCGGAAAGGTCGGCGAGATGGCTGAGTTTTAAGAGAACAAGCGCCATCAGCGGAACGGCGATCAGGCGGAGAAAGGTCACGAAGTAAATCCGTTTATTCGCAAAAATCTGCCGGAAGTCCATGCCGGCAAAAAGCATACCCGTAACAATCATACTGGCAGGGCAAACCATGCTTCCGACAGAATGAAGCGTATTGTTGACCAGCGCAGGAAGCCGGATGCCCGTGAAAAAAAGAAGAATTCCGACGAAAATAGAAATAATATTGAGGTTCAGAACAATCTTCTTCCAGTCATAGGAAGCCTCACGGCTGATCACCTTTTTGCAGTGCGTCCAGAAAAAGACAAGCTGTACGCTCATATAAACACAGCTGTAAAGCACCCATTCCGCTCCTAAAACAGCCGTCACAAGCGGCACAATCAGATTGCCGGAATTGGAGTAGTAAACAGAAGTTATCTCAACCGCATCCAAATGAAACACCCGTCCAAGAGCTGAAACCGCAAAAAGAAGCACAACCTGCATCAGAAGCGAAGCCGCAAACGCAACCAGCAGCCCCCGCACCGTTTCCGGCGTGTAATCGACCTGAAACGCATTCAGAATCACGCAGGGAATGATCAGGTACAGCACAATTTTCGACAGAACTTTGCTGTCCTCATCCTTTAAAAGTCCGGCTTTTACGATTAAAAAGCCCATAAAAATCATAAGAAAAAGCTGCGCGATCTGCTGCGCAAGAAGAATACTGATCGTCATAAAAATCTCCCCATATGTGTGCCTTATAGAAAATATTATAAGGTGGAGAAGAGGGGATTTCAATTTCTTTTTGAGAGATTTGGGTCGAAATAATGGTGAAAATATAAGAAAAATGGCTGTTGACCAAAAGAAAATGCTGTCATATAATATATTCGACAAGAGAGCCGTTGGTCAGTGTACACCTGACCGCCGGATAAAGCTTCTAACTAAAAATAGCGCCTAACTTTACCAGAGCAGGGGCGCTATTTTGATTTGACAAAATTACACGATTGCAATATAATATACTTAACAAGACAGCCGGAAGGTGAGCGCAATCACCCGATCTGGCGAAAATATTAAATAGCTATAAGAAGTGGCCATCCATGCTTACCAGAGAGCAGGATGGCCATTTCTTAATTTCTATAATAAAGGAAGGCTGAATTATAGTCAAGAAATTTTTGCGATTTTAAAACAAAGTAATAAAAAGTGTGATATAATAACCTCATAATGAAAAGTAAAATTCCGCCTATTTTTCTACATTGTAGGCGGCAATTTTACACCTGCAAGTTAGTGAATCCTAATAAAAGTAAGATGGAGGTACCCGCCCATGATGGAATACACCAGCAAATATTGGAACATGCTGACTCCTTTAATAAAGAAAAGTCTGCTAAAACGCTACGGAAAAGAGGAGACCGCAGAGCTTCTCCGCAAGACCAACCAGATCTACCGCGACATGCTTCGCCGCGCCGATGATATCGGAAAGGACAACCCGATGGCGTCGAATCTCTATGAAGGCCTCATTTTTCTTGCGCTCTGGGATGCGTCGGACAGACAGATTTCTGTGGATGAACTGCGTACAATCTCAGAGGAGATGATGTCCTTCCCGTTTCTGAAAGCCATGGGCCTGATGATTAATGCGAATAAGAAGAGCGGCATGGCGCGGATTGCGAAGATGATGCATAAGGATGCCGCCTGGCTGGAAGCACATCCGCAGTATAAGGCGTATTCGTGGGATTTTCATTTTGATGAGACGAAGCATCAGAACGGTTTTTATTACCACTTCACCCAATGTCCCCTGAACACCTTCGCCCGAAAAGAGGGCTATCTGGAAGTGCTGCCGATTATGTGCGACATTGATTACAAGACAGCAGCCCTGATGCACGCGAAGCTCTACCGTGACCATACGCTGGCAGGCGGCGGTGAGGTCTGTGATTACTGGTTCGTGGGGGACAAGGTGGAAAATCCGAAATAAAACAAGACCGGACCGGAACCGGTGAAATGGATCGAAGAATATAAAACACAGAAGGGAGATCACCCAGAATGAGCAATGAAAAAATAAAACCAAAACTGAACGGAACCGCCGAGACGATGCTGGCAGTGCTTCTACGCCCGCGCCATGCACAGCAGAAATCCGAAAAACAAGTTCCGCGACACCAAAGCAGAAGAGCTGATTGACCGCATCGACTATGATTTCAGCAATGCGAAAAAGGACACAGCAATGAGCGGCGGAATCGTAGTGCGGAGTGTTGTGTTTGATGAGCTGGTCAGCGACTTTATCCGAAAGAACCCGGATTGTACCGTTGTCAACATCGCCTGTGGTCTGGACACACGGTTTTACCGCATGGATAATGGAAAAATCACCTGGTATAATCTCGATCTGCCGGAGACGATTGAGGTACGCGATTCGATCTATCAGGAATCCGGCCGCGTTTCCACGATTGCGTGTTCCGTGCTCGATCCGGCATGGGCCGATCAGGTAAAAGTGCGGGGCAAAATGCTTTTCATTATCGAAGGTCTGACCATGTACATGAAAGCGGATGAGGTCAGAATGATGCTCGCCATCATCCGCGATCATTTCGACAATGCCTACGTCTGCATGGAAACGCTGTGCCCGTACTTTGTAAAGAAAGAAAACATCGAAAAATCTATTCAGGCGACGGGCGCGACGTTTACCTGGGGTGCGAACAGCTTTGCAGACCTGGGCGACATTGCCGCCGGTTTCCGAAAAGTAAAAGACGACAACATCGCCCGCGGTATGGAAACGCTGAATCCCATCTACAAGCTGGTGATGTGGATGCCGATCATCCACAAATTCGCAGAGAAAATTCTGGTGTTTGAAAAAGCGTAAGAAAAGAAATGAAAAGAAACAGGCAGCCCGGCAGCGGAAAAGCCCCAAAAGCTTCCGTGCAGGGAACCTGTTTTTTGCTTGTACAGGAAATTAACAAATCATTCATCCGGCCACACAAAGTGTGCGTTTCCCGCTTCAAGGCCGTCAATCAGAATATTCTGCCCCGTGCAGAAGCGGTTGGTCACGGTCATAAAATACGCCCAGTCCGCCGCTTCCTCAACGGTCATCCACCGTTTCAGCGGCGTCAGATCCATGATCTGATCCCAGAGCTTTTTATCTTCCGTGACAGGCAGATTCAGCTCGGTCAGTACGCCGCCGAAATCAAGGCTGTTGCACGTTCCGCCGTACGGTGCAATGCGGAGTGCCACATTTTTTGTGTAGGCGAGAACGCCGCCCTTGCTTGCGGTGTATTCCGGAAATTCAGCTCCGGTATGGCCGCTGGCCGAGCCGATCATAAGGACGGCGCGGATGTTGTCATGAATTCCGTACGCCTCCGTGATTGCGATGGTTCCCTTCAAATTGATATCAATATCATCCTCGTTCTGCACACCCGCGTTGTTGATGACAATATCGAAAGGCGCAAGCGCCGGATACTGTTCCCTGTCGCGGATATCAAGGCAGAAATGAGTATACGAATCCTGGCTGATCGAAGCCTCCTTCCGGTCAAATCCGGTAACGTCAAAGCCTTCTTTTAAAAATTTCTCCGCAATCGCCTTTCCGATTCCGGAGCTGGTTCCTGTAATAAGTACACGCATACGATAACCTCCCGATGAAATATTACCCTCATTATACCGCAAACACAGCATGCGATCCAGAAGAAACGAAAAAGAATGCAGGAAAAGAAAATGTTACGGGAAAAATCACTGCATAAAACAAAAGAGTCTCTCAAAACCACAACAAATAATTGACAGATTTTAGGAGAAGGAGTAGAGTTTTTGAAAGGGGGATTATCCCTGCAAAGAGTGAAAACAAAAGAGGTGCAAATATGCTGAAAGTAGACAATCTTACCTTTGAAGTAAACGAAGAGGGAAGAAAACGCTGCCTCGTCAACCACATCAGTTTTGAGGTAAAGGACGGGGAAATGCTGGTGATTACCGGACCGAACGGCGGCGGAAAATCGACGCTGGCAAAAGTACTTGCCGGCATTGAGGAAGCAAACGGCGGAGAAATCTTCCTGGATGAGGAAAATATTACCGGTTATGATATTGACCACCGCGCAAACGCCGGCATCGGCTATGCATTCCAGCAGCCGCCGCGTTTTAAAGGAATGACAGTGAAAAAAATGCTGTCGCTGGCAGCCGGAAAAGAGCTGACGGAAGCCGAGAGCTGTAAACTCCTCTCCGCCGTCGGACTCTGCTCTGCCGATTACCTGAACCGTCAGATGGACGGCACACTCTCCGGCGGAGAGATGAAACGCCTGGAGATTGCAACGGTGCTTGCGAAACCGCATAAAGTCAGCATTTTCGATGAGCCGGAGGCCGGCATTGACCTGTGGAGTTTTTCCATGCTGATCAAACGGTTTGAAGAAATCCACAAAGAGAAGAAAGAATGTCTGATCCTCATTTCCCATCAGGAACGCATTATCCAGATGGCAGACAAGATCATGGTGATCGAGGACGGCCAGGTGAAAGAATACGGTACAAAGGAAGACGTACTGCCGACCCTGTTCCAGCAGAAAACAGGCCGGATGTGCGGCCAGGAAGGAGGCACATGCTGATGGTACAGGTAGATGAGACAACCCAGGGTGTATTAAATCAGATCAGTGAAGGATTTGAGCAGAAAGGGGCGTATAATCTCCGCCAGAACGGCATTCCGCTCTGCCACGGTGACAGTGAGCATATCAAAATCCGCAAAAAAGAGGATAAGCCAGGCATTGATATTTTGATCGATGGCGAGACGAAAGGTGAAAAAGTATTTATCCCGGTTGTCGTCAGCGTTTCCGGTATGACGGACCTTGTTTACAATGATTTCTACGTTGCGGATGGCGCCGATGTTACAATTGTAGCGGGCTGCGGTATCCACAACGGCGGCTGCAACGACAGCCGGCACGACGGTATCCATACGTTTCATGTAGGAAAAAATGCCAACGTGCGCTACGAGGAAAAGCATTATGGCGAGGGAAACGGAACGGGACAGCGGATTTTGAACCCGGTGACAAATATTGAAATCGGAGAAAATTCCGTTTTTACGCTGGATACCGTACAGATTAAGGGCGTTGACTCAACAATTCGTACGACGAATGTTGTGATGGATGCGAACTCCAAACTGTTCGTGCTCGAACGTCTGATGACAGACGGTGACCAGAAGGCAGAGTCGGATATTGAAGTATGTATGAACGGAAGCGGTTCTTCCGCACAGATTATTTCACGTTCTGTCGGAAAGGGCAATTCCTCCCAGGTCTTCCATCCCAAGGCAGTCGGCAAAAACAAATGCCACGCCCATATCCAGTGCGATTCTATCATCATGGATCACGCACAGGTCGGATCTATTCCGGAGATCCAGGCAAAACATGTGGATGCGGCAATCATCCACGAGGCGGCGATCGGACGGATCAATGATGAGCAGCTATTGAAACTCAGAACGCTCGGCATGACGGAAGCGGAGGCGGAAAACGTCATTATTGAAAACTTCCTGAGCTGAAGAAAAAAAGGAAACAAGAGAACAAAAAAGAGGCATTTCCAGTCTGCATAGATGGAGATGCCTCTTTTTGTGCATTTTTCACAAAAGCAGGTAGTAAATTTTACTAAAATAAAAAGTAAAATATTTTGACTTTTAACATATGATAAATTTGTACTGTTGAAAAAAGGAAAGATACAAGATAGAGAAATGGGGAAAGCGAAAATGGGTATTGTGATCAATCATTCCGAAAATATTTTCCTGCCGCAGATGATCATTACGAAGCCGGAGATGGAAGAAAAGGTGGAAGCGTTTGTGAAAAACGGCGGAACCGTAATCGTGACGTACCGCCACGCCGTGAAAGATGCGGACAACAACGTTCCGTTCGGCGAGACACTGCCGGTGCACTACAATGCGCTTGCGGGTCTGACCGTAGAAGAGACGGAGAGCCTGCAGGACTATGATGCATTCCCGGTTGTGGGAAGCGGCGTGTTCGAGGGCGTGGAAGGCACAGGCGGAATTTTCCGTGATATGATTCAGGTGCAGGATGCGGAAGTGCTGTTCCATTACGCGGATGCGTTCTATCTGGAATTCGCAGCCGTGACGAGAAAACAGACCGGCAGGGGAACTTTGTATTACGTGGGCTGCGGTCTGGAAGAGAAGATCACGAAGCTTCTGATGGAGCAGGTGATGCGGGACTGGCATTTCCAGATGGTGCCGTCCGAAGAGAGCCTTGAGATCGTGACGAGAGGAAACGAGAAGCAGAAGGTGACGATGTACATCAACCACAATGCAAAGGAAGTGACGTATGGGGATATGACACTGGCACCGTTTGCATGCAAGATTTTAGAAGCATAATATAAAAGAGTAAACGAGAGAAAAGGCGCGGCCGCCCGGAGCAAAAAACAGCTTCGGGCGGGCCGTGCCTTTTGCGTGCTGACAAAAAAGATGCAAAAAGCGGAATTCTGTGTTGACAAGTGTCCGAAAAAAACTTGTAAATAAGACGCGAGTGTGCAAAAATAGACATAAAACTATAAATGAGCAAATTTGAAAAATTGCACAAAACTACACTGCGAATTTCA